>NZ_WSUT01000005.1:3016804-3353608 GCF_009789535.1 Sphingomonas carotinifaciens | reverse complement strand
CCAGATCCCAGTTGCCCTCCTCGGTATAGAATTTGAACGAGAAGCCGCGCACGTCGCGCTCGGCATCGGCCGCGCCCTGTTCGCCCGCGACGGTGGAGAAGCGCAGGAGCAGGTCGGTCTTCTTGCCGACCTCGTTGAACAGCGCGGCGTTGGTGTATTTGGTGACCGCATCCGAGGTGACGGTCAGCGTGCCGAACGCACCCCAGCCCTTTGCGTGGACGACCCGTTCCGGGATGCGCTCCCGATTCTGGTGCGCCAGCTTCTCGATGAGCTGATAGTCCTGGAGCAGCAGGGGGCCGCGCGGGCCGATGGTGATCGCGTTCTGATTGTCGCCCACCGGCGCGCCGGCGGAAGTGGTGAGCGTCGGGCGCTTCTTGTCGTCTGCCATGGAGTCTCTCCCAAGTTCCGTTCGAATTCTGGAACGGGTAGTGACAGCTTCGGTTCAAACGGCAAAACGCATTGATCGACCGTCTGTGATCGATTGCCTGAATTTTGCGACGGGCGGCATCGGCGGCCTCGTCGCGGGTCGGTTCACTCGTCTTCCGGAGCCGGTATCGGCGGGTGGAGGCGCAGGCGGTGGATGCGGCGTTCGTCCGCTTCCAACACCTCGATCGTCCAGCCGGTGGGGTGTGCGACCAGGGTACCGATGTCGGGCACCTGCCCCGCGATCACCGCGGTGAGGCCGCCGAGCGTGTCGACATCCTCCTCCGCTTCCTCCAGCGCCGGGTCGACCGTGCGGGCGACCTCCGCCAGACCGACGCGGGCGTCGGCATCCCAGGCGCCGCCGTCGAGCGGCACGAGCAGCGCCTGGGGCGCATCGTCATGCTCGTCCTCGATCTCGCCGACGATCTCCTCGATCAGGTCCTCGATCGTGACGAGCCCCTCGGTGCCGGAATATTCATCGAGCACGACCGCGAGATGGACGCGCTTCTGGCGCATGTCGGCGAGCAGATCGAGCGCGCCGCGGGACATGGGCACATAGAGCGGATCGCGGATCAGCCCGGCGATGGTCGCGGGATGCTCCGCCCCGGTCGCCAGGATGTTGAACACGTCCTTGATGTGGACCATGCCGATCACCTCATCCAAGCTTTCGCGGTAGACGGGCAGGCGGCTGTGCCCGGCCTCCGCAAAGATCTGCACGAGATGGTCGAAGGTGGTGCGTTCCTCCACCGCGATGATGTCGGCGCGCGGCACGCCGACGTCGCCGGCGTCGCGCTCGCCGAAATGCAGGAGGTTGCGGACCATCTGCCGCTCCAGCGGGGTCAGGTCGCCCTTGGCATCGGGGCCGGGATCGCCCTCGTGCCGGTCGATCGCCTCCTCAAGCTGCTCGCGCAGCGACTCCTCCTGCTGCTCGCCGAAGATCAGCGAGCGCAGGCCGCTCCATATCCCGTTTTCCTGGGAGTCACCGCCGACGGTGCTACTTTGGCCCTCTGACATGGGAAGGTCTTCTAGTCCTCGCGAACGCTGTAAGGGTCGTCGATGCCGAGCGAGGCCAGCGCGTCGCGCTCGATCGCCTCCATCGCCTCTGCCTCGTCGTCGTCCATATGGTCGTAGCCTAGCAGATGAAGCACGCCGTGCACCATCAAATGGGTGGCATGGGTTTCCACCGCGATGCCGCGCTCGGCCGCCTCCGCGACGCAGACGCCGTGCGCCAGGACGATATCGCCGAGCAGCAGCTCGCCATCATCCGAATTCTGGCTGACGGTTTCGATCAGGTCGGGCTGCACCATCGGGAAGGACAGGACGTTGGTCGGCTTGTCCTTGCCCCGATACTGCTTGTTGAGGTGGTGAACCTCGTCGTCGGAGGTCAGGCGGACGCTGATCTCGACCAGCGCCGGCGTGGTGAGCAGGGGGCCGTGCGGTGTCCGTTCGATCGCGGCGCGCGCGGCGCGGGTGGCGAGGCCGTCCCAGTCCGCATGCGCCCACGGCTCCTCACGGGAGAGTTCGATCTGGATCATGCGTCGGGGCCTTCATACGCCTCGACGATGCGACCGACGATCGGGTGGCGGACCACGTCGGCGGCGGTGAAGCGGCTCATCGCGATGCTCTCCAGCCCCTCCAGCCGGCGAACGGCATCGGCAAGGCCCGAGGCGGCGACGCCGCCTGGCAGATCGACCTGGTTGGGATCGCCGCAGATCACCATCCGGCTGTTCTGGCCGAAGCGGGTCAGGAACATCTTCATCTGCGCCGGCGTGGTGTTCTGCGCCTCGTCGAGAATGACGAAGGCGTCGCCGAGCGTGCGGCCGCGCATGAAGGCGATCGGCGCGATCTCGATCTCGCCACTGGCGATGCGGCGTTCCACCTGCTCGGCGGGCAGGCAGTCGTAGAGCGCATCGTAGAGCGGGCGGAGATAGGGATCGACCTTCTCCTTCATGTCGCCGGGCAGGAAGCCGAGCCGCTCGCCCGCCTCCACCGCCGGGCGCGACAGGATCAGGCGCTGGACCGAGCCGGTGATGAGCTGTGCCACCGCCTGCGCCACCGCCAGATAGGTCTTGCCCGTGCCCGCCGGCCCGAGCGCGAAGATCATGTCGTTGGACACGAGCTCCTTCATGTAATGCGCCTGGGCGGGGGTGCGGGGCACGATCGTCTTCTTGCGGGTCCGGATCATGATCGGCGGGGGCGAGGACCGCTCCGCCGAGACGATGCCGTCCAGCGTCGGTTCCGCCGCCATCGCGATCGAGGCGTCGACCAGACCGGTATCGACCTCCTCGCCGCGACCGATGCGGGCGTAGAGATCGTTCAGCACATCGCGGGCCATCGCCACCTGTTCGGCGGTGCCCTCCAGCCCGACACGGTTGCCGCGCGCGGTGATGTAGACCCCCAGCCGGTTTTCCAGCGCGACCAGATTGCGATCATATTGGCCGAACAGATGGGCAAGCATCTGCGGCTTTTCGAACACCAGTTCCACCCGGCTGCGTTCACCGGCACGGGCGGGAAGGGGCTTACGGCTCATGCGATCCTTTCTTCGCGGATTGCCGTGAAGATGGTGCGCGAACGGGCGGAGCGCCAGTGGGAAAATCGGTTGCCCACGATGCGCAGTCAGGCCGCCGCGCGCAGCGTCTGCGTGCCGGTCAGCGAATTGGGGCCGGCGGCGCTCAACTGCACCGTCACCACGTCGCCGATCGCGTGGTCGCCGATCAGGTGAACCGACTGCAACCAGGGCGATTTGCCGAGCATCTGGCCGGGCAGCTTGCCGCGGCGTTCGATCAGCACGTCGCAGGTGCGCCCGACGCTGGCGAGGTTGAAGGCGTGCTGGTCCCGGTTGAGTGCGGCCTGAAGCCGCTGGAGACGGTCGTCCATCACCTCCGCCTCGACCTGATCGGCCATGTCGGCGGCAGGCGTGCCGGGGCGTGGCGAATATTTGAAGCTGAACGCCTGCGCATAGCCGAGCGCGTCGACGAGGCTGAGCGTGTCGGCGAACTCGGCCTCCGTTTCGCCGGGAAAGCCGACGATGAAGTCGCCGGACAGCGCGATGTCCGGCCGCACCGCGCGGATCCGGTCGATCAGGCGCAGATAGGAGTCGCGGCTGTGCGCGCGGTTCATCGCCTTCAGCACGCGGTCGTTGCCCGCCTGCACCGGCAGATGCAGGAAGGGCATCAGGCTTTCCACATCGCCATGCGCATCGATCAGCCCTTGCGTCATGTCGTTGGGGTGGCTGGTGGTGTAGCGGATGCGGTGCAGCCCCTCGATCCGGTCGAGGGTGCGGATCAGGCCGTGCAGGCCGTGATCCTCGGCATCGTTCCACGCGTTGACGTTCTGGCCGAGCAGCGTGATCTCGCGCGCGCCCGCACCCACCAGCGCCTTTGCCTCGTCCACGATCGCGGCGAAGGGGCGGCTGATCTCCGCACCGCGGGTATAGGGCACGACGCAATAGGTGCAGAACTTGTCGCACCCCTCCTGCACGGTCAGGAAGGCCGACGGGCCGACCTTGCGGCGGCCGGGCAGCTTGCCGAACTTGCTGGCGAGCGGCATGTCGGTATCGAGCGCGGCCTCGCCCTTTGCGGCCTTTGCGACGAGTTCGGGGAGGTTGTGGTACGCCTGCGGGCCGACGACGACGTCCACATTCGCGCGGCGGACGATCTCGTCGCCTTCGGCCTGCGCGACGCAGCCGGCGACGGCGATCATCGGGTCGTGACCCTGCTGGCGCGCGTGTTTGCGCAAGCGGCCGATGTCCGAATAGACCTTTTCGGTCGCGCGTTCGCGGATGTGGCAGGTGTTGAGCACGACGAGGTCGGCCGCGTTCGCATCATCGGTCGCGGTCAGGCCCTGGGCGGCCATCAGTTCGGCCATGCGCTCGCCGTCATAGACGTTCATCTGGCAGCCGAACGATTTGACGTGGAAGGTCTTCGGATTGGACTTCATGGGCGGGGCCCATAGCAGAGTCGCGCGGCCGGCGGGAGGGGCGGCGCGCGGAAGTGGACACTACGTCCCCCCGTCCGTGTCCACTTACCTTTTTTGCAATCGTGCGGTTGGATGAAGGCGCAAGCGGGGAGGGACTGTCCCATGGCTGCGATGTAGCAGAATCGGGGGTTGTAGGACAGCGTCGTTATCAGGCGGCGGTGGCTGTGCTTCGACTTCGCTCAGCACGAACGGGGCTGGGGGGTGTCGCAATCCCTTGGGGCGGCATCCGCGATCCGGCGGCGGGCCGCGGCGGCGATGGCTTTGCGGCCGGGGTGGTCGGCGGGGTCGAAGGGGGGGCAGAAGGTGAGGGTTGCCGTGAAGCGGCCGGGGCGGCGAAGGACGCGGGCGGCGTTCGTCTGGCCATGTTCGCCATCGGGCCAGGCGAGATCGGCCATGGCCGGGCCATAGTCGATGCGCACGGGCTGGACGCGGATGCCGGGCGGGGCGGGGTCGAGGGCGGCGAAGAGGGCGGGCTTGAAGGGGAGCAATGCCCGGCCGTCGCCGGTGGTGCCTTCGGGAAAGATGGCCAGCGGCTGGCCGCGGGCGAGGGCGTCGCGGATCGCCTGCACCTGGTCCGCAATGCCGAGACGGTCGGCGCGCTCGATGAACAGGGTCCGGTTGAGGCCGCACAGCCAGCCGACCAGCGGCGTGCGGGCGAGTTCGGCCTTCGCGACGAAGCTGGTGCCGGTGGCGCCGGCGAGCAGGGGAATGTCGAGCCAGCTCTGATGATTGGCGACGAACATCACGTCGCGGGTCAGCGGCTGGCCGACGATGCGGGCCCGCGCGCCGGCGATGCGCGCGACGCGGGCCAGAAACCGCCGCGGCCAGGGCGAGGCGCGCCGCCCGCTGCGCCAGGCGCCGTGAAGGGCCAGCGCGCCGGCAAGACTGGCGGAAAGGCCGGCGACCCGGATCGCCAGCCGGCCCTGCTTCAACGATCCGGCTTCGGCTGGCGATCGAGGCTGACGCCGTAGAGTTCCATGCGGTGATCGACGAGGCGGAAGCCGAGCTTCTCGGCGATCGCCTTTTGCAGCTGTTCGAGTTCGGGATCGACGAATTCGATGACGCGGCCGGTCTCGACATCGATCAGATGGTCGTGATGCGCCTCGGGCGAAGGCTCGTAGCGGGCGCGACCGTCGCCGAAATCGTGGCGGTCGAGGATGCCGGCCTCTTCGAACAGGCGCACGGTGCGATAGACGGTGGCGATCGAGATGCCGGGGTCGATCGCGGCGGCACGCTCATAGACCTTTTCGACATCGGGGTGATCCTCGGCCTCGGACAGCACGCGCGCGATGACGCGCCGCTGCTCGGTGATGCGCAGCCCCTTTTGCGCGCAGAGCGCTTCCAGATCGATTTTGCGGGCCATGCTTCACTACTCCTTGGGACGCACCATCATATAGGCCCAAAGCGTTTTTGCGAAAAGAGGATAGCGATTCGCAATAAGTGGGACTTTCTGCCCTCTACCCTCCCGGGGGGCTTCCGAAGCTATCCCACCACCCGCGCGTAGGTATGCGCATCATAAGCCACGCCGTCATGGCCCCGGTAATAGCCGCGGCGAATGCCCTGACGCGTGAAGCCGTGACGCTGGTAAAAGGCGATGGCGGGATTGTTCTCGCGCACTTCGAGGTGGAGGTGGGTCACGCCGCGCGCGGCGCAGTCGGTCAGCACACCCTGCATCAGCGCGGTGCCGACGCCGGCGCGGCGATGCGCCGGCGTGACGGCCAGCAGCAGCAGCTCGGCCTCGTCCAGCACGGCGCGGGTGAGGGCGAAGCCGGCGGGAATGTCGTCGACCAGCGCGAAGACCAGGTGGATGCCGGGCATCGCCAGCACGCCCATCGCCTGCGACCGGGTCCATGCCTCGCCCCAGCGGGCCTCGAACGCGGCGGCCATCAGCGCATCCATCACGCCCACGTCGCGCGCATCGCCGGTGCGCAGCGTGAGGCTGCGCGTCGCCATCACGCAGCGACCCCGAGCGCGGTCCTGGGCGTGGGGGGCTTCGCATCGGGCGCCCGGCCATAGATCGGCCGCGGCGGCAGATCGGCCTGGGCGGGAGGCAGGCGATGCGCCTCCGCGGCGTCGGGCAGCGCCTCGATCACGGGCAGGTCGGGGGCGAGCGCGGTCAGCCGGTGGACGCCGTTGCCGACCGCGGTGCGGCCGCCGAGGTCGGCGAGCGCGGCATCGGACTTGCGCGAGGCGGCGGGGGCGAGCGGCGTGAGATCGGCGGCGAAGGGTTGCACGAACACCTCGCCATGCCCGCCCTCCAGCACGACGCACACCTCCGCCAGATCGTGCGCGGCCAGGGCGGCGGCGGCAACGAGCGCGAGCGACTGAAAGCCCGCGACCGGCACCTGCCAGCCAAAGGCGAGGCCGCGCGCGGCGGCGAGCCCGACGCGGATGCCGGTAAAGCTGCCCGGGCCGCAATCCACCAGGATGCGATCCGCCCGGCCGCCGCCATCCAGCGCGGCGATCATCGGCACCAGCTTTTCGGCATGACCGCGGCCGACCACGTCATGCGCATGGTCGATCACCCGCCCGTCCTCGATCAGCGCGACCGAGCAGGCGGCGGTGGCGGTCTCGATGACGAGCGTGCGCAAGGGATCAGGCGATGCGGTTGAAGCGGTCGAAGTCCGGCCGCGGGTTGCGGGGGTGGAGCGTCGAGCGATCGCCGTAACCGAGCGTCGAGATCAGGTTGGTACGCACGCCGGGCTGATCCGCGAAGAAGGCGAGATCGACCTGTCCGGCGTCGAAGCCCGACATCGGACCGGTATCCAGCCCCAGCGCGCGGGCGGCCAGGATGAAATAGCCGGCCTGAAGCGAGCTGTTGCGGAAGGCGGACGCCTCGCGCAGTTCGGCATTGCCGTCGAACCAGCTTTTTGCGTTCACATGCGGATAAAGATCGGGCAGGTGTTCGTGGAAGTTCACGTCCATGCCGATGACGACCGCGACGGGAGCCTTGCGGATCTTGGCCGCGTTCGAGTCGCTGGCGCAGGCGGCGAGCCGGTCCTTGGCCTCCTGGCTGGTGCACCAGACGAGGCGGGCGGGAAGCTGGTTGGCGGAGGTGGGGCCGAACTTCATCAGGTCCCAGATCGCGTGCAGCGCCGAGGTTTCGACGGGCGTATCGAGATAATGATTGAAGGTGCGGGCTTCGCGGAACAGCCGGTCGAGCGCGGCGTCGTCGAGCGGCTGCATCAGACGGCCCTCACTTCGGTGACTTCGGGAACATAGTGGCGCAGCAACTGCTCGATGCCGTTCTTGAGCGTGGCGGACGAGGACGGGCAGCCGGCGCAGGCGCCCTGCATCCGCAGGTACACCTTGCCCTTGTCGAAGCCGCGATAGACGATGTCGCCACCGTCATTTGCCACCGCCGGGCGGACGCGGGTTTCGATCAACTCGCGGATCTGGGCGACGATGTCGGCATCGGCGGGATCGTCGGCAAAGCTTTCTTCCTCGACGGGCACGGCGAAGTCGGCGCTGCCCTGGCGGAAGAGCGGCATGTTGGCGGAGAAATGGTCGAGCAGGATGCCGAGAACGTCGGGCTTCACGTCCGCCCAGTTGATGCCGGGCGCGATCGTCACCGAGACGAAGTCGCGGCCGAAAAAGACGCCGGTGACGTCGCCCAGGTCGAAGATCGCCTCGGCCAGCGGGCTGGCGGTGGCCTCTTCGGGAGTGGCGAAATCGCGGGTGCCGGCGTCCATCACCGCCCGGCCGGGCAGGAACTTCAGCGTCGCGGGGTTCGGCGTGGCTTCGGTTTCGATCAGCATGGGGAGCATGTGGCGCGGCGCGGGGCGGGGATCAAGCGGGTTGGGGGAAAGGGATCGTTTCCGGGGGTTAAGTCGGGGAGGCAATATGCCCTCTCCCCGTGGGGGAGAGGGTGAAAGGTCACACGTCCATCTGTTTCACGGCGGCGTTCCAGGTGTCGATGTTGGTGCGCGCTTCCTGGACGAAGGCGGAGCGGCGGACGAAGCCCATGAACAGGTCGGCGAACCATTTGCCCGGCTGGCGCAGGGGGCGTTCGAACTGGATGAGGAGGACGACGCGGGTGCCGTTCGTCTCGTTCCAGACCTCATGCTGGTAGGTATCGTCGAAGACCAGCGTCTCGCCCTCCGCCCAGCGGACGATGCGGTCGTGGACGCGCATCCGCACATCGCCGTCGCGCGGCACGATCAGGCCGAGATGACAGGTGATCAGCCCCTTGGTGACGCCGCGGTGATCGGGGATGTGGGTGCCGGGCGCGAGGATCGAGAAGAAGGCGGAGTTGAGGCCGGGGATGGAGGCGACGACCTGGGCGGTACGCGGGCAACGCGCAAGATTGTCCGCAATCGGATAGCTGTAGCCCCACAGGAAGAAGGAGCGCCACTTGTTCACCTCCGCGATCGAGCGGTGGTCGGGCGAGATGGTGGCGAGGCTGGGGCTGGCCTGCCCCTGGAGCGCGACGGAGACCGCCTCGTCACGGATCGCCTGCCAGTTGTCGCGCAGGGCGGCGGTCCAGGCGAAGTCGCGGGTGTCGAGGACGGGGTCGTTCGAGACGAGCGAGGACGAGCCGATCAGCCGGTCGAACACGCCGCGGATCTGCTTGCCGAAGCGGATGATGAAGGGGCGGCCGCGTTCGGCCTGCATCGGGGCACCGGGTTGCGGCGCGCCCGAGATCGAGCCGAGATCGGGGGTGACGGCGCGGCCACGGGGTGCGTCGTCCGCGTTCCGCCATAAAAGACGGTCCTGTCCAACTTTTACCTCAACGCCCATCGGATCAACCACTTGTCTGTTGTTGCCGTGCCGTGGCCGGCCAGTATCGGCGCTCTAGTCGCGCTATGGGTCGAAATGATGGCGGGATCGGGCAAGGATGCGGCGGGCGTGGCTGGCGGAGGGGGCCGCGAGCGGGTACAGGGTGGTGCCTATGGCGTTTCCTTCGCGCGCATATCGCGCTCCCGTCCTTCTCTTCCTCGGGCTGGGACTGGCCGGCCTGGCGCCGGTGTCCGGGCAGCAGGCACCGGCCCCGCAGGCCGCCCCCGTCGCGCCGGTGCAGCAACCGGCACCCGCCGCGGTGCCGCCGATCCCCGGCGTCGACCAGACCCCCTGGCTCTACAAGGGGTCGGACCTGCCGCAGGACAAGGCCTGGGCCTTCGGCACGCTGCCCAACGGCCTGCGCTATGCGGTGCGCAAGAACGGAGTGCCGCCGGGGCAGGTGGCGGTTCGGGTGCGGATCGATGCCGGGTCGTTGAACGAGCGGGATTCGGAACGCGGTTTCGCGCACTTCATCGAGCATCTGAGCTTTCGCGGATCGGAATATGTGCCCGATGGCGAGGCCAAGCGCATCTGGCAGCGGTTCGGCGCGACGTTCGGATCGGATTCGAATGCGTCGACCACGCCCACCCAGACCGTCTACAAGCTGGACCTGCCGGGCGCGACCGAGGCGGGGCTGGACGAAAGCCTGAAGATCCTGTCGGGCATGATGGAAAAGCCTGCGCTGACCGACGCGGCGCTGGCCGCGGAACGCCCGGTGGTGCTGGCCGAGCGGCGCGAACAGCCGGGGCCGCAGGTACGCTGGTCCGACAAGCTGCGCGAAACCTTCTTTGCCGGGCAACCGCTCAGCCAGCGCTCGCCGATTGGGCAGGTGGAGACGTTGCAGGCGGCGACCGCGGCCAGCGTGCGCGCGTTCCACGACCGCTGGTATCGGCCCGAGCGGGCGGTGGTCATCATCTCCGGCGACATGGACCCGGCGGTGTTCGCGCGGCTGATCGCCAAGAATTTCGCCGACTGGAAGGGGGTGGGCGAGAAGCCGGTGGACCCCGATTTCGGCACGCCACAGGCGGATCAGCCGCCATCGGCATCGATCGCGGAGCCCGGCCTGCCGCCGGTGGTGGTGATGGGCGTGATGCGGCCATGGCGGTATCAGGACGACACGATCATCTTCAACCAGAAGCGGCTGGTCGACATGCTGGCGACGCGGCTGATTAGCCGGCGGCTGGAGACGCGCGCGCGGGCCGGGGGCAGCTTCCTGCAGGCGGGGGTCAGCCTGGACGACGTGTCGCGATCGGCGAACCTGACCGCGGTGAACATCGTGCCGGTGGGCGACGACTGGGAGGCGGCGCTGAAGGACGTGCGCGCGGTGATCGCCGATGCGATGGCGACCGCGCCGGGGCAGGCCGAGGTCGACCGCGAACTGACCGATTTCGACACCATCATGCGCACCCAGGTGGAGACAGCGCGGGTGGAGGCCGGCGCGCGGCAGGCCGATGACATGGTCGAGGCGCTCGACATCCGCGAAACGGTGACGGGGCCGGAGACGTCCTATGCGATCCTGAAGGACGCGATTGCCAAGAAGATGTTCACGCCGGAGACGCTGCTCGCCTCCACCCGCAAGATCTTCCAGGGGGATGCCACGCGGGCGCTGGTCAACACGCGCAGCCCCGACCCGGGTGTCGCGACGAAGCTGGCGGCGGCGTTGAAGGCGGACGTGTCCGCGCTGGCGGGCAAGCGGCGGCAACAGGCCAACGTCACCTTTGCGCAACTGCCCAGGCTGGGAACGCCGGGCAAGGTCGTCTCGCGCCAGGCGATCCCGGCGCTGGACATGGAACAGGTGGTGTTCGCCAATGGCGTGCGCCTGCTGCTGTTCCCCAACGCGTCGGAAACGGGGCGCGTTTATCTGCGTGCCCGGTTCGGGCAGGGTTATAACGCGCTGCCCGCGAACCGCGAGAGCCCGATCTGGGCGGCGGACCTGGCGTTGATGGCGGGCGGCATCGGCAAGCTGGACCAGGGCGACCTGGACCAGTTGAGCGCCGGGCGCCGGCTGGGGCTGGACTTCGGCATCGAGAATGATGCGTTCGCACTGGGGGCGATCACCTCGCCGAGCGATTATGCCGACAATCTGCAACTGATGGCGGCCAAGCTGGCGGCACCCGCCTGGGACCCGGCACCCCTGACCCGCGCCAAGGCCGTGGTGCGCGCGGCCTATGCCGGGTTCAGCGCCTCGCCCGACGGGGTGATCAGCCGCGATCTGGAGCGGTTGCTGCACGACGGCGATCCGCGCTGGGGAACGCCCACGCCCGAGGTGGTGGCGGGAACGACGCCCGCCGCGTTCAAGGCGCTGTGGGCGCCGCTGCTCGCCTCCGGCCCGATCGAGGTGTCGGTGTTCGGCGATGTGAAGGCGGACGAGGCGATCGCGGCGGTAGGCCGGACGTTCGGCGCGCTGAAGCCGCGTCCGGCGGCGACCGGGGCGGCGCCGGCGATCCGGTTTCCGGCGCATGTCGCGGCGCCCGTCGTCAGGACGCATGACGGAGCGGCGGACCAGGCGGCGGCGGTGATCGCGTGGCCGACCGGGGGCGGGAGTGCTGACTGGCGCGACCGGACGCGGCTCGACGTGCTGGCGCAGGTGTTCTCCGACCGGCTGTTCGACCGGCTGCGCTCCGAGGCGGGGGCGAGCTATACGCCGCAGGTGGCGAGCCAGTGGCCCATCGGCCTGTCGGGCGGCGGGCGGATGATCGCGATCGGGCAGGTGGCGCCGGACAAGGTGGACTTCTTCTTCACCCTGGCGCGCGAGATCGCCGCCGACCTGGTGGCGAACCCGATCGGGGCGGACGAGTTGCAGCGCATCAAGCGGCCGATGGGGCAGTTCATCCTGCGCGCATCCTCCGGCAACCAGTTCTGGTTGCAGCAGCTGGGCGGCGCCTCGTTCGATCCCAAGCGGGTGGAGGCGACGCAGCAGCTGGCGCAGGATTTCGTATCGATCGATCCGGCGCAGTTGCAGGCGGTTGCGGTGAAATATCTGCGGCCGGAGCGGGACTGGACGTTGAAGGTGGTGCCGAAGAAGTGAGGCTGGGCTCCCTCTCCCCTGCGGGGAGAGGGAAGGGGCCCGCTGCCTTCAGGCAGGGGGAAGGGTGAGGGGAAGCCACAGGCGCAGCGCCGCTTGGCAGCCCCTCACCCTCCCACCGCTTCGCGGCGGGCCCCTCCCTCTCCCCGGAGGGGAGAGGGGGTTAGTGGTCACCCCTTGTAGAGCGCGTCCAGTTTCTCGCCGTAGATCTGGCGGATGATGTGGCGGCGGATCTTGAGCGAGGGGGTCATCTGCTGGTTTTCGATCGCGAAGGGTTCGTCGGCCAGGATGAAGCGGCGGATGCGCTCGGTGACGGACAGGTCGCGGTTTACCCGGTCGACCGCGGCGGTGAGCGCGGCGCGATAGTCGAGATCGTCCCATAGCGCGTCCGCCCGGCAGGCGGTGCCGCGCTTCGCACACCATTCCTGCGTCCATTCGGGATCGGGAACGATGAGCGCGACCATATAGGGGCGGCGGTCGCCCGCGATCATCGCCTGAAGGATCTCGGGCTGGAGGGTCAGCATCCCCTCCACCTTCTGGGGCGCGACATTCTCGCCCTTGTCGTTGATGATGATGTCCTTCTTGCGGTCGGTGATCTTGATGCGACCGGCCGCGTCGAACTCGCCGATGTCGCCGGTGTGCAGCCAGCCATCCTGCAGCACGCGGTCGGTTTCCGCCTCGTTATGCCAATAGCCGTGCATGACGAGTTCGCCGCGCACCAGTATCTCGCCATCGTCGGCGATCCGCACCTCGGTATCGGCGAGCGGCGGGCCGACCGTGTCCATGCGCAGGCCCGCGGACGGGCGGTTGCAGGCGATGACGGGCGCCGCTTCGGTCTGGCCATAGCCTTGCAGCACGGTGAGCCCGATCGAGTGGAAGAAGATGCCGATTTCCGGGTTGAGCGGCGCGCCGCCCGATACCATCGCCTTCAACCGGCCGCCAAAGCGTTTGGAGATCTTGGGCTTGAACAGCGTGCCCACCGCCAGTTGGCGGGGGCGGTCGACGAGGCGCAGGCGGCCGTCATAGGATTTCGCACCGAGATCGAGCGCGTGGCCGAGCAGGCGCGCGGCAAGGCCGCCCTTCTTCTCGATGCCCTTGGTGATGCGGGTGCGCAGCACCTCGAACAGGCGGGGCACGACGACCATGATCGTCGGGCGCACCTCCTCGATATTGGCGGCGAGCTTGTCGAGGCCTTCGGCATAATAGATGTGGCCGCCCAGGCCGATGGGCAGGAACTGGCCGCCGGTATGCTCATAGGCGTGGCTGGGGGGCAGGAAGGACAGGAACACCTCCTCATCGTCCCAGGAGAAATCCTCGGCGATGATGCGCACGCAGCCATTGACGTTGTGAAGGATCGCGCCGTGATGCTGCATCACGCCGCGGGGCGCGCCGCCGGTGCCCGAGGTGTAGATGATGCATGCCAGATCGCCGCGCACGAAATCGGCGCGTGCGGCCACCGTGGCGGGGTCCGCGGCATGCTTGTCGATCAGCGCGTCATATTGGAAGCATTCGATCTGGCTTTGCCCCAGGCGCAGCGGCTCGATCCCGATCACCTTTTCGAGATGGGTCGAGCGCAGGACGGCGGGCATCAGCGTGTTGGCGAGCTTCTGCGTCGAGACGATGACCGCGCGGGCGCCCGAATTCTCGATGATGTGCGCGTGGTCGCGCTCGGTATTGGTGGTGTAGGTCGGCACCGTCACGCAGCCGGCGGCCATGATCGCGAGGTCGGCGATGCACCATTCCGGCCGATTCTCGCTGACCAGCATCACCCGGTCGCCACGTTGCAGGCCGATATCGGTCAGCGCGTTGGCAAGGCTGGCGACGGCACGCGCGGCGTCCGCCCAGCTGATCGAGACCCAGGCGCCGTTCTGCTTGCGCGACAGAAAGGGCGCGTCGCCCTTCCCCGCGGCGCGGGTGAAGAACATGGTGACGAGGTTGGGAAAATGTTCCAGCGTTCGCATCGGCCTCTCCTGATCGCCCGCATCATCGTCGGTGCGACGCACGGGGTTCTGTTTTCGTTGCTTATTCCGCCGGGCGGTCGAAGATCGAGCCCTGACGGCGGATGCGGGTGACGTTGCCGGCGACATCGATCGCCACGCCCTCGCTGCGCGGATCGGCGGCGCCGACCCAGCGGCCGTTCACCCGCTCGATGGCGTTGGCCTTCAGGCCGAGGGGGGCGACGCGGACCTGCTCGCCCAGCGCCCGAAGCCGGGGGACGAGGGGTTCGAGGGTGGTGCCCTTCTCCACAGTGGCGACCTGGCCGGGGGCGTAGACGAGGCCGAGGCCGATCGCATCCTGTGCGCTGAGTTTCCAGTCGATGACGCCGATGATCGCCTTGGCGACCTGCGCGATGATGGTCGAGCCGCCCGCCGCGCCGACCGCGAGGCGGACCCGGCCGGCGGGATCGTAGACGATGGTGGGCGACATCGAACTGCGCGGGCGCTTGCCGCCCTCCACCCGGTTGGCGACGAGGCGGCCGTCCTCGACGGGCACGATGTCGAAATCGGTCAGCTCGTTGTTGAGGGAGATGCCGTCGACCGACAGGCCGGAGCCGAAATAGCCCTCGATCGTGGTGGTCACCTGTACCGCGTTGCCGGCGGCGTCGACGGCGGCAAGGTCGGAGGTGCCGGGTACCTCGCTGACGGGCGCACGGACGCGGGGCGGGGCGCCCGGCGGCGTGCCCGGCGAGACGCTTGCCATGGTGCGGTCGGGCGCGATGAGGGCGGAGCGGGTGGCGAGGTAACCGGGGCTGAGCAGGCCCTTGACCGGCACCTGCACGTAGTCGGGATCGGCGAGGTACATGTCGCGGTCCGCATAGGCGAGGCGCGAGGATTCGGCGAACAGGTGCCAGGCGGTGGCGCTGGCGGGGCCGAGCGCGGCCATGTCGAAGCGTTCGAGCTGCTTCAGGATCATCAGCACCGCGACGCCGCCCGCCGATGGCGGCCCCATGCCGCAGATGCGATAGGCGCGGTAGCTGCCGCAGATGGGCGGGCGGGGCCTGGCATCATAGGTGGCGAGGTCGCCGGTGGTCATCCTCGACGGGTTGCGCGCGGCGGTGTTGACGGTGGTGACGATCTTCTGCGCCTGCGGGCCGACATAGAAGCTGTCGGCGCCTTGCGCGGCGAGACGCTCGAACAACGCGGCCTGATCGGGGACGCGGACGGTGGCGCCGACGGGGAGCGGCTGGCCATCGGCGCCGGAGAAGCGCGCGCGGGTCGCGGCATCGACATGGGTGCCGAAGCGGATCAGGCCGCCGCGCAGCCGCTCGCTGACCGTGAACCCCTCCCGCGCGAGGCGGATGGCGGGGCCGAACAGCGTCTTCCACGCCAGCTTGCCCGACCGGCGATGCGCGACCGCCATGCCGCGCAGCGCGCCGGGGACGCCGACGCTGCGGCCGCCGGGGACGGCGTCGCGGTGCGAGAGCGGCGTGCCGTCGGGAGCGTAGAACCAGCGCGGGTCGGCGGCGGCGGGGGCGGCCTCGCGCGCGTCGATGGTGGAAAGCCGGGCCGTGCGGGCGGCGTGGGACACCCAGAAGCTGCCGCCGCCGATGCCGGAATTCTGCGGCTCCACCACGTTCAGCACCAGCATGGTGGCGATCGCGGCGTCGGTGGCGGTGCCGCCCATGCGCAGCATGTCGACCCCGGCCTGCGCGGCGCGGGGGTCGGCGGCGCTGACCATCCCCTGGGTAACGGGGCTCTTTTTAACGGGTCTGGTGGTGGTGCGGGCGGATGCGGTGGCGGGCAGGGCGAGCGCGGCGGCGGCGAGCAGCAGGGTCTTCATCGCGCGCGAACCTACCGGCGCGGGTTGCCTGCGCCAAGCCGTAACGTCAGGCGCCGACCGCCTCCGCCACGCTGGCGAAACCGTCGCGCGCCAGCAGGGCATCGAGCCCTTCCAACATGCGGCCGGGCAGGCCGGGGCCTTCATAGACCAGCGCGGAGTAGAGTTGGACAAGGCTGGCCCCGGCGCGGATGCGGGCATAGGCCTCCTCGGCCGAGCCGATGCCGCCGGCCGCGATCAGCGCGATCTGCGCGCCGGTGGCGCTGCGGAAGGCGGCAAGCTTCTCGCGGGCAAGGGGAGCCAGCGGCGCACCGGACAGGCCGCCGGTCTCGGTGGCATTGGGGGAGGCAAGGCCGGGGCGGGTGATCGTGGTGTTGCCGATGATGATCGCATCCAGCCGGTGGTCGATCGCGGCGCGGGCGATGTCGTCGATCTGCGCCGTGTCGAGGTCGGGAGCGACCTTCAGGAACAGGGGCGTGGCTCCCGCCGCCGCGCGGGAGGCGGCGAGCAGTTCGGCAAGGGCGGCGCCGTGCTGCAGGTCGCGCAGGCCGGGCGTGTTGGGACTGGAGATGTTGATGGTGACGTAATCGGCGACGGGGGCGGCGGCGCGCACGCCGTGCGTATAGTCGGCGATCCGGTCGGCGGCGTCCTTGTTGGCGCCGACATTGATGCCGAGCGTGGCGGTACGCTTCGCGGAGCGCGCGCGGGCAAGGCCGGCATCGAGGCCGCCATTGTTGAAGCCGTAGCGGTTCACCACGCCCTTGTCCTCGACCAGCCGGAACAGGCGGGGTCTGGGGTTGCCGGGCTGGGGCTTGGGCGTGAGGGTGCCGATCTCGACGCTGCCGAAGCCGAGGCCGGAAAAGCCGGTGATCGCCTGTCCATCCTTGTCGACGCCGGCCGCGAGACCGACCGGATTGGGAAAGTCGAGGCCGGCGACGCGGGTGGCGAGGCGGGGGAAGCGGCGCGGATCGACCGCCAGCGGGGCGCCCACCGCCCCCCAGCGCGACAGCATCGCGATCGTCAGGCCGTGCGCGCGCTCGGCATCCATGGCGAACAGGAGGGGGTGGTAGAAGGCCATGGTGGCGGCGTTAGCGCGTCGGGGGCACATGCGCAAAGCCGCTTACTCTGATCGCAACGCTTGGTGCCGCAGCGGCCCGATTTGCGGTTGACGAATCCCGTCCCCATAGCCATCTGCCCAATCGGAACGAAACGGTCTGATTGGAATAGATGCGCCTCTCCAGCCTTGCCGACTATGCGGTCGTGATGATGTCGAGTGCCGCGCGCCTGGATGGCGGCGCGGTGCGGCTGACCGCGACCGTATTGGCAGGCGAAACGGGGGTGCCGCTACCCACCGCGCAGAAGCTGGTCAGCCGGCTGTCGGCGGCGGGCTTGATCGAGAGCGCGCGTGGCACCGGCGGCGGCTTTCGGCTGGCGCGCGAGGCGGAGGCGATCAGTCTTGCCGACATCGTCGAGGCGGTCGAAGGGCCGATCGCGATGACGGCGTGCGTCGAGGCGGGCGCGCATGACTGCGCGATCGAGAAGGATTGCCGCATGAAGCCGCACTGGAACGCGGTGAACCATGCGGTCAGGGGCGCGCTGGCGGGTATCACGCTGGCGACGCTGGCAAGCGGGCCGGAGGCGGTTCGGCAGGATTCAGCAAGCGCGCATGATGGCGCGGGGGTGATGGCATAATGGCGACGAAGAATGCCGAGGCCCATGCGGCCGTATCGAAGAAGTACGAATGGGGCTTTGCCACCGATATCGAGCAGGACTTCGCGCCCAAGGGGCTGAGCGAGGACACGGTTCGCTATATCTCCGCCAAGAAGGGCGAGCCCGAATGGATGCTCGACTGGCGGTTGAAGGCGTTCCGCCTGTGGCAGACGATGGAGGCGCCCGACTGGGCCAAGCTGAACGTGCCGCCGATCGATTATCAGGACGCGTATTACTACGCCGAGCCCAAGGCGAAGGCGACGATCGCCTCGCTTAACGAGCTCGATCCCGAGATCCGGCGGACCTATGAAAAGCTGGGCATTCCGATCGAGGAGCAGAAGGTGCTCGCCGGCGTCGAGGGCGCGCGCAAGGTGGCGGTGGACGCGGTGTTCGATTCGGTGTCGGTGGCGACGACGTTCCGGGCCGAGCTGGAAGCGGCAGGCGTCATCTTCCGTTCGATCTCCGAGGCGGTGCGCGAATATCCCGAGCTGGTCCGCAAGTGGCTGGGCAAGGTGGTGCCGCAGCGCGACAACTATTTCGCGACGCTCAACTCGGCGGTCTTTTCCGACGGAACGTTCGTGTACGTGCCCGAGGGTGTCCGCTGCCCGATGGAATTGTCGACCTATTTCCGCATCAATGCGGAGAATACCGGGCAGTTCGAGCGCACGCTGATCGTGGCTGACAAGGGCGCCTATGTGTCCTACCTGGAGGGTTGCACCGCGCCGATGCGCGACGAGAACCAGCTGCACGCAGCCGTGGTCGAACTGGTCGCGCTGGACGATGCCGAGATCAAATATTCGACCGTCCAGAACTGGTATCCGGGCGACGAGAACGGTGTCGGCGGCATCTACAACTTCGTCACCAAGCGCGCGCTGTGCCAGGGGCGGAACAGCAAGGTAAGCTGGACGCAGGTCGAGACGGGATCGGCGATCACGTGGAAATACCCGTCCTGCGTGCTGGCGGGCGACGGATCGGTGGGCGAGTTCTACTCGGTCGCGGTCACCAACAATCGCCAACAGGCCGATACCGGCACCAAGATGATCCATCTGGGCAAGAACACCCGTTCGACCATCGTGTCCAAGGGTATCTCGGCCGGGCGTTCGGACAATACCTATCGCGGGCTGGTGCGCGTGACGCCGACCGCGGAGAATGTCCGCAACTTCACCCAATGCGACAGTCTGTTGCTGGGCGATCAGTGCGGGGCGCACACCGTGCCCTATATCGAGGTGAAGAACCCCAGCGCGCAGATCGAGCATGAGGCGACGACCAGCAAGATCAGCGAGGACCAGCTGTTCTACGCCATGTCGCGCGGGCTGGACCAGGAGGCCGCGGTCGCGCTGATCGTCAACGGCTTTGCGCGTGAGGTGTTGCAGCAACTGCCGATGGAATTCGCGGTCGAGGCGCAGAAGCTGCTCGGGATTTCGCTGGAAGGTAGCGTGGGGTGATGCTGACGCTGCGCGAGGAGGATGTGCGCCTGGGCTCCCCTCCCCTTCAGGGGAGGGGCCGGGGGTGGGGCGTGTCCGCGGACGCTCTGGTGCGGGTGCAGGGATACGCTGCCGATATGCGGCGCAATCCGACCGGGCCGGAGAAACGCCTCTGGTCATATCTGTCGCGCTCGCAACTCGGAGGCTTCAAGTTCCGGCGGCAGGCGGTAATCGGGGCGTTCATCGCAGACTTTCTCTGCCCTGCCGAAAGGCTCGTGGTCGAGATCGATGGCCATACGCACGATGATGCGGAAGCTGATCGCAGCCGTGATGCTGCGCTGGCCGCACTCGGCTATCGTACGATCCGCTTTACCAATACCGATGTCATGCAGAACGTCGAAGGCGTGCTGACGCGACTATTGGATATTCTGCAAGCCTCGCCCCTGCGGCGGGCGCCCCACCCCAACCCCTCCCCTGAAGGGGAGGGGCTAGAAAGATGACGATGCTGAAGATTGAAAACCTCCACGCCGAGATCGACGGCAAGGAAATCCTGAAGGGCCTGTCGCTGGAAGTGGCCGCGGGTGAGATCCATGCGATCATGGGGCCGAACGGCGCGGGCAAGTCGACGCTCGGCTATGTGCTGGGCGGGCGGCCGGGCTATGAGGTGACCGCGGGATCGGTGACGTTCGACGGGCAGGACCTGTTGGCGCTGGAGCCGCATGAGCGTGCCGCCGCGGGGATGTTCCTGGGCTTCCAGTATCCGGTCGAGATTCCGGGCGTGTCGAACGTGCAGTTCCTGCGCGAAAGCCTGAACGCGCAGCGCGGCAGCCGGGGCGAGAAGCCGCTGTCGGGTGCCGAGTTCCTGAAGCTGGCACGCACGCAGGCCGACGGCCTGGGGCTGGACCAGGAGATGCTGAAGCGGCCGGTCAATGTCGGCTTTTCCGGCGGTGAGAAGAAGCGCAACGAGATGGTGCAGATGGGCATCATCGACCCCAAGTTCGCGATCCTGGACGAAACCGACAGCGGGCTGGACATCGATGCGCTGCGCATCGTCGGCGACGGCATCAACCGCATCATGCGCAAGGCCGACAAGGCCGTGCTGCTGATCACGCATTACCAGCGGCTGCTGGATTATGTGAACCCGGACAAGGTGCATGTGCTGGCCGATGGCCGCATCGTGCGGTCGGGCGGCGCGGAACTGGCGCTGGAACTGGAGCGCGAGGGTTACGCCGGGGTCGCCGCATGAGCGAAACGCTGGAACTTCCCTCGACGCACGACGAAGCGTGGCGCTGGGCCGATCTCGCCGCGTTGAAGGCGGCGGCGGAGAGCGCGCGCGGACCTGCCGAGGACGGTGCGCCACACTTCCTGGACCTGCCCGGCGCACGGCTGCTGTTCGTGGACGGCGTGCTGGACGAGGGCGCGAGCGATCTGCACCGTGTGATGCTGGGCACCGTCGAGGCGGGGGATCATCCGCTCGGGCGTCATGCGCTGGGGCAGGGCTGGTCGCTCAGGCTGGACGAGGATGCCGTCGCCTGGCCGGTGCAGATCGTCCATGTCGCGACGGGTGCCGCCAACCATCTGCCCGCCGAAATCGTGCTGGGCCCGGATGCGGCGGCGCAGGTGGTGGAAACCTATGTCGGGCGGGGCTGGACCAACCGGCTGACGCGCGTGCGGCTGGGCGCGGCGGCGCGGCTGATGCATGCGGTGCGGCTGGTGCAGGACGCCGGGTTCGTGTCGCTGCGCACCGAGGCGGAACTGGGCGAGGGTGCGAGCATCGTTGCGACGCATCTGGGCGCGGGCGATGCCGGGTCGCGGATCGATGCCGGCATCGTGCTGGCGGGCGATGGGGGCTTTGCCGAGTTCGGCGGCGCGCTGCTGACCCGTGGCAGCCAGCGGCAGGAATGCGCGGTGCGGGTGCGCCATGCCGCCCCCAATGGCCAGTCGCACCAATTGTGGCGTGCAGTGGCGGCCGATACCAGCGCGGCCAGCCTGGCGGCGGCGGTCGAGGTGGCGCGGCATGCCCAGAAGACGGATGGCGAGCAATCGCTGCGCGGGCTGCTGCTCCAGCGGACGGCGACGGTGAACCTGAAGCCCGAGCTGGAGATCTTTGCCGACGACGTGAAATGCGCGCACGGCGCAACCGTGGGCGAGCTGGATGCGCGGGCGCTGTTCTACATGCAGAGCCGTGGCATTCCCAAGGCCCGTGCGCAGGCACTGCTGACGCGCGCCTTCGTGGCGGATGCGCTGGAGCGGATCGGTAACGAGGCGGTGCGCGCGGCGTTCGAGGAGGATGCCGACGCCTGGCTGGAAGGAGCCCTGTGAGTATGGTGGACGCCACCATCGCCCGCGAGCAGCCGCTCGACACGCTGGCCGATTTCCCGGCCATTCCATCCGGCTGGGCGTATCTGGATACCGCGGCGACCTCGCAAAAGCCGCAGGTCGTGGTGGATGCGATCACCCGTGCCTATGACACCACCTATGCGACCGTGCACCGGGGCGTGTACCAGCGTTCGGCGGACATGACGGTGGCGTATGAGGCGGCGCGACGGCGGGTGGCGGCGTTCATTAACGCCGGTTCCGATGCCGAGATCGTCTTTACCCGCGGCGCGACCGAGGGGATCAACCTGGTCGCGCAGTGCTGGGCGGGCGTGCAGTTGAAGGCGGGCGACCGCATCATGCTGTCGATGCTGGAGCATCATTCCAACATCGTGCCGTGGCAGATGGTCGCCGAGCGCGTCGGTGCGGCAATCGACGTGGTGCCGTTGACCGAGGATCACCGCATCGACCTGGACGCGATGGCGGCGATGCTGACCCCCCGGCACAAGCTGGTGGCGCTGGCGCATGTCTCCAACGTGCTGGGATCGGTGCTGGACGCGCGGCGTGCCACCGAACTGGCGCACGGCGTGGGCGCGAAGATCCTGATCGACGGGTGCCAGGCGGTGCCGCGGATCGCGGTCGACGTGAGCGAGATCGGGTGCGACTTCTACGTCTTTTCCGCGCACAAGCTGTACGGCCCGACCGGGATCGGCGTGTTGTGGGGCAAGCCCGAGCTGCTGGACGCGATGCCGCCCTATCAGGGTGGTGGGTCGATGATCGACCGGGTGAGCTTTGCGCAGACCACCTACGCGCCCGCACCCGGCCGGTTCGAGGCGGGGACGCCGCACATCGTCGGTGCGCTGGGGTTGCATGCCGCGATCGACTATGTCGAGGGGCTGGGGCTTGAGCGTATCCATGCGCACGAGACCGCGCTGGTGCGCGCGACGCGCGAGGCGCTTTCGGGCATCAACAGCGTGCGCCTGCTGGGCCCGGCGGATTCAGCGGGCATCGTCAGCTTCACCATCGAGGGGGTTCATCCCCACGATATCGGCACCATATTGGACGAGGGCCGGGTGGCGATCCGCGCGGGGCATCACTGCGCGCAGCCGCTGATGGAGGCGTTGGGCGTGCCTGCCACCGCGCGGGCGAGTTTCGGCGTGTATAACGGGCCGCAGGATGTCGACGCGCTGGTCGCCGGCATCGCGCGCGTCACGAGGATATTCGGATGAGCTACGAAGTCGAACAGGTGGACAGCGTGCCGCAGCCGGCCAAGGCGCGGGTGGGCGACGCACAGGAAGCGGATGCAGGCGGCGAGCGTCGGCGGGATTATCTCGACGGGTTCCTGACGCAGAAGCCGGCGGGCGATGCACCGCACGAACCGGGCGGCGCGCTGTATGAAGCGGTGATCGACGCGCTGAAGGACATTTTCGACCCCGAGATTCCGGTCAACATCTATGACCTGGGTCTGATCTACGGCGTCGATATCAGCGCGGACGGCCATGCCGTGGTGATGATGACGCTGACCACGCCGCATTGTCCGGTGGCCGAGTCGATGCCCGGCGAGGTGGAATTGCGCGTCTCGGCCGTGCCGGGGATCGCGACCGCGGACGTGAACCTGATCTGGGATCCGCCATGGGATCCGCAGAAGATGTCCGACGATGCCAAGCTGGAACTCGGCATGCTGTGATGGGCGCTCCTCCCGCGCGGCGGGAGGAGAGGAGATGATATGATGACGGCCACTACCACCACCTTGCGTCCGCGGCCCGCGGCGTTGAACCTGACCCCGTCCGCGCTGGCCCGGATCGCGGACCTGATGGGGCGGGCGCCCGAGGGATCGGTCGGCGTGAAGCTGTCGACACCACGGCGCGGCTGCTCGGGCCTTGCCTATTCGGTGGATTATGTGAGCGAAGCCAAGCCGTTCGACGAGCGCATCGATACGCCTGGCGGCACGCTGTTCGTGGATGGCGGGTCGATCCTGTACCTGATCGGATCGACGATGGATTGGGTGGAGGACGATTTCACCGCCGGCTTCGTCTTCCAGAACCCCAATGCCAAGGGTGCGTGCGGGTGCGGGGAGAGCTTTACGGTCTGATCGTGGTGCGCGGCAGTCGCGGGTGTCTGATGGTCCCCGCCCGCCACTGCGCGACCAGCCATGCCGCGGGCCAAGCCAGCACGGGATAGATCAGGAAGCTGTAGCGCGGCATCGGCTGGAACATGGCGAATTGCAGCGCCAGGGCGGCCACATAGAGGGCAACCGGCGCGAATGTGCGCTGCCCGCGCCAAAGTCCGACGATCAATCCCGCCAGCCCCAGCATCGACACGGTACAGGCGATCAGCGAACGGGCGGCGCGCATGCCCTGCCATCCCGTGAAGTAGAACTGCCACGGCTGCGGGGCGAGAAACTCGACGAGATGGCGGACATAGAGACGCGTCATCGCCCACGGGTGCCGCACCATCCACGTCAGCGTCACGCGTTGCAGGGCGAGCGCATAGGCACGTTCGCCATAGGAGCGTACCGCCCCCTGTGCCCGGCGGCTGGCGGCGGGATGGACCGCAAACAGGCGCGCGTTGAAGCGGTCTTCCGGCGCCGTGGCGTCCAGTGCCTGGGGGTAGTTCGCCATGGGAAGCTCGACACCCAGATTGCTGCGCGACGGCAGCGCGACGCCGATGGCCGTTTCGTTGCGTACCGCCCAGGCCAGCGACATCGCCGAAAACGCCGCGAGGCCGATGGCGAGGACGATCATCGTCGAGCGGATCGCCAGATGCCGCCACGCGGTCCACCCCCAGGCGACCGCCACGGCAATCCCGATCGGTGGCGCGACAAAGGTCAGCAGCGCGCCGGTGAACGCGACTGCCAGCAGACCGACCATGGCGGGCGGGGCGCCCCGCTGCGCGATCATCATCCACCGGAGATGGCATGCGGCCAGCAACAGCGCCGTGCCGCCCTCCCAATAGCGAAAATCGATTACCTCCTGCGGCACGAAGACAGGTAGCAGCAACAGGATCGCCGCACCGCCACGAAGCGCGATCCGCTCCAGGCCGGCATGAGCAAAGGCGGACAGCAGCACGAGATAGGCGATGAATACCTGCCCCACCGACCACAGCGTAAGCACGGCGGCGGAGGCGAGGGTGGCGGTGCCCAGCCACCCCATCACCCATCCCGCGATCGCCGGATTCAGGGGCATCAGATGCGCGGTCGGGCCCTGGCCCGGAAAATAGGCATCGGCAAGCGTGCCGGTCTGCGCGAACGCGATCGCCACATCGCATGCCTCCGCCGCCGACAGCGCGACGAACGGCGCGCCGTGAACGATGGTCAGCCACAACAGGCGGAGCAACAGGCCACAGGCGATCAGCGCCAATACCGCTCGGTCAAAATGTGGGTGCGCGGCCCTCATGCGGCGCCTTCTGCCACCGGGCCGCTAAGATCGGGTAAGCACCCACGAAAAGGCCCGCCCTCCGTGTGTCGGAGGACGGGCCTTTTGCGGATCGGCTGACGCCGCCGCGATTACGCAGCGAGCTTGCGCAGCACGTATTGGAGGATGCCGCCGTTCAGGAAATATTCCAGCTCGTTGACGGTATCGATCCGGCAGCGGGTTTGGAACGTCTCGGAGGTGCCGTCCGCGCGGACCAGCATCACTTCGACCTCCTGGCGGGGACGCAGGCCGGCGACGTTCTGGATGGTGAACGTCTCGGTGCCGTCCAGCTTCAGCGTCTGGCGGGTCACGCCTTCGGCGAACTGGAGCGGCAGCACGCCCATGCCGACGAGGTTCGAGCGGTGGATGCGCTCGAAGCTTTCGGCGATGACCGCGCGCACGCCCAGCAGGTTGGTACCCTTGGCCGCCCAGTCACGGGACGAGCCGGTGCCATATTCCTTGCCCGCGACGACGACGAGCGGCGTGCCGTCCGCCTTGTGACGCATCGCCGCGTCGTAGATCGGCATGACCTCGCCGTCATACTGGGTCATGCCGCCTTCGACGCCCGGTACCATCTCGTTCTTGATACGGATATTGGCGAAGGTACCGCGGACCATGACATGGTCGTTGCCGCGGCGCGCGCCGTAGCTGTTGAAGTCCTTCTTCGAAACCTGGCGCTCCATCAGCCACTTGCCCGCCGGGCTGTCCGCCTTGATCGAGCCGGCCGGGCTGATGTGGTCGGTGGTGATCGAATCGCCCAGGATGGCCAGCGGCTTGGCCTCGATGATGTCGGTGGTCGGCTTCGGCGTCATCTCCATGCCCTCGAAATAGGGCGGGTTGGCGACATAGGTCGACGCGGCGGGCCAGCTATAGGTGTCCGAGCCCGTGACGTCGATCGCCGACCACCGGGCATCGCCGGCATAGACGTTGCCGTAGCGCGAACGGAACATCTCGTCGTCGATGTTGGCATCCATCAGGGTGCGGACTTCCTCGTTCGAGGGCCAGATGTCCTTGAGATAGACGTCCTGGCCGTCCTTGCCCTGGCCGATGGGCGTGTCGCGCATGTCCTGCGTGACGGTACCCTTCAGCGCATAGGCCACGACGAGCGGCGGCGAGGCGAGGAAGTTGGCGCGCACGTCGGGGGACACGCGGCCCTCGAAATTGCGGTTGCCCGACAGGACCGAGGCGGCGACCAGATCATGGTCGTTGATCGCGGTCGAGATGGGACCCGGCAGCGGACCGGAATTGCCGATGCAGGTGGTGCAGCCATAGCCGACGAGGTTGAAGCCGATCGCATCGAGGTCGGCGGTCAGGCCGGCCTTGTTGAGATAGTCGGTGACGACCTGCGAACCGGGGGCCAGCGAGGTCTTCACCCAGGGCTTCGGCTTCAGGCCGAGCGCGTTCGCCTTGCGGGCGACGAGGCCGGCGGCGACCAGCACCGACGGGTTCGAGGTGTTGGTGCAGCTGGTGATCGCGGCGATCACCACGTCGCCGTCGCCGATGTCATGGCCGCGCTCGGCCACGTCGACGCGCTCGGGGCGCTCCTTGTGATAGATCTTGAACAGGTCGCCGTTGAAGACCTCGTCCACCTTGGTCAGCGCGACCTTGTCCTGCGGGCGCTTCGGACCGGCGAGCGACGGCACGACCGTCGACATGTCCAGTTCCAGCGTGTCGGTGAACACGGGGTCCGCCGCATCGTCATGGCGCCAGAAGCCGTTGGCCTTCGCATAGGCCTCGACCAGCGCGATGTTCTCGTCCGAACGCGCGGTCAGGCGCATATAGTCGAGCGTCTTGTCGTCGACGGGGAAGAAGCCGCAGGTCGCGCCATATTCGGGCGCCATGTTGGCGATCGTCGCGCGGTCGGCGAGCGTCATCGACGACAGACCCGGACCGTAGAACTCGACGAAGCGGCCGACCACGCCCTTGGCGCGCAGCATCTGGGTGATGGTCAGCACCAGGTCGGTGGCGGTGATGCCTTCCTGCAGCGCGCCGGTCAGCTTGAAGCCGACGACCTCGGGGATCAGCATCGACACCGGCTGGCCGAGCATCGCGGCCTCCGCCTCGATACCGCCGACGCCCCAGCCGAGCACGCCCAGGCCGTTGATCATCGTGGTGTGGCTGTCGGTGCCGACCAGCGTGTCCGGATAGGCGATCGCGGCGGTGCCGGTCGCGTTCTCGCCAGACTCGGTCGAGGACCAGATTGCCTGCCCGATATATTCCAGGTTCACCTGGTGGCAGATGCCCGTGCCCGGCGGTACCACCGAGAAATTGTCGAGCGCCTTGGAGCCCCACTTCAGGAACTCGTAACGCTCCATGTTGCGCTGATATTCCAGGTCGACATTCTCTTCGAACGCCTGCGGCGTGCCGAACTCGTCCACCATCACCGAGTGATCGATGACGAGGTGGACGGGGACCTGCGGATTGATCTTGGCTGGGTCGCCGCCCAGCTTGGTGATCGCATCGCGCATCGCGGCGAGGTCGACCACGCAGGGAACCCCGGTGAAGTCCTGCATCAGCACGCGGGCCGGGCGATACTGGATCTCGCGGTCCGACCGCTGCGTCTTCTGCCAGTCGACGATCGCCTGGATATCCTCGCGCGTGACGGTCTTGCCATCCTCGAAGCGCAGCAGGTTTTCCAGCAGCACCTTCATCGAGAAGGGCAGGCGGCTGATGTCGCCGAGCTGTTCGGCAGCCTTGGCAAGGCTGTAATAGTCATAGGTCTTGCCCGCGACGTCGAGCGTCGTGCGGGTCTTCAGGCTGTCCTGGCCGATGGCAGTCATGCGCGTCCCTTCAAGGTAAGCCGGCGGCTCGGGGGACGCGGCGGGAGAAGGCCGCGCAAGCGCGCCGGGCTATGAAACCGGTTGCCAGAGGCCCTTAGCAAGGGGTGGGGCCGGGGGGAAGGGCCGCAGGCGGGTAAGTGGAAGGAACCCGAAAAGGTGGGGAACAGGCCGCCCCCATCGGTGGTTGGACCGCGCACTACGGGAGCATCGACGATGAGCAAGCCTTCGGCCATGCCCATGCTGATTCTCTCCGGTCTGGCCGGTGCGCTGGCAAGCGTCACCGCAGGGGTGCTGATCGGCGAGTATACGGTATCGGGCACCAATCCTCTCAGCGTGTCGGCATGGCACGCGCCGGCACCACCGGGCGCGGGACGCGTGTCGGGCAGCGATGCCGATCCGTTCGGTTCGGCAAGCCAGGTCGCATCGTGACGGCCTCCCGCAATCCGCAAGCAGGGCCGGACCGGATCGTCGCCATCGGGCTGTTGACGCAGCGTGACCTCGACGTGCTGGGCTCGGGCTTTCGCCGGTCCTTCTCGGTCGAGGACGATCACGCCTTTGCCGACCTGCTGGAGGCGCTGGACGAGATCGAGGAGGTCTCCGTCACCCTGCCCCCCGGTTGAGGTCCGGCACCCGCCAATTCGCTCCGTTTCGGTGCAACCATGTTCGCCGGCGGGTGTGCGGGTTGGAAAAAACCCGTCCTTGCGGCTAGGGCGGGGCGAAGGCGGCCGGGGCGGTGCGCCGGGATGGGGACCATGACACCCGAACGTTTCAACCTTCTGACCCGCCGGCATCGCGAATGCCTGCGGGGCGTCCGTGAACTGAAGGGCTCCAAGGAGATCGCGGCCGAGCTCGGCCTCGGCAAGTCGACCGTGGACGGATATCTGACGGAGGCGGTGCGCCTGCTCGGCGCGCGCAATCGCCGTGACGCTGCGCTGATGCTCGCCGAACACGAGGCGTCCGCCGACCAAGTCACTGAAAATGAACAGAATACATACCCTGATAAAGTCATGCCTGATTCTGCGCGGCTGGTCGCGCCGCCGGAAGTCATGCCAATCCCATCGGCACCGGATGGGAGTACGGTCGGCGGGGTGGTGTCGGCAGGCCATGCTTCGGCACTGCCCCGTTTGAATCTCCCGATCCGGCGGCGTGGACAGCATCGCAACGATATGGGGCTGGTCGAACGACTGCTCTGGATACCCACCATCGCGGTCGGGCTGGCCATCGGCTTCGGCATGCTGGCGACCGGCCTCGACGTGATGACGCGGGTGATCGACGCGGTGGCGAGCCATGCCCGGTAGCAACGGGTGGCGTACGGCGAGGCCGACGCAGGGGAGATGGCGCGATGAATAACGAGCATGCGGCGGCGGTCGACGTCACGCACCTTTTGTGGAAGCTGGAAGAGCAGCTGGACGCGGCCTTCGCGACCAGCGGCGAACTGGCGGCCGCCCTGCCACGCGCCCGGACGGCGGCGCGGCTGCCCGCGATCGCCGGTCAGCAGGCGTTCGAACTGGTCAGTCAGGCGATGATGGCGATTGGTGCCGCACGCGGCCACACCGTGCAGGGCCACCGTGTCCTGGAAAAGGTCGGCCGGACGATCGGGTACGATGCCGATTACGGCGACACCCGCCCCAAGCCCGATTTCATGCCAGGCGCATCGGTGAAGGTATCCGCATCGGCGAAGACGGGGGCCGATACCGGCCACCTGCGCGTCGCGGCCTGACGCATGCGCGGCATGCCCCGATCGACCCGTGGCCGGCGGGGCATGCCGTGATCCATATCTATGTCTTTCATGCTTTTCAGGCTCTGGTCTGCGTCTATGCGCTGGTCGCCGGTGGCAAACCGGAACGCGCGGTGGCGGTGATGTTGCTGGTCGCGTCCTTTGCAACGCTGGCGCTGCCGTTTGACGCGCGCAGCTTTCATGCGCTGGAGGTGGTGGGCCTGATCATCGATCTCGGCCTGATGGGGGGGCTGGTCGCGGTGGCGCTTGTCGCCAATCGCTTCTGGCCGCTTTGGCTGTCGGCCATTCACCTGCTTGCCATCGGTATTCACGGGGTGAAGGCGCTGGACGCCGACCTGATGCCGTGGATGTATGCCGGGGCGGGGGGCAAGCTGGCCTATCCGATGCTCATCATCCTGGCGGCCGGCGTCATGCGCCACCGCAACCGCATCGTTCAACAAGGCAGCGATCCGGACTGGTCCTGGCCCGTGGAGGCGCGACGATGACCCTGTGCCTGTACCGCTGGTCCGCCAAGGACCGCGACGAATTCGAACGGTTTACGGCGACGCTGACCGATCTCCAGACCCGGGTGCGGGCGGTATCCGGGCATGATACCGGGGTGCCGGTCCCGCGTGGACCCCGACGCCCGAGCCTGATGGAGCGTGCGCAGACGCTGCTCGACCACCGGCGGCACCGGGCCGCGATCGCCGGGGAACTGGCCGAGCTGTTCGCCGACCCGGCCTGGGACCTGTTGCTCGCGCTCTACGTCGCGGGCGGGCGGGAAAAGGCTACGGCGCTGGCAGAGACGGCCGGGATCAGCGGATCGCTGACGGGGCGCTGGATGGCCGTGCTGGAAACGCGCGGCCTGACGCAGCCGGTCGGGGACGAACTGGCCCTGACCGATCGTGGTAAAAGCTTCCTCACGCGCTACCTCGATTCCCTTTAAACGCCGCGCAACCCGTAGCGTCGCTGCGGGTTGATGCAGGATAATACGGGAGAGGAGCAGATTATGGCTGACACGAACGAAGCGGGAAACACCGGCGGCGCCGGCGCGATCGGTGGCGACATGGCATCGGGCATGCGCAACTTTTCGGACCAGATGAAGGGCGCGGGCGATGCGATGAAGGCATCGGGCCAGAAGATGGCCGAGGGCGGCTCCACCATCGGTCTGAAGATGCTCGACCAGGCCGAGTCGAATACGCGCGAAGCGTTCGCCGCCATGCGCGCCGCCGCTGGCGCCAAGGATATCAGCGACGTGATGCGTATCCAGAGCGAGTTCATGCGCGATCAGGGCAATCGCTCGATGGCGCAGGCGCGCGAGATCGGTGAGCTGATCATGCAGTTCGGCCGCGATGCAGTAGGCTCGGCCCGCGGTCAGGGCTGAGCTCAGACGGCCTGCCGACGGGAATGTCGCCGGACCGGGATAAACTTTCCGGTCCGGCTATGGACGTGTTCCGTCGGGGGCCACCTCCACCGGGCCGTCGCGGGTCGCCTCAAGCAGCGAGTCCCCGCCCAGCACTCGGTACAGCGTAACCCGGTTCGACGCCGCGACCAGCTGCGTCGTGATGACCGTCTGTTGCGCGGCATAGAAGGAGCGCTGGGCATCCAGTGTGTTGAGGAACGGCGTGATGCCGCCGCGATAGCTGGCATCCGCCAGCCGTAGCGTGTCGGCCGCGGCCGCCAGGAAGCGCTCGTTTGCGGATAGCTGCTCCGCGATCGTTCCCTGCCGTGCGAGCGCGTCGCTCGTTTCGCGGAATGCGATCTGGATGGCGCGCTCGTAATTGGCGAGTGCCGCATCGCGCTGCGCCTCGGAATAGCGGACGCCGGCCACGCCGGCGCCGGCGCGGAAGATCGGATAGCTGACCGAGGGGGCGACCGAATAGTTGAAGCTGCCGCCCGAAAAGAGGGAGCCGAGCGCGGTGCTGGCAAAGCCGACGAGACCGGTGAGCGAGATGCGGGGGAACAGGGCGGCGCGGGCGGCACCGACCTCGCCGTTCACCGCACGCAGTTCATATTCGGCCTGCACCACATCGGGGCGGCGCAGGAGGATGCCCGAATCCAGTCCGGCCGGCAGCGCGACGATCGCCGGTGCCGCCTCTTCGATCGAGGCCGGCAGCAAGGTCGGGTCGACAGGGGCGCCGACCAGCAGTTGCAGCGCGTTGATGTCCTGCGCGACCAGCGTGCGTTGCTGCGCCAGATCGGCGCGCGCGGTTTCCAGTATCTGCTCGGCCTGACGCAGATCGGTGCGCGGTGCGATCCCGCCGGACAGCCGTGCCTGGGTCAGGCGTACGCTCTGTTCGGCGACGCGGGCGGTGTCCTCGGCGATCTTGAGCAGGCTGCGATCCGCCCCGTAGGTCAGCCACGCGTCCCCGATTTCCCCGACCAGCGACAGCCGTGTCGCGCGCGCCGCCGCCTCCGTCGCGAAATAACGGTCCAGCGCCGCACCGGTCAGCGCCCGGATGCGGCCGAACAGGTCCAGCTCGAACGCGGTCGCGCCCAGATCAACCGAGAAGGCGCTGCCACCCGAAGAACTGGTGACGACGGTGCCGCCCGTCCCCGTACCGCCGCCGGTGCCCGGGGTGGCTCCCGTACCGGCACCGGTGCCGGATCCTGTCCCCGTACCGGTACCGGTTCCTGTGCCCGTACCCGTTCCCGCGCCTGTGCCGCCGCCGCTCGTGGCGGTGCTGCGAGCGCCACGGCCCCCGCCGGAGTAGGTGTAGCGGCCGCTGGCGTCGAGCTGGGGGAGGAGGTCGGCGCGCTGGATGCGGTATTGGGCGCGGGCGGCGGTGATGTTGGCGGCGGCAACACGCAGGTCGCGGTTGGTGGCGAGCGCCTGGGCGATGAGCTGTTGCAGACGGGTGTCGCGGAAGATGTCGCGGTAGGTGACGGCAGGCAGCGTCGCCTCCGACTGGCGGAGATAGGCATCGCCCACCGGCCACGACATCGGGACGGGCAGTTCCGGGCGCACATAGTTCGGCGTCATCGAACAGCCCGCCAGCGCGCCGGACGCGAGGAGAAGGGAGAGCGTTTTCGTCATCAGGCCTGCTCCGCCTCGTTGCCGCGGTGGCCGGTCGGGCGGCCGCGAACCTTGGCCAGACCATCGCGCACCCCGCGCCGGACCAGCACGAAGAACAGCGGAATGTAGAAGATCGCCAGCACGGTGGCGGTCAGCATGCCGCCGATCACCGCGGTGCCGATCGCGATGCGGCTGTTCGCGCCCGCACCCGTCGAGATCGCCAGCGGCAGCACGCCGAAGATGAAGGCGAAGCTGGTCATCAGGATGGGCCGCAGACGGATGCGCGCTGCCTCCAGCGCCGCATCGATCACGCGCTTGCCCTGTTTTTCCGCCTGTTCGGCAAATTCGATCATCAGGATCGCGTTCTTGGCCGCCAGACCCATCGTGGTGAGCAGGCCGATCTGGAGATACACGTCGTTGGTCAGACCGCGCAGCGTGACGAAGGCGATGGCGCCGATCAGGCCTAGGGGGATGATGAGGAGGACGGCGATGGGGATCGACCAGCTTTCGTAAAGCGCGGCAAGGCACAGGAAAACCACGAGAATCGACAGGCCGTACAGGATCGGCGCCTGACCCGCCGACAGGCGTTCCTGGTACGAAAGGCCCGCCCAGGCGACCGACGTGCCCGGAATCTGCGCGGCAAGCTCCGCGATCCGCTCCATCGCGTCGCCCGAGCTTTTGCCCGGCGCCGCCGAACCCTGAAATTCGAAGGACGGGATGCCGTTGAAGCGCGACAGCGTGGTCGGCGCCTGGCCCCAGGCGATCGTCGAGAAGGAGGAGAAGGGCGCCATCTGCCCCGCCGAGCCGCGGACGAACCACTGCTTCAGATCGTCGGGCTGCGACCGGAACGGCGCATCGCCCTGCACGAACACGCGCTTGACGCGGCCGCGGTCGATGAAGTCGTTCACATATTGGCCGCCCCAGGCGGTCGACAGGGTGGAATTGACGCTGGCCTGGGTCAGCCCCAGCGCCGCCAGCTTCTGCTGGTCGATATCGACGCGCAGCGTGGCGATGTCGGGCAGTTCGGTCAGACGCACCGAGGCGAGATCGGGATCGGCATTGGCGGCGGCGAGCAGCTTGTCGCGCGCCTCGGCGAACTTCTCCTGGCTCATGCCCGAGCTGTTCTGCAGCTGCATGGTGAAGCCGTCCGACTGACCAAGGCCGCGGACAGCGGGCGGCACCAGTGCAAAGACCTGCGCATCGCGAAGCCCGCTAAAGGCCGCCGAGGCACGGCCGACGACCGCATCCGCGCTGTTCTCCTTGCCCTTGCGCTGGCTCCAGTCGACGAAGTTGATGAAGCCCTGGCCGGTATTCTGGCCGCTGGTGCCGCCACCGCCGCCGCCGGCGACGGTGAAGAGCACGCGGACGTTCTTGCCCTCATGCTGGGCGAAATACTGCTCCACCTGACGCTGGATCTGGAGCGTGCGCCCCTGCGTCGCGCCGGCAGGCAGGCGGAACTGGACGATCGCGGAGCCCTGATCCTCGGTCGGCAGGAAGCCGGTGGGCAGGCGCAGGAACAGCACCGCAAGCAAGGCCAGCGTGCCGGCATAGATCAGCAGGAACAGCCATTTGCGGTCGACCACATAGCGGACGGCGCCGGTATATTTGTCGACGCCCTTGTCGAAATTGGTGTTGAACCAGGTCTTGGCCCGCTCGAACCCGTGGGCGACGCGCGGGAACTTGCGCTCCAGCCATTCGGCTTCCTCGCCCTCCTGCTTCTTGCGCTTGAGCAGGGTGGCGGTGAGTGCGGGCGAAAGGATAAGGGCGACCAGAACCGACAGGATCATCGCGGCGACGACGGTGACTGAGAATTGCCGGTAGATGACGCCGGTCGAGCCGCCGAAGAACGCCATCGGCAGGAACACCGCCGACAGGACGAGGGCGATGGCGATCAGGGCGACGGTGATCTCGTCCATCGACTTGATCGTCGCGTCGCGCGGGGACAGTTCGGGGTCCTCCTCCATCAGACGCTCGACATTCTCGACCACGACGATCGCGTCGTCGACGAGCAGGCCGATGGCGAGGACGAGGCCGAACAGGGTCAGCGTGTTGATCGAGAAGCCGGCCAGATAGAAGACGCCAAAGGTGCCGAGCAGCACGACGGGCACCGCGATCGTCGGGATGAGCGTCGCGCGCCAGCTTTGCAGAAAGACGAACATGACGATGACGACGAGGATGATCGCCTCGAACAAGGTCTTCACCACCTCGTCGATCGAAAGCTTGATGAAGTCGGTGGTGTCGTTGGCGTAGGCGATTTTCAGGCCGGGCGGGAACCCCTTGGCGACGCGGGCGATCTCCGCCTTCACGGCTTCCGCGGTCTTCAGCGCGTCGGCGCCCGGCGCCATCAGCACCGCGATGCCGGCGCCCGGATGGCGGTTGATCCGGCTGACCGCGGCATAGCTTTCCGCGCCCAGCTCGATCCGGGCGACGTCCGACAGGCGCACGGTGGCGCCGCTGACCAGCGTCTTCACGATGATGTTGCGGAACTGTTCGGGGGTCTGGAGGCGCGACTGGGCGGTCACGGTCGCGTTCAGCATCTGGGTGGTGGGCGAGGGCAGGCCGCCGACCTCGCCGGCCGCGACCTCGGCATTCTGGTTCTGAATGGCGGTGGTGATGTCGGACGGGATCAACTGGTAGCTGTTGAGCCGTTCGGGGTTCAGCCAGATGCGCATCGCATATTGCGAACCGAACACGTTGGTGTCGCCGACGCCCTGGACGCGGCCGAGCGGATCCTGAAGATTGGACACCAGATAGTCCGACACGTCCTGGTTCGTCATCTTGTCGGTTTCGTCATAGACGCCGGCGATGAGCAGGAAGTCCGGGTTGGACTTGCGGACGGTCAGGCCCTGTTGCTGCACCTGTTGCGGCAGACGGGCGACCGCCTGCTGCACCTGATTCTGCACCTGGACCTGCGCGATATCGGGGTCGGTACCCTTTTCGAAGGTGGCGGTGATCGTCACCTGGCCGCGGCTGGACGAGGAGGACGAGAAATAGAGCAGCCCGTCGATGCCGGTAAGCTGCTGTTCCAGCACCTGGGTGACCGAGTTCTGCAACGTCTGCGCCGAGGCGCCGGGGAAGTTGGCGCGGATCGACACCTGTGGCGGGGCGACGTCGGGATATTGCGCGATCGGCAGGCCCATGATGCCGCCGATGCCACCCAGCATGACGAGGATGGCGAGAACCCAGGCGAAGATCGGGCGATCGATGAAGATGCGGCTGATCATGGCCGGGTCAGCCCGCCTTCTGCTTGGACTGCATCTGCTTCATCTGTTCGGGCGATGGCGGGGCGACGCGCTGCGGCGACGCAGCCGCGACGGGCTTTACCGTCTGGCCGGCGCGCAGGTTGTTCAGCCCTTGCGTGATGATCCGCTCGTTGCCGTCGAGGCCGCCGGTGACGACCCAGGCGTCGCCCTGGGTACGATCGGCACGAATGGTCTTTTGCGCGGCCTTGTTGTCCGGGCCGACGACGAACACGGTCGCATTCCCCTTGGGATCGCGCGACACGGCCTGTTGCGGGACGAGATAGGCCCGGCGGTTGATCGCCTGCGCGAAGCGGGCGCGGACGAACATGCCGGGAAGCAGCAACCCTTGCGGATTGGGGAAGCGGGCGCGCAGCGTGACGGTGCCGGTCTGCTGATCCACCACATATTCGGCGAACTGCACGGTGCCGGCGGGGCCGTATTCGCTGCCGTCCTCCAGCTTCAGATGAACCTGCGCGGAGGCGGGAACGATGCCGTCGCGCGTCAGGCTGCGGCGCAAGCCGAGCAGGTCGGCGGCGGATTGCTGGATGTCGACGAACATCGGATCGAGCCGCTGGATCTGCGCCAGCGGATCGGCCTGGTTGGCGGTGACCAGCGCGCCGACGGTGAACAGCGAACGGCCGATGCGGCCGGTGATCGGCGCGGGCACGGTGGTGAATTGCAGGTTGACGCGCGCGGTCTGCAGCGCGGCCTGGGTCTGGGCGACGCTGGCCTGCGCCTGGCGGCTGGCGGCGAGCGCGTTGGTGTAATCCTGCTTCGACACCGCCTCGATCTCGGCGAGCGGGCGGAAGCGTTCGGCCTGGATGCGCGTCGCCTCCGCATTCGCGCGGGCGCTCTGGAGGTTGGCGGCGGCCTCGTTGACGGCGGCGCTATAGACGCGCGGGTCGATCTCGTAGAGCGGCTGGCCGCGCTGGACGAGCGCGCCCTCGGTGAAGAAGCGGCGGCGGATCACGCCGGAGACCTGCGGGCGCACGTCCGAGCTTTCGAACGCAAAGGTCCGCGCGGCGAGTTCGACCACCATCGGGGCATCGGTGGGCTGGAGCGTGACAAAGCCGACCGTGGGCGTGCGCTGACCCGGACCCTTGCCCGCCGCCTTTTGCTCACCGCCGCCGCCACATGCGGCAAGCAGCAGGGCGAGAGTGAGGAGGGCGACACCGGCCGGCAGCCGGCGCCCGCGAATCGATGCTGTGTTCAAGTCGTTCTACCTGTGTCTCGTATCGCGCAGCCGTTTCTGCACGGCCGACGGCGCGGCGCGGGAAATGGGTTGTGCGATCTGACCTAATGGCGGCGAGCGGGACGGAAATGCAAGCCGGTGGACGCGTTATATGTGTCGCAATTTGTCGCAACGCCCGCTTTCCCGAAATACCCAAGGATCAACAGGATCATGACGACCGATACCGACAAGCGGGCCGCCGCCGCCGCCGCCGTGGAGATGGTGCGCGACGGGATGCTGGTGGGGCTGGGCACCGGCAGCACGGCGGCGCACCTGATCGCCCTTCTGGTCGATCGCCGGCCGGCGATCGAGGTGGTCGCCACGTCCGAGGCGAGCGCGCGGGCGGCGCGGGAGGGCGGGCTGGTGGTGCGCGATTTTGCCGGGATCAGCCGGGTCGACCTGACCATAGACGGAGCGGACGAGATCGATTCGATGCTGGTCGCGGTCAAGGGCGCGGGCGGGGCGATGCTGCGCGAGAAGGTGGTGGCCGCCGCGTCCGACCGGATGGTGGTGATCGCCGATGGCAGCAAGCGCGTGGACCGGGTGGGCGCGGCGAAACTGCCGGTGGAGGTTCTGCCCTTTGCCGAGCGCTTCGTGGCGCGCGCGCTCGCCGGGTTGTTTGAGCGGGTGGAAAAAAGGGAGGGGGTGGAGACGGATAACGGCAATGTCATCCTGGACGGCCATGGCTGGCGCGATGCCGATCCGCAGCGGATGGCGGCCGCCGTGGCATCAATCCCCGGCGTGGTGGGGCATGGCCTGTTCCTGTCCGAGGTGGATGCGGCGATCATTGCCGAGGATGGTGTTGTTACGAGACTGGAACGGAGGGCACTTGGCCGTTAAGGCCGAAAACGTCTTGGCAACCAGATCGGATGCGCGGGCGTTCGGTCGCTGACGAGAATGAGGCCCCACTTTCATGACTGACGCAGCCACCACCGCTTCGAGCGCGGACTCGCACCTTCACGAGGACGGTTCGATCGAACGCCTGACGATCGATACGATCCGCACCCTGTCGATGGATGCGGTGCAAAAGGCCAATTCGGGCCACCCCGGCACGCCGATGGCGCTGGCACCGGTCGGGCACACGCTCTGGTCGCGCTATCTTCGCTTCGACCCGGCCCATGCCGACTGGCCGAACCGCGACCGCTTCGTGCTGTCGGTGGGGCATGCGTCGATGCTGCTCTACGCCCTGCTGCATCTGGCGGGGATCGAGGAGATCGATGCGGACGGCAACAAGACCGGCAACCCGGCGATCAGCCTGGATGACATCAAGCAGTTCCGGCAGCTCTCGTCGCGCACGCCGGGCCATCCCGAATATCGCCACACCACCGGGGTCGAGACGACCACCGGCCCGCTGGGCGCCGGTTGCGGCAATTCGGTGGGCATGGCGATCGCCGAGCGCTGGCTGGCGGCGCATTTCAACCGCGAGGGTTTCCCCGTCTTCGACCATGACGTGTACGTGGTATGCGGCGACGGCGACATGATGGAGGGCGTCGCGTCCGAGGCGGCATCGACCGCCGGGCACCTGAAGCTGTCCAACCTGTGCTGGATCTACGACAGCAACCACATCTCGATCGAGGGCGGCACCGACCTCGCCTTTGACGAGGATGTGGGCAAGCGGTTCGAGGCCTATGGCTGGAACGTGCTGCACGTGGACGACGCCAACGACGTGGGCGCGCTGTGCAAAGCGCTGGATACGTTCAAGGCCACGCAGGACAAGCCGACCTTTATCGTGGTGCACTCGGTGATCGGCTATGGCAGCCCCAAGGCGGGCAGCGAGAAGGCGCATGGCGAGCCGCTGGGCGACGAGGCGATCCGCGCGACCAAAAAGGCCTATGGCTGGCCCGAGGATGCGCAGTTCCTGGTGCCGGACGGCGTGCGCGAGTCGTTCCAGGGTGCGATCGAGGCGCGCAGCAAGCCGCTGCGCGACGAATGGGTGGCGATGGTCGATCGCTATCGGCAAGCGCATCCGGAACTGGCGGCCGAGCTCGATGCGATGCTCAAGGACGAGCTGCCCGAGGGCTGGGACGCCGACCTGCCGGTCTATGAGGCGGATGCCAAGGGCGTGGCGAGCCGCGAGTCCGGTGGCAAGGCGCTGAACGCGATCGCGGCCAAGGTGCCGTGGCTGGTCGGGGGATCGGCGGATCTGGCGCCGTCGACCAAGACGCTGATCAAGGATGGCGGGTCGTTCCAGGCGGGCTCCTATGGCGACCGCAACATGCATTTCGGCGTGCGCGAGCATGGCATGGGCGCGATCGTGGATGGCATGGCGCTGTCGCACCTGCGCTCCTACGGCGCGACCTTCCTCGTATTCGCCGACTATATGCGCGCACCGATCCGGCTGGCGGCGATCATGGAGATCGGCGCGATCTTCGTCTTTACGCACGATTCGATCGGTGTGGGCGAGGACGGGCCGACGCACCAGCCGATCGAGCATCTCGCCACGCTGCGTGCCATTCCGGGGCTGGACACGATCCGGCCGGGCGACGCCAACGAGGTGTCGGAGGCGTGGCGCTGCGCGATGACCAACAGCAGCCGGCCCACCGTGCTGGTGCTGTCGCGCCAGCCGCTGCCGACGCTGGACCGGAGCAAATATGCGCCCGCGTCGGACGTGGAGAAGGGCGGCTATGTTCTCGCCGATTGCGACGGCACGCCCGACGTGATCCTGATCGCGACCGGATCGGAACTGGCGCTGGTCACCGAGGCGTATGAAAAGCTGTGCGCCGACGGGGTGAAGGCGCGGGTCGTGTCGATGCCGAGCTGGTATCGCTACGAGATGCAGGACGCCGCCTACAAGGAATCGGTGCTGCCGGGCCATGTCACCGCGCGTCTGGCTGTGGAGCAGGCCGGGTCGATCGGATGGGACCGTTATGTCGGCCTGGCGGGCCGCACGATCACCATGTCGACGTTCGGGGCCTCCGCCCCCATATCCAAGCTGCAGGACAAATACGGCTTCACCGTGGACAATGTCGTCAAGGTGGCGCGCGAACTGCTGGAGACCAAGTGATGAGCACGCTCAAGGACATGAGCGCCGCGGGCTGCGCAGTGTGGCTCGATTTCGTGGATCGCAAGTTCCTGGAGGCGGGCGGGCTGGACGCGCTCGTCGCCGAGGACGGGCTGACCGGCGTGACGTCGAACCCGTCGATCTTCGAAAAGGCGATGGGCCACGGCGACGCCTATGACGGAACGCTGGCCGCGTTCGACAAGGAGAACCCCGGCGCGGCGACGATCGACCGTTACGAGCATCTGGCGATCCAGGACATCAAGGCGGCAGCCGAGACGCTGCGCCCCGTCTACGACCGGCTGGACGCCAAGGACGGCTATGTCAGCCTGGAGGTGTCGCCCTACATCGCCGACGACACCGACGCGACGATCGCCGAGGCCGAGGAGCTGTGGCATGCGGTCGACCGGCCGAACCTGATGATCAAAATCCCCGGCACGCCGGCGGGCGCGCCCGCGATCGCGGCGACGATCGCCAAGGGGATCAACGTCAACGTCACCCTGCTGTTCTCGCAGGAATCCTATGCGCGGGTGGCGGAAGCCTATGCGATGGGGCTGGAGGAGCGGGTGAAGAAGGGCGAGCCGATCGACCGGACCGCCAGCGTCGCCAGCTTCTTCGTCAGCCGCATCGATTCCTCGATCGACAAGGCGATCGACCAGCGCGTGAAGGACGGCGATCCGGAGGCCGAGGCGCTGAAGGCAATCCGCGGCAAGGTGGCGATCGCCAACGCAAAGCTCGCCTATCAATGGTATCTGGACTTCATCAAGTCCGACCGCTGGCAGGCGCTGGCCGCAAAGGGTGCGCAGCCGCAGCGGTTGCTCTGGGCATCGACGGGTACCAAGGATCCGGCCTATCCGGACACGCTGTATGTCGACACGCTGATCGGGCCGGACACGGTGAACACCATGCCGCCCAAGACGATGGACGCGTTCCGCGAGCGTGGCACGGTGGCGAACACGCTGACCGCCGATGTGGACGAGGCGCGCCACGTGCTGGCCGAGGCCGAGCGGCTGGGGCTGGACCTGAACGGCGTGACGGGCCGGCTGGTCGAGGAGGGCGTGGCGTCCTTCACCACCGCATTCGACGATCTGCTGGGTGCGATCGCCAAGAAGCAGCCGGCCGAGGCGTAAAGCCGATCAGGGGAAAGGACCTCAAGCCGGGTTGCGTTGTTCGCAGCCCCTCACCCTCCCCACGGCAGGGCCGTGGGGTCCTTCCCTCCCTGCCGGGTGGCGAGGGCAATATTGAGTAGGAGCGTTTGCATGAAAATCGGTCTGATCGGTCTTGGCCGGATGGGCGGCAACATCGCGCGGCGGTTGATGAAGGCCGGCCATGAGGTCGTCGCCTGGGATCGCGATGCGGCGGCGGTGGAGAAGCTGACCGCAGACGGCGCGCAGGGCGCCAGCGGTATCGCGGACATGGCGACCAAGCTGGACAGCCCCGCCATCTGGTGGGTGATGCTGCCCGCAGGCGGCCCGACCGAGGACACGATCCAGCAGATCTGCGCCGACGCGAAGGCGGGCGACATCGTGATCGATGGCGGCAACAGCTTCTACAAGGACGATATCCGCCGCGCCAAGGAACTGCGGGAAAAGGGCATCGAATATGTCGATGTCGGCACGTCCGGCGGCGTATGGGGCTTGGATCGCGGCTATTGCATGATGATCGGCGGCAGCGAAGAGACGGTGCGCTATCTCGACCCGATCTTCGACACGCTGGCGCCGGGCACGGGCGACATCGTCCGCACGCCGGGTCGCGTCGCCGAAAAGGCCGACCCGCGCGCCGAAAAGGGTTATATCCATGCCGGCCCCGCGGGTGCCGGGCATTTCGTGAAGATGATCCACAACGGCATCGAATACGGCCTGATGCAGGCCTATGCCGAGGGCTTCGACATCTTGAAGTCCAAGAATTCCGACAAGCTGCCGGAAGATGAACGCTTCGACCTGAACCTGACCGACATTGCCGAGGTGTGGCGGCGGGGCAGCGTGATCTCGTCCTGGCTGCTCGACCTGACCGCGAGTGCGCTGGCCAAGGACGAGATGCTGCAACAATTCTCCGGCCATGTCGCGGATTCGGGTGAGGGCCAGTGGACGATCGATGCGGCGATGGAGGAAAAGGTGCCGGCCAATGTGCTGACCGCCTCGCTGTTCGCGCGCTATCGTAGCCGCGTGGAGCATACCTTCGGCGACCAGGTGCTGTCGGCCATGCGCTTCGGCTTTGGTGGCCACACCGAAATCCCGCAATGACGACGCCGATCCGGCTCGTCGTCTCCGATGTCGACGGCACGCTGGTCGATCCCGACAAGACGCTGCGCCCCGCCACGATCGCGGCGGTGCGGCGGCTGGAGGCGGCGGGCGTCGGCTTCACGATCATCAGTGCGCGACCCCGGTCGGGGTTGATGGCGCTGGTCGAGACGCTGGGGGTTGATGCCCCGGTAGGCGCGTTCAATGGCGGGACGGTGTTTCGCCGGGACGGGACGATCGAGGCGCGCTTTCGCGTGCCCGAACCTGTCGTGCGCGGCGCTCTGGAAGCGGCCCGCGACGTGGCCGTCGATATCTGGGTGTTCGCCGCCGATCGCTGGTATGCCAGCAATCCGGAGGGCGAGCATGTCGATCATGAGCGCATCGCCTCCGCCCAGGAGCCGGTGATCACGCAGGATTTCGTTGCGCTGGCAGGCGAGGTCGACAAGATCACCTTTGTCAGCGACGATCCGCCCGTGCTGCGTGCGCTGCATGATCGGATTGCGGGCGTGCACGGTGACGATGCCACCATCGCGCAGTCGCAGACCTATTATCTCGACATCACCGCACTGGAAGCAAATAAGGGCGAGGGTGTCGCGTCGCTCGCCAAGGCGTTCGACGTGGGCCTGGCGGAGGTCGCCGCGATCGGGGACCAGGCGAACGACCTGCCGATGCTGCTGCGCGCCGGCCTGCCCATCGTGATGGGCAATGCGCCCAGTGCCGTAAAGGCACAGGTGGCGACACATACCCTTTCCAACGCCGAAGACGGCGTGGCACACGCCATCAACACCATTATCTTTCCCCGCACCGGAGTTCGTACATGAAGCAGCTCGTCGCCTTCGACCTCGATGGCACCCTGGCCGAAAGCAAGCAGCCGCTGGGCGATCCGATGGGCGAGGCACTGGCCGATCTGCTGGACGTGGCGCATGTCGCGGTGATCTCCGGCGGGGACTGGCCGCAGTTCGACAAGCAGGTGGCGAGCCGCCTGCCCGAGCGTGCCGACCGGTCGAAGCTGTGGCTGATGCCGACGACGGGCACCAAGCTGTTCACCTGGCAGGACGGGCAGTGGACCACGGTCTATGCCGAACTGTTCGACGATGCGACCAAGGCCAAGATCCTGGAGGCATTCGATGCCTCGCTGGAGGCGACCGGCTTCGTGCCCGAGCAGACCTGGGGCGAGCGGATCGAGGATCGCGGCAGCCAGATCACCTTTTCCGCGCTGGGCCAGCAGGCGCCGGTCAAGGAAAAGGAGCATTGGGACCCCAAGTTCGAGAAGCGCAAGGTGATCCAGGCCGACCTGAAGAAGCGCCTGCCGGGCCTGTCGATCAACATGGGCGGCGCGACCTCGATCGACATCACGCAGGAAGGCGTCGACAAGGCGTACGGCCTGAGACGGCTGCGTGACGAGAGCGGCATCCCGCTGGATGCGATGATGTTCATCGGCGATGCGATCTTCCCCGGCGGCAACGATTATCCTGCCAAGGAGCTGGGTCTGGACACGGTGCGGGTGCGCGATCCGGAGGAAACGCTGGCGGTGATCGCCGGGATCGTCGCCTGCCTGAAGTGAGCGGGGCGCTGGCATTGCGCGAACGGACCGCCGCCGCGCATGCGGCGGTGGATGCGGCCTTTGCAGGCTATGACCTGGCGGATGCGGGACACTATCGAGCCTTCCTGATCGCGCATGCGCGGGCTTTGCCCGCAGTGGAGGCGTGGCTTTCGGGCCGCGCGGGGATGCCCGACTGGCGGCCGCGTGCGGGGGCGCTGGCGGAGGATCTGGCGGCGCTTGGCGTCGAAATGCCGGCGCCCTTGCCGTTTGCGTTGCCCGATGACGATGCGGCGGCCTGGGGCGCGCTGTACGTGGTCGAGGGATCCCGGCTGGGCGGGGCGATGCTGGCGCGCGACGTCGGGGCGGGATTGCCGCGGGCGTATCTCTCCGCGGTGTTCGCGCCGGGGGAGTGGCGTTCCTTACGCGCGGCGCTGGATGCGGCGCTGGTGGACGAGGGCGCGCTGGACCGGGCCATTGGTGCAGCGGAGGCGACGTTCGGGTTGTACCAACAGGCTTTGGTGTAGTTCCCTCTTCGCGGAGAGGGGAAGGGGCCCGCTGCCGTAAGGCAGTCGGAAGGGTGAGGGGTGACCAGCGGTGCCGCGCTGCTTGGCGGCCCCTCACCCTCCCACCGCTCGCGCGGTGGGCCCCTCCCTCAAAGGGAAGAGGGGAAGATTAGCTTGGCCGATCCTCGATCGGGGCGGTGACGATCACGCGCAGGCCGGGCTGGTTGTCGACATGGTCGATGGTGCCGGACAGGCGGGACATCATGGCGGTCATCATGCGGCTGCCGAAGCCAGCCCCGTCCCCCGTCTTGCCACGGCCATCGTCGGCCACGATCAGGCGCAGGCGGTTGCGATGCTGTTCCAGCGAAATGGCGATCGGCCCGGCCGCGCCGCCATAGGCATATTTGGTCGCGTTGATGAGCAGTTCGGTGGTCACCAGGCCCAGATTGATCGCCCGGTCGGTGGGCATCAGGACAGGGGCGAGGTCGAGGCGGATCAACTGCGCCCAGTCGGCGCCCAGCGATGCCTTCATGTCGCCGACCAGTTCCTCCAGATAGCGGGCGAGGTCGACCGTCTGGATCTGGTCGTCGCGGTAGAGACGGCGATGGACCAGCGCGACCGCGGACAGGCGCGCCTGCGCCTCCGACAGATGCGCGCGCACGGTGGGGTCGTTCGCCGCCTTGCTTTGCAGCGACAGAAAGGCCGAGACGAGCTGGAGGCTGTTCTGGACGCGGTGGTCCACCTCCTTCATCAGCACGTCCTTCTGCTGGAGCAACGCGTCCTTGTCGGCGAGCGTCCGCTGCAACTCGGTGTTCAGCGTGCGCAGGCGCTGCGTCTGGTGGATGTCGTGCAACGCGCGGCGCAGGCGATGCGCGGCCTCGATCTCCTCCAGCGTCCAGTGGCGGGCGCGACCGCGCACCGTTTCCACCCAGCTTTCGAACGAGGCGCGCGGCGACAGGATTTCGCCGGGCTTCAGGTCGACCGCCTTGTGGGGGTTGCCGGCCCATTCGACTTCCTCGACCTGTTCGGCGCGGAACCAGAGCAGGACGGCGCCGTCATCGACCAGCGGCAGTGCGAGCAGCCCGCTGGCACGGTCCGAATAATCCGCAGCTTCCGGTACATGCTGCGCCAGCTCGTGCGTCGCGAACAGGTCGCTGGTGCCGCGTGCACGCACCCAGCGCGCCAGTTCCTGAATGTCGAACGATCCCGGATGGATGCCGTGACAGGCGACCGCCGGACCCTGGACCAGGGCGAAGCCGTCGCTGCGGAACATCTGGCACAGCTCGTTCGACAGCGCGTCCACCGCCTTGCGCAGCGACCCGCTGGTCGCGATGCGGGGCAGCAGGCTGTCTTCCGCGGCACGCAGGCGCAGGCGCTCGCGATAGGTGTCCGCTTCCTCCTTGGCGCGGATCTGGCGGGCAAGGCCGCTGGCGAGCATCGCGGCGGCGGAGCGGGTGGCGGGCGACAGGCGGCGCGGCGCGGCATTGTGGCACGCGATCAGGCCCCAGAGCAGCCCGTCCTTGACGATCGAGATCGAGGCGGACGCACCGACACCCATATTGTGCAGGTAGCGCAGGTGGATGGGCGATACGCTGCGCAAGCCGACGTCGGACAGGTCGGTGGCCTCGAAGCCGATCGGGCGAAGCGGGGCCGGGGTATAGTCGATCGCCGGGATCGCCCGGGTGCGGTTGCGGATGTATAGCGCGCGGGCCTGTCTGGGGATGTCGGACGCGGGGAAGTGATGGTGGAGAAACGTGCCGGTATCGGGCGCGGCATCCTCGGCAACGACGCGACCGGCATCGTCGTCGAGAAAGCGGTACACCATGACCCGGTCGAAGCCGGTCAGCGCACGAAAGGCGACCGCGGCACGCTCGCACAGCGATTGCAGGTCGCCGGCCCGCTCGAAGGTGGTCGCGGCGGCATCCAGCCAGGGCAGCACGCTGCCCCGACCCCAGGGCGCGTCCCGCTCGGCGGGTTCCAGCTCGACCAGCAGCCGGTCGCCGCCGCGGTGCAGCGCGACCTCGAACTGCTCGGTGGCGGTGGTCAGCGGCTGGGCGGTCAGGGTGGAGCCCAAGCCGACCATGGTGTTGGCGAGAAGCGCGGAGATATCCTGCGCGAGCAGATCGGACAGCGTGCGGCCCAGCCAGTCGGGCGCAAGCCGTTCCTCCAGCGCGCCGGCACCCGCGATCACGGTCAGCGTGGCCGGATCGGCGACCAGCAGCAGGCCGTGGGGCTGGATGGCACCCGGGATATGGATCGGCTCGCGATCGCAGACCGTTAGATCGGCGCCGATCGGCGGCGTTACGGGCAACGTTGCCATGGGTACACATCTCTCACTGGATGCAGCCGCATGCCGGTTTTCGAGCGGCGTTGCAAATTTGGAAGAGAAATGCCGAATACCGTACAAAGACCGCTCTTCCCCTCAAGACCGAATTGAAGCTAGAAGCGAAAGAAAATTACAGACCCGGAGAGGCCATGATCGACGATTTCGACTTCGCGCTCGGCGAGAGCGCGGACATGATCCGCGATGCCACGCGACGCTTCGCCACCGACCGTATCGCCCCGCTGGCCGCGCGGATGGATGCGGAGGACTGGTTTCCCCGCGACATCTGGCCGGAAATGGGCGCGCTGGGCCTGCACGGCATCACCGTCGGCGAGGCGGATGGCGGGCTGGGACTGGGCTATCTGGATCATGTCGTCGCGATCGAGGAAGTCAGCCGCGCCTCGGCCTCGCTCGGCCTTTCCTACGGCGCGCATTCCAACCTGTGCATCAATCAGATCAGCCGCTGGGCAAGCCCCGAGCAGAAGGCGAAATACCTGCCCAAGCTGATCTCCGGCGAACATGTCGGCAGCCTGGCGATGTCGGAGGTGACGGCCGGGTCGGACGTAGTGTCGATGAAGCTGAAGGCCGAGGCGGTCGAGGGCGGGTTCCGGCTGAACGGCACGAAGTTCTGGATCACCAACGCAGCCTATGCCGACACGCTGGTCGTCTATGCCAAGACGGGGGAGGGAAGCCGCGGGATCACCGCCTTCCTGATCGAGCGCGACATGCCGGGCTTCGCAATCGGGCAGAAGATCGACAAGATGGGCATGCGCGGATCGCCGACCGCCGAGCTGGTCTTTACCGACTGTTTCGTGCCGGCGGAGAATGTGATGGGGCCGCTGAACGGCGGCGTCGGCGTGCTGATGAGCGGGCTGGATTACGAGCGCGCGGTGCTGGCGGGCATCCAGCTTGGCATCATGCAGGCCTGCCTCGACGTGGTGGTGCCCTATGTCCGCGAGCGCGAGCAGTTCGGGCAGGCGATCGGGACGTTTCAGCTTATCCAGGCCAAGGTGGCCGACATGTATGTCGCGCTCAATTCCTCGCGCGCCTATGTCTATGCGGTCGCGCGGAGCTGCGACGCGGGGCGGACGACGCGGTTCGATGCGGCGGGCGCGATTCTGCTGGCGAGCGAGAATGCGGTCAAGGTTTCGCTGGAGGCGATCCAGGCGCTGGGCGGGGCGGGCTATACCAAGGACTGGCCGGTGGAGCGCTTCGCGCGCGATGCCAAGCTGCTCGACATCGGTGCAGGGACGAACGAGATCCGCCGCATGCTGATCGGCCGCGAACTGATCGGCGCCAAGCCGAAGGTCGCGCAATGAGGGTGCTGCCGAGCGCGGTGCAGACGGAGGCCGAAGGATTCCGCGCCAATGCCGCGCATAATCGCGCGCTGGCCGAGCGGCTGCGCGCCGATGTTGCGGTCGCCGGGCTGGGCGGCAGCGAGGCGTCGCGCGAGCGCCATGTCGGTCGGGGCAAGCTGTTGCCGCGCGAACGGGTGGAGCGGCTGCTCGACCCCGCCTCGCCGTTTCTGGAAATCGGGCAGCTGGCGGCGAACGGCCTTTATGGCGGGGAGGTGCCCGGCGCGGGCGTGATCGCCGGGATCGGCCGGGTATCGGGGCGGCAGGTGATGATCGTCGCCAACGACGCGACGGTGAAGGGTGGCACCTATTACCCGCTGACCGTGAAGAAGCATCTGCGCGCGCAGGAGATCGCGGCGGAAAACCGGCTGCCCTGCCTGTATCTGGTCGATTCGGGCGGCGCGAACCTGCCGCATCAGGCGGAGGTGTTTCCCGACCGCGACCATTTCGGCCGCATCTTCTTCAACCAGGCGCAGATGTCGGCGGCGGGCATCCCGCAGATCGCGTGCGTGATGGGAAGCTGCACCGCGGGCGGCGCCTATGTGCCGGCCATGTCGGACGAGACGGTGATCGTGCGCGAGCAGGGCACGATCTTTCTGGCCGGGCCGCCACTGGTCAAGGCGGCGACGGGCGAGGTGATCTCTGCCGAGGAACTCGGCGGGGCGGAAACGCATGGCCGGCGATCGGGCGTGGTCGATCATGTCGCGGAGAATGACGAGCACGCGCTGACCCTGTTGCGCGATATCGTCTCCACGCTGCCGCCGCAGATGGCGGCGCCGGTCAACATGGTGCCCCCGCGCGCGCCGCTCTATCCGAAAGAGGAACTGTACGGACTAATCCCGTCGGACGTGCGGGCGCCCTATGACGTGCACGAGGTGATCGCGCGGATCGTCGACGGGTCGGAATTTCATGCGTTCAAGCCGCTCTACGGCACCAGCCTGGTTTGTGGCTTTGCACATATCCATGGCCAGCCGGTCGCGATCCTGGCAAATAACGGCGTGCTGTTCTCCGAGAGCGCACAAAAGGGGGCGCATTTCATCGAGCTGGCATGCCAGCGGCGTATCCCGCTGCTGTTCCTGCAGAATATTGCGGGTTTCATGGTGGGCGGCCGATACGAGGCGGAAGGGATCGCCAAGCACGGGGCCAAGCTGGTGACCGCGGTCGCCACCGCGCAGGTGCCCAAGATCACGGTGGTGATCGGCGGCAGCTTCGGCGCGGGCAATTACGGCATGTGCGGGCGGGCCTATTCCCCGCGCTTCCTGTTCACCTGGCCCAATGCGCGGATCAGCGTGATGGGCGGCAAACAGGCGGCGAGCGTCCTGGCCACCGTCCACCGCGATGCCGCCCGCTGGAGCGAGGAGGAGGCGGATGCCTTCAAGGCGCCGATCCGGGCGAAATATGAGGAAGAGGGCAATCCCTGGTACGCGACGGCGCGGTTGTGGGACGATGGCATCATCGATCCCGCGCAGACGCGCGACGTGCTGGGCCTGGCGCTGGCCGCGACGCTGAACGCGCCGATCCCGGAACGCGCGGCGTTCGGCGTGTTCCGGATGTAGTGCGCGATGGCGATGGATCTGTGCATCGACGGTGAAAGCATCGTGGACGAGGCGGACTTCCATGCCCGCATCCGTGATGCGTCCGGCGTCGAATGGTATGGCGGCAGCCTGGATGCGCTGTTCGACCTGCTGGTTGCCGTTGTCGATCCGCCGATCGCCATTCGCCTGCGCCATGCCGCGGCTGCTCGCCTGACGGTCGGCGCGCGGTTCGATCGTATCCTGACCGTGATCCTGGACGCCATCGCCCTGCGGGGCGGCACCGCGATCACGCTTGTGCTGGAATCCTGATGATGATCTCTACCCTGTTGATCGCCAATCGCGGCGAGATTGCCTGTCGGGTCATTCGCACGGCGCGGGCGATGGGTGTACGTACCGTGGCCGTCTATTCCGAGGCGGACGCGAGCGCGCTGCATGTCGCCTTGGCCGATACGGCGGTGCTGATCGGACCGGCGGCGGCGCGGGACAGCTATCTGCGCGGCGACCGCATCTTGGAGGCGGCACGGGCAAGTGGGGCGGATGCGATCCACCCCGGCTATGGCTTCCTCAGCGAGAATGCCGACTTTGCGCAAGCCGTGATCGATGCCGGGCTGACCTGGGTCGGCCCGAACCCCGACAGCATCCGCGCGATGGGGCTGAAGGATGCGGCGAAGGCGCGGATGATCGCGGCAGGGGTGCCGGTGACGCCGGGCTATCTGGGCGAGGATCAGGGCGAGGCACGGTTGGCGGCGGAGGCCGATGCGATCGGCTATCCCGTGCTGATCAAGGCGGTTGCGGGTGGCGGCGGCAAGGGGATGCGGCGGGTGGACGCGCCCGGCGACTTCGCCGCGGCGCTCGCCTCGTGCCGGCGCGAGGCGGCGGCGTCGTTTGGCGACGATCGCGTCCTGATCGAGAAATATATCCTGTCGCCGCGCCATATCGAGGTGCAGGTGTTCGGGGACGGCCACGGCAATGTCGTGCATCTGTTCGAGCGCGATTGTTCGTTGCAGCGGCGGCATCAGAAGGTGATCGAGGAAGCGCCGGCGCCGGGAATGGACGAGGCGACGCGCGAGGCGGTGTGCGATGCGGCGGTCCGGGCGGCGAAGGCGGTCGACTATGTCGGCGCGGGCACGATCGAATTCATCGCCGATGCGGGCGAGGGCCTGCGCGCCGACCGCATCTGGTTCATGGAGATGAACACCCGGTTGCAGGTCGAGCATCCGGTGACCGAGGCCATCACTGGCGTCGATCTGGTCGAGTGGCAGTTGCGTGTCGCGGCGGGCGAGCGCCTGCCGGCCGCGCAGGCGGAGCTGTCGATCCGGGGGCACGCGATCGAGGCGCGGCTCTATGCCGAAGACCCGGCGCGCGGCTTCCTGCCGTCGATCGGACGGCTGGAGGCGTTCGACCTGGGCGACGGGGCCGGCATCCGCATCGATACCGGCGTGCGGCAGGGCGACGCGGTGACGCCCTATTACGACCCGATGATCGCCAAGGTGATCGCGTGGGAGCACACGCGCGAGGAAGCACGCGTGGCCCTGCGCGACAGGCTGGCCGGCGCGACGGTGTGGCCGGTGCGCAGCAATGCGGGCTTTCTGGTGCGGGCGCTGGAGCATCCGGCGTTCGTGTCGGGGACGGTGGATACCGGCCTGATCGCGCGTGAGGGCGACGCGCTGTTGCCGCCGGCTGAGCCCGATGCGGCCGTGCTGGCGGCGGCGGCGACGGCGATGGTGCAGCCCGGGCCGCTGGCGGGCTTCCGGCTGAATGCCGGGGCGCGGTGCGAGGCGCGGGTGCTGCTGGACGGGCAGGCGGTGACGGTGACGCTGGGGGCGGCGGCAGAGCGGCCGGCGGCACCCTATGTGATGCAGGGCGGGCAGAGCTGGACGCTGGCGCCGTGGCGGGTTGATGGTGCCGCGGCGGGGGGCGCGTCCGACGGGGCGATCCTGTCGCCGATGCCGGGGCGGATCATCGCGGTGGCGGTGGAGCAGGGGGCGCAGGTGGTGCGCGGCCAGCCGCTGGTGACGCTGGAGGCGATGAAGATGGAACATGCGTTGGTCGCGCCGTTTGACGGGGTGGTTGCCGAACTGGACGCGGTGACGGGCGGGCAGGTGGCCGAGGGGCGGTTGCTGGCGCGGATCGAGAAGGACGCGGCATGAGCGGGCGCACATTCGAGGGGTGGACGATCGGCGACCGGATCGAGCATCCGATCCGCCGGACGGTGACCGAGACGGACAACCTGCTGTTTTCCACCATGACGCACAATCCGCAGCCGCTGCACCTGGATGTCGAGGCGGCGCGGGCGAGCGAGTTCGGGCAGATCCTGGTCAACGGCACCTTCACCTTTGCCCTGATGGTCGGGCTGTCGGTGGGGGAGACGACGCTGGGGACGCTGGTCGCCAATCTGGGCTATGACGAGCTGGTGATGCCCCACCCGGTGTTCCTGGGCGACACGCTGCGCGCGACGACCGAGGTGGTGGCGCTGCGCGACAGCCGCTCGCGGCCCGAGGCGGGGCTGGTGACGTTCCGGCACGAGGCGCTGAACCAGCGTGACCAGATCGTCTGCCGATGCCTGCGGACCGCGCTGGTACGGCGGGGCTGAGCGGGCCGGCACCGCAAAACAAGCGGGCTTCCCCCCCGCTACAGGCGGTAGCGCAGGCCGATCCACAGCGTGCGGGGGACGGCGCGCTCGACGATGCCGGCGCCGGAAAAACCGGTTTCCACCGTCTCGTCGCCGATATTCTCGGCCCGGGCCTCGACCGCGAGGGTGGGGGTGAGGGGAAGCGAGGCAAAGGCATCGACCGTGGTTGCGGCGGCCAATGTGCGGCTGTTCTGGTCGTCATCGAACTGGCGGGCGACGTGGCGGACGGTGGCGGTCAGCGCGGCACGCCCCTGCGTATAGCCGAGCGTGCCCGAGACCTGATCGCGCGGCGTCTGCGCCGGGCGCAGATCGTCGAGCGCGGCGGCGGGGCCGGATCCCTCGACACGGGCATTGGTGTGGGACCAGCTTGCGCGGGCGAGCAGAGGGCCGCGCGTCCAGCGGCCGTCCAGCTCGAAGCCGTGGGCGCGGACCGCATCGAGGTTGCGGCGGACCCGGTAGGTACCGCCGGCGGCGACGAAGCCGACGCCGGGGAAGGTACCGGGTCCGGTGCCCGCGGTAACGTTGGCGATGGCGTCGGTCAGCCGGTTGTAGAAATAGGTGGCGGAGACGCGGACACCGGGCAGCGGAGTCAGGTCGATCCCGCCCTCCACCCCGGTCAGATGTTCGGGGTTCAGGTCGGGGTTCGCCGCGGTGGCGTCGGCACCGACCCGAAAAGGACGATAGAGTTCGTTGAGCGTCGGCAGGCGCCAGCCGCGATAGCCGGCGACCCGCAGGGTGACGGGGTCGGCGGGGCGGAAGGCGAGGCCGGCGCGGCCGGTCCATTCGGTACCCGAGCGATCGGCGAAGCGCGCATCGGTCAGCACCACGGAGGTGGCCAGCGTGCGCTCGGCCAGCATGCCGCCCCTGATCTGCCACCCATCGACCCGGCCGCCGGCGGTGAGGGTCAACGCGCCGGCCTCCACGCTGCCATCGGCGAACAGGCCGGCGGTGCGCGAGGCGCCCCCCGCCTCGCGCCGGCGGGTCGGGAGCCCGGCGACGAAGGTGTAGAGTTCCTGCGTCTTGCCCGATACGTCGCGGATATCGGCGCCGAGGCGCAGGGCGACCTGCTCGCCGATCGGGGGCGCGACCTCCAGCCGGGCGCCGAGGCCGGTGGCGGGGGTGTTATACTGGTCCAGCGTCTGCGTGGCGGTGGTGCGGGCGGCGTTGATGGCGGCGAAGCTGGAGGCGAAGGCGCGCGTCTGAAGATAGGCGAGCGCCGACCAGCCCCAACGTCCGCGCCCGACGAGGCGGATGCTGGCGTCGGCGCCCTCCGACTGGTTGGCGGTGAAGGCGATGCCGCGCTCGCGCCGGTCAGTAAAGGCGGAGACGTTCATCTGCACCTCGGTATCGGGTGTGATGCTGGCAACGCCGCGGATCGCGCCCGAGGCCTGTTCGAAGGGGGCGGGGCGATCGACCGGGCCACGCTGCGCGGCGATCGTCGGGATGAAGCCGTCGCCGCGCGTATAGGCGCCGGCGATCGTCGCGAATCCGCCGGGACGGACGAGCGAGGCGGCCCCTTGCGCATCGACCGAGTCGCGGCTGCCATAGGCGGCGTAGAGGTCGACCGGGCTGAGCTGGTCGGGGGTGGCGCTGTCCAGCTCGATCGTGCCGGCGAGCGCGCCGGGGCCCTGATAGCCCGAGCCGCCGCCGCGGGTGACGCGCACCCGGCCGAGGCGACCGGTGGCATAAGCCGGGAAGGCGACCCAGCCGCCGAACGGATCGGTCTGCGGCACGCCATCGAGCAGGAGGAGCGTGCGGCTGGCGGCGTTGCCGCCCAATCCACGCAGGGTGATGCCCTGGCTGGTCGGATTGGCCGAGCGGCTGTCGGAGCGGCGGAACTGTTGCAGGCCGGCGACGTCGGCCAGCATGCTTTCCAGACGGTTGCTGCCGCTTTGCAGGATGCGGTCGCGGTCGATCGTCACCACGTCGAAGGCGCGGTCGCCGGGGGCGTCGTCCAGCCCACGCCCGGTGACGATGATCGGCGCTTCGCTGGCGGCAGGGGCAGGGGCGGGGGCCGTCTGGGCGATGACGGGGGTGGCGCCAAGCAACAGGGGGGTGAGGATCGACAGCGGCTTGGCGGGGTAGGAATGCATCGCGCGTCCATGCAGGGAAGCGTGCCGAGCCGCAACGACCGGGAACGTGCACGCGGACCGGTCGTTGCGGAAATAACAGGAGAATGCCCGCCCTTATGGCCTATGTTATCAATCGACGCGCCGCCCCGACCGCTGGATGCCGGGCATGAAGCGGCTGTTCCACGTCAGCGACGTCCATTTCGGCGCGGAGGACCCGGAGGCGATCGCCTGGTTTTCCGACCTGGTCGCGACGGAAAAGCCCGATGCGGTCATCATGACCGGCGACCTGACGATGCGGGCGACCAAGAGCGAGTTCGCGGCGGGTGGTGCCTGGCTGCGGTCGTTGGGCGTGCCGGTGACGCTGGAGGTCGGCAATCACGACATCCCCTATTACTGGGACCCGTTCCGGCGGCTGTTTTCGCCCTATCAGCGCTATGCCGCGGTGGAGAAGATGATCGAGCAGCCGCTGGACTTGCCCGGCATCACCGTGGTACCGCTGAAGACGACGGCGCGGGCGCAGTGGCGGTGGAACTGGTCCAAGGGGCGGGTGAGCCCCGGATCGCTGTCACGCGCGCTGACGCTGATCGAACAGGCGCCAAGGGGCAACCTGATTTTCGTGGCGGCGCATCACCCGCTGATCGAAGGGGGAACCAAGGGCACTGCAAAGACACGCCACGGCGATGCCGCGCTGACCGCACTGGCGGCGGCGGGGGCCCATGCCGTCCTGACCGGCCATGTCCATGATCCCTTCGACGTGCCGATCGACCGCAACGGGTGGACGATCCGGATGATCGGCGCAGGCACGCTGTCGAAGCGGGTGCGACACTCGCCACCGGCGTTCAACGAGATACGGGTGGATGGCAGCCGGTTCGAGACGCTGTCGCGGACGCTGGATACCCAACCGAAGCAGCCGATCAGCGAGGATAGCCGTCCGGCCGCCGTCTAGAGCAGCGTGCATCAGCGCAGAATGACATCCCCGTGGTCCGTTCGTGTCGAGTAGAGATCGAGTGGCTCCGCAGGAGCGTAGCGAGAGCGCGTATCAAGACAGTGCCACATGCGGCGACGTGTCTCTCGATACGCCGTCTTGATACGCGGCTGCGCCGCTACTCGACGGCTACTCAAGACGAACGGGGGGGGGGGGATCAACCCGATGTCATCCAACGCCGAAGCAGGATGACACCCCCTTGATCCGTTCGTGTCGAGTAGGGATCGAGTAGCTCCGCAGGAGCGTACCGGGAGCGTATCAGGACCGTGGCGCATGAGGCGCGTGTCTCTCGATACGCCGTCTCGATACGCGGCTGCGCCGCTGCTCGACGGCTACTCGAGACGAACGGGGAGGGGGATCAACCTGATGTCGTCCAGCGCTGGAGCAGGATGACGTCACCCTGGTCCGTTCGTGTCGAGTAGAGATCGAGTAGCTCCGCAGGAGCGTATCGAGAGCTCGTATCGAGACAGTGCCACATGCGGCGACGTGTCTCTCGATACGCCGTCTCGATACGCGGCTGCGCCGCTGCTCGACGGCTACTCGAGACGAACGGGACGAGGGGGATCAACCCGATGTCGTGCGACGCCGGAGCAGGATAACGTCACCTGATCCGTTCGTGTCGAGTAGAGATCGAGTAGCTCCGCAGGAGCGTACCCTGAGCGCGTATCGAGACATTGCCGCATGCGGCAATGTGTCTCTTGATACGCGGCCTCGCCGCTAGCCAACACGAATAGGGAAAGGGGTGGATCAACCCGGTGTCATTCGACTCCCGGTCGGACGCGTATGGGTTCAGGCCGATCGGGGCAGCATCGGGCTGCTCATCACCGACTGGCTGTACACGCGGTCGAGATAATGATTGGCGATGATGTAATGGGCGCGCACCGCGGCGGGGTGCGTCGCACGCTGCGCCAGTTGCAGCTCGGCCTCGGCGCGTTGGTAGAAATAGTCCTTGTCTGTCGTCATTGCCTCAACTCCCGCGCCGGCTGTGTCGCATGGGCGCGCGTTTGGCCATCATGCATATTAGGTACGGTCGGGAATTGGCGACGAACGGCATCAGTTTTGTGTCATTCCGAGGCGATAACATACCGGGTTTCAAAGAAACTCTCCGCCGACGCAAGGGCGCCGGCGGGAAGGTCGGATCGGATCAGCGGCAAACCCGCCGGCCGTTCCGAATCTCGTAGGTGCAGGGGCGATAGCCCCGGCCATAATAGTTCGTATTGTCGCCCTGCGAACGGGGATCGACATAGCCGGGCTGGCGCTCGGCGCGACGGATCGCCTGGGCGGTGGTGTCGCGGCGGGGGCCGTCGCGGCGATCCCAGCGATTGTCGCGGCCACGCCGGTCCCAACGATCGTCACGGCCGCGCCAGTCACGACGGTCGTACCGTGCACGCCGATCGTCACGCCGGTAATCGCGGCGGTCGCGATCGCCCTGCCAGCGGCCCTCGTTGCGGTCACCGCGCCAGCTCTGCGCCTGCACCTCGGACGGCTGGAGGGATAGAGCGGTCCCGCTGACCACGAGGCCGAAGGCGGCGACCATCTGCAACAGCTTGTGCATCGTGTTACTCCCTGGACCCAACAGGGATCCGTTGATGGAGCAACCCGCCAAAACGGCCGGCTGTTCCATCTGCCGCTCTAGGCGGGGGCGGGTGAATGGCGGCTGTCGGGCATGTTCATCCCAACAAAAAGGCCGCCGCCCGGTTGCCCGGACGGCGGCCCCTTTTCAGGTCATGAAGCGACCGGTCAGTCGTTCAGATATTCGCCGGCATCGGCATCGGTGCCGGTGCCCGACGGCACGACCTCGGCCAGCGGATCGCTGCCCGTGCCAGTGTCGTCACGCGTGGAGCGTGCATCCTCGGCCGCCTTCTGCTCGGCGGCGTTGATCGGTGCGACGATCGCATCGGCCAGACGACGCTGCTGGACGCGGAGCGCCGCATCGCGGCTGGAGGCCGCCACACGCAGGCGGTTCATGCCGGCGCCGGTGCCCGCCGGGATCAGGCGGCCGACGATGACATTCTCCTTCAGGCCCATCAGCGTGTCCTGCTTGCCCTGGACCGCCGCCTCGGTGAGGACGCGGGTGGTCTCCTGGAACGACGCCGCCGAGATGAAGCTGCGGGTCTGCAAGCTAGCCTTGGTGATGCCGAGCAGGACGGGCTTGCCCTGCGCACGCGCCTCGTTCGGCCCGAGCTTGGCGTTGGTCGCGTCCATTTCCTCGCGATCGACCTGCTCGCCCTTGAGCAGCGTGGTGTCGCCGCCCTCGGTGATCTCGACCTTTTGCAGCATCTGACGAACGATCGTCTCGATGTGCTTGTCGTTGATCTTCACGCCCTGCAGTCGGTACACTTCCTGGATTTCCGACACGAGATACTCGGCCAGCGGCTCGATCCCCATCGTCTCCAGAATGTCGTGCGGGTTGGGCGAGCCGCCGATCAGGTTGTCGCCACGCTTGACGTAGTCGCCTTCCTGGACGTCGATCACCTTGGACTTCGGCACCAGATACTCGACGACGTCGCCGCCATCCTCGGGCTGGATGCCGATCTTGCGCTTGGCCTTGTAGTCCTTGCCGAACACGACCCGGCCGGAGACCTTGGCGATGATCGCTGCCTCCTTGGGGATGCGCGCCTCGAACAGCTCGGCGACGCGCGGCAGACCGCCGGTGATGTCGCGGGTCTTGGCGCTTTCACGCGCGACACGCGCGATCACGTCGCCGCCCTGCACCTGCTGCCCGTCCTCGACCGACAGCGTGGCGCCGGGCGCCAGCATGTACCGGCCTGCCTCGCCGCTGGCATCGTCGTGCAGCGTCAGGCGGGGACGCAGGTCCTCCTTCGACTTGGACGCGGCGCGATACTCGATCACGACGCGCTGGGCGATGCCCGTCGCCTCGTCGACCTGCTCGGTCAGCGTCTTGCCCTCGATCAGGTCCTGGAAGCGGATCGTGCCCGGGTTTTCCGTGATCACCGGCATGGTGAACGGATCCCACTCGGCCATGCGGTCGCCCTTCGACACGATATGCCCGTCGTCGAACAGGACATAGGCGCCGTAGGGGATGCGATCGACCGACAGTTCGCGGCCGTCCATGTCGACGATCGCGATCTCGCCCGAGCGGCTGAGCACCACGCGACGACCGCGCTGGTCCTCGATGATGCGCAGGTCGCGGAACTCGACCGTGCCGTCGACCGCCGCCTCGAGGTTCGACTGCTCGTTTAGCTGTGCCGCGCCGCCGATGTGGAAGGTACGCATGGTAAGCTGCGTACCCGGCTCGCCGATCGACTGCGCCGCGATGACGCCGACCGCTTCGCCGATGTTGACCGGCGTACCGCGGGCGAGGTCACGGCCGTAGCACTTGCCGCACACACCGATCTTCGACTCGCAGACCAGCGGGCTGCGGATCTTGACCGACTGGATGCCGATCTTCTCGATGCCGGCGACCATCGGCTCGTCGAGCAGCGTACCCGTCGGGATGCTGATCTCGTTCGTCTTGGGGTCGACGATATCCTCGGCCGTGGTGCGGCCCAGGATACGCTCGGCAAGCGACGCGATGGTCGAGCCGCCCTGGACGATCGCCTTCATCTCGAGCGCGCGGGACGTGCCGCAATCCTCTTCGATGACGACGCAGTCCTGGCTGACGTCGACCAGACGGCGGGTCAGGTAGCCCGAGTTCGCCGTCTTGAGCGCGGTGTCGGCCAGGCCCTTGCGGGCGCCGTGGGTCGAGTTGAAATATTCAAGGACGGTCAGGCCTTCCTTGAAGTTCGAGATGATCGGCGTTTCGATGATCTCGCCCGACGGCTTGGCCATCAGGCCGCGCATGCCGGCGAGCTGCTTGATCTGGGCCTGCGAACCGCGGGCACCGGAGTGAGCCATCATGTAGATCGCGTTGATCGGCTTTTCGCGACCCGTTTCCTCGTCGCGCTTCACCGCCTTGATCTCGTCCATCATGGCGCCCGCCACTTGGTCGCCGCAACGGCTCCAGGCGTCGATCACCTTGTTGTACTTCTCTTGCTGCGTGATCAGGCCGTCCTGATACTGCTGCTCGTAATCCTTCACGAGCGCACGCGTCTCCTCGACGAGAGCGTCCTTCTCGTTCGGGATGATCATGTCGTCCTTGCCGAACGAGATGCCCGCCTTGAACGCGTGCCGGAAGCCGAGCGCCATGATCGCGTCGGCGAACAGCACGGTCTCCTTCTGGCCGGTGTGGCGATACACCTCGTCGATCACGTCGCCCACATCCTTCTTGGTGAGGAGGCGGTTGACGATCTCGAACGGGACCTTGTGGCTCTTGGGCAGCGTCTCGCCGAGCAGCATGCGGCCCGGCGTCGTCTCGAAGCGCTTGAGATACTGCTGACCGCTCTCGTCGGTCTGCGGCACGCGGCTGATGACCTTGGTGTGCAGCGTCACCGCGCCTGCGTCGAGCGCCTGATGCACCTCCGCCATGTCGGCGAGCAGCATGCCTTCGCCCGGCTCGCCGGTCTTCTCCATCGACAGATAATAGAGACCCAGCACCATGTCCTGCGACGGCACGATGATCGGCTTGCCGTTGGCGGGCGACAGGATGTTGTTGGTCGACATCATCAGGACGCGCGCTTCCAGCTGAGCCTCAAGGCTGAGCGGAACGTGCACGGCCATCTGGTCGCCGTCGAAGTCGGCATTGAACGCCGAGCAGACCAGCGGGTGAAGCTGGATCGCCTTGCCCTCGATCAGCACCGGCTCGAACGCCTGGATGCCGAGACGGTGGAGCGTCGGTGCGCGGTTCAGCATCACGGGATGCTCGCGGATCACCTCGTCCAGGATGTCCCAGACTTCCTTGCGCTCCTTCTCGACCCACTTCTTGGCCTGCTTCAGCGTCATCGACAGACCCTTGGCGTCGAGGCGCGCGTAGATGAACGGCTTGAACAGCTCGAGCGCCATCTTCTTCGGCAGGCCGCACTGGTGCAGCTTCAGTTCCGGACCGGTCACGATGACCGAACGACCCGAATAGTCGACGCGCTTGCCGAGCAGGTTCTGGCGGAAGCGGCCCTGCTTACCCTTGAGCATGTCGGACAGCGACTTCAGCGGGCGCTTGTTGGCGCCGGTGATCGTGCGGCCGCGACGGCCATTGTCGAACAGGGCGTCGACCGCTTCCTGCAACATGCGCTTTTCGTTGCGGACGATGATGTCCGGCGCGCGCAGCTCCATCAGCCGCTTCAGGCGGTTGTTACGGTTAATGACGCGGCGATACAGATCGTTCAAGTCCGACGTCGCGAAGCGACCGCCGTCCAGCGGCACCAGCGGGCGCAGCTCGGGCGGGATGACCGGCACGACCTCAAGGATCATCCATTCCGGACGGTTGCCCGATTCCAGGAAGGACTCGACGACCTTCAGGCGCTTGATGATCTTCTTGGGCTTCAGCTCGGACTTGGTGGTCGCCAGCTCTTCGAGCAGCGCGACCTTCTCGCCTTCGAGATCCAGGCTTTCGAGCATGATGCGCACGGCTTCGGCGCCGATGCCGGCGGAGAAGGCGTCCTCGCCATATTCATCCTGCGCGTCGAGCAGCTCGTCCTCGGTGAGAAGCTGATACTTCTCCAAGGGCGTCAGGCCCGGCTCGATGACGATATAGGCTTCGAAGTAGAGCACGCGCTCCAGCTGCTTCAACTGCATGTCGAGCAGCAGGCCGATGCGGCTCGGCAGCGACTTCAGGAACCAGATGTGGGCGACCGGGGCGGCCAGTTCGATATGGCCCATCCGCTCACGGCGGACCTTCGACACGGTAACCTCGACACCGCACTTCTCGCAGACGATGCCCTTGTACTTCATGCGCTTGTACTTGCCGCACAGGCACTCATAATCCTTGATCGGACCGAAGATGCGCGCGCAGAACAGGCCGTCACGCTCGGGCTTGAACGTGCGATAGTTGATCGTCTCGGGCTTCTTGATCTCGCCGAACGACCACGAACGGATCTTGTCGGGCGATGCGATGCCGATCTGGATCTGGTCGAAAGTCTCGGGCTTTGCGACCGGATTGGCGAAATTGGTCAGTTCGTTCATGTTTCGCTCCAGTTCCCCTCCCGCGTGCGGGAGGGGTTAGGGGAGGGCGTGTCAGTGTCGGGGAGGGTCGCGCCTTATCAGGCCCTCCCCCGACCCCTCCCGCATGCGGGAGGGGAGAAGCAGGCTTATTCCGCCGCGATGGCGATATCGTCGTCGTCGACCTCGGCGGTCCGCAGGTCGACGTTCAGGCCCAGCGAGCGCATTTCCTTGACGAGCACGTTGAAGCTCTCCGGAATGCCGGCCTCGAAGGTGTCGTCGCCCTTGACGATCGCCTCGTAGACCTTGGTGCGGCCGACCACGTCGTCCGACTTCACCGTCAGCATTTCCTGCAAGGTATACGCCGCGCCGTAGGCCTGGAGCGCCCAGACCTCCATCTCGCCGAAGCGCTGGCCACCGAACTGCGCCTTGCCGCCCAGCGGCTGCTGGGTGACGAGGCTGTACGGCCCGATCGAACGCGCGTGGATCTTGTCGTCGACCAGGTGGTGCAGCTTCAGCATGTAGATGATGCCCACCGTGACCTTGCGGTCGAACTTGTCGCCGGTACGTCCGTCGAACAGGTCCGACTGGCCCGACGCGTCGAGACCCGCCAGCTCCAGCATCGCCGACACGTCGCCTTCACGCGCGCCGTCGAACACCGGGGTGCCCATCGGGATGCCGGTCTTCAGGTTGCCGACCAGCTCCATGACTTCCTCGCCCGAGCGGGCGTTGATGTCATCGGCATAATGGTCGCCATAGATCTCGACCAGCCGTTCCTTGACCGGCTCGGGCATCGCCCCCGCCTTGGCGTCCGGATTGGCCTCGCGCCACTCTTCCAGCGCGGTCGCCACCTGCATGCCCAGGTTGCGCGCCGCCCAGCCGAGATGCGTCTCGAAGATCTGACCGACGTTCATGCGCGACGGCACGCCCAGCGGGTTCAGCACGAGATCGACCGGCGTACCGTCCGCGAGGAAGGGCATATCCTCCTGCGGCAGGATGCGGCTGATCACGCCCTTGTTGCCGTGACGGCCAGCCATCTTGTCGCCCGGCTGCAGCTTGCGCTTCACCGCGACGAACACCTTGACCATCTTCAGCACGCCCGGCGGCAGCTCGTCACCACGCTCCAGCTTATCGCGGCGGTCATGGAACTTGTCCGTGATCCGCTTGGCAGCCTCGTCATACTGGGCCTTGACCGCTTCCAGATCGCTCTGGCGCGCATCGTCGGCGACCGCGAACTTCCACCATTCGTGGCGGTCGACGCTTTCCAGCACCTCGGCGTCAATGACCGAACCCTTCTTGACGCCCTTGGGGGCGGCCGTCGCGGTCTGGTCGAGCAGCATCTCGCGCAGGCGGCTCCAGGTCGCCCGGTTGAGGATGGTGCGCTCGTCGTCGGCGTCCTTCTTCAGGCGCTCGATCTCCTCGCGCTCGATCGCCATCGCGCGCTCGTCCTTGTCGATGCCGTGACGATTGAAGACGCGCACGTCGACGATCGTGCCGGCAACGCCCGGCGGCAGGCGCAGCGACGTGTCGCGCACGTCCGATGCCTTTTCACCGAAGATGGCGCGGAGCAGCTTTTCCTCCGGCGTCATCGGCGACTCGCCCTTCGGCGTGATCTTGCCGACAAGGATATCGCCCGGCTCGACCTCGGCACCGACATAGACGATGCCCGCCTCGTCGAGGTTGCGCAGCGCTTCCTCGCCGACGTTCGGGATGTCGCGGGTGATGTCCTCCGGCCCCAGCTTCGTGTCGCGGGCCATCACCTCGAACTCGTCGATGTGGATCGACGTGAACACGTCGTCCTTCACGATCCGCTCGGAGATGAGGATCGAGTCCTCGTAGTTGTAGCCGTTCCAGGGCATGAACGCGACGAGCGCGTTGCGGCCCAGCGCCAGCTCGCCGAACTCGGTCGACGGACCGTCGGCCAGCACGTCGCCGACATTCACCACGTCGCCCACCTTCACCAGCGGACGCTGGTTGATGCAGGTCGACTGGTTCGAACGCTGGAACTTCATCAGCGTGTAGATGTCGACGCCCGACTTGCCCGCATCGACCTCACCGGTCGCGCGGATCACGATGCGTGCGGCATCGACCTGGTCGACGATGCCGGCGCGCTTGGCCGAGATCGCGGCGCCGGAATCGCGCGCCACCGTCTCTTCCATGCCGGTGCCGACGAACGGCGCCTCGGCCTTGACCAGCGGCACCGCTTGGCGCTGCATGTTCGAGCCCATCAGTGCGCGGTTGGCGTCGTCGTTCTCCAGGAACGGAATGAGCGACGCGGCGACCGAGACGAGCTGCTTGGGGCTGACGTCCATCAGCGTCACCGTGTCCGGCAGCGCCATCAGGAATTCGCCGGCCTGACGTGCGGACACCAGTTCCTCGGCGAAGGAGCCATCCTCGTTCAGCTCGGCCGACGCCTGCGCGACGGTGTGCTTCTGCTCCTCCATCGCCGACAGATAGACGACCTCGTTGGTCACCTTGCCATCGACGATCTTGCGGTACGGCGTCTCGATGAAGCCGTACTTGTTGACGCGTGCGAAGGTCGACAGCGAGTTGATCAGACCGATGTTCGGGCCTTCCGGCGTTTCGATCGGGCAGATGCGGCCATAGTGCGTCGGGTGAACGTCGCGGACTTCGAAGCCGGCGCGCTCGCGCGTCAGACCGCCCGGCCCGAGGGCCGAGACGCGACGCTTGTGCGTCACTTCGGACAGCGGGTTGGTCTGGTCCATGAACTGCGACAGCTGCGACGAACCGAAGAACTCGCGCACCGCGGCGACCGCGGGCTTGGCGTTGATCAGGTCGTTCGGCATCACGGTCGACACGTCGACCGACGACATGCGCTCCTTGACCGCACGCTCCATGCGCAACAGGCCGACGCGGTACTGGTTCTCCAGCAGCTCGCCGACCGAGCGCACGCGGCGGTTGCCGAGATTGTCGATGTCGTCGATCTCGCCCTTGCCGTCCTTCAGGTCGACCAGCGTCTTGACCACCGCCAGGATGTCCTCGGTACGCAGCGTCGTCACCGTGTCCGGCGCGTCGAGGTCGAGGCGCATGTTCAGCTTGACGCGGCCCACCGCCGACAGGTCGTAGCGGTCCGGATCGAAGAACAGGCCGGCGAACAGCGACTCCGCGGTTTCTAGCGTCGGCGGCTCGCCGGGGCGCATCACGCGGTAGATGTCGGACAGCGCCTGCTCGCGCTCCTCGGCCTTGTCGGCCTTCAGCGTGTTGCGGATCCACGGGCCGGTGGCGACATGGTCGATGTCGAGCAGCTCGATCGTGTCGACGCCCGCCTTGTCCAGGCTTTCCAGGTTCTCGGCGGTGATCTCATCACCGGCCTCGACATAGATCTCGCCCGTTGCCTCGTTGATGAGGTCATAGGCCGAATAGCGGCCGAAGATTTCCTCGGTCGGGATCAGCAGCTCGGTCAGGCCGTCCTTGCCGGCCTTGTTGGCGGCGCGGGGGCTGATCTTCTGGCCGGCGGCGAACACCACCTCGCCCGAATTGGCGTCGACGATGTCGAACAGCGGCTTCACGCCGCGCCAGTTCTCCGCCTGGAACGGGATGCGCCAGCCGCCGTCGCCGCGCACAAAGGTGAGGCGGTTGTAGAAGTGGTTGAGGATCTCTTCCGAGTTCATCCCCAGCGCATAGAGCAGCGCGGTGACCGGCAGCTTGCGCTTGCGGTCGATACGGACGTTGACGATGTCCTTGGCATCGAATTCGAAATCGAGCCACGAGCCGCGATAGGGAATGACGCGCGCGGCGAAGAGATACTTGCCGGACGCGTGCGTCTTGCCACGGTCATGGTCGAACAGCACGCCCGGCGAACGGTGCATCTGGCTGACGATGACGCGCTCGGTGCCGTTGATGAAGAAGGTGCCGTTCTCCGTCATGAGCGGCATGTCGCCCATGTAGACGTCCTGCTCCTTGATATCGATCAGCGACTTGGCTTCGGTCTCCGGATCGACCTCGAACGTCGCGAGCGTCAGCGTGACGCGCATGGGCGCGGCATAGGTGATGCCACGCTGGCGGCATTCCTCGACGTCGAACTTCGGGTCCTCGAGGACGTAGCCGCCCTCCTTCTTGATATCAAGCTGCGCGGTGCCGGCGAAGTCGGTGATCGGGAAGACCGAGCGCAGCGTCTTTTCGAGGCCGGACACATAGCCGGTCGCAGGATCGGAGCGCAGGAACTGCTCGTAGCTTTCGCGCTGCACCTCGATGAGGTTGGGCATCTGCACGACTTCGTGGATGTCGCCGAACACCTTGCGGATGCGCCGCTTGGCGGTGCCGCTCTCGATCGCCTTGGTTGCCATGGTCTGGTTTTGCCTCGTCAGCCGTATTTTCGCTGCCCGGATACCTCCGGGCGGGACGCACGACGGGACGCCGAAAGGCCGCGCGCAACACTTGTGCGGCGGCATCCGGCGTCCGATGAACCATCAGCTTCCCATTCGACCGACCCGGTGCGCGACGCCGTGTCATTTCCCGAAAGCTGTGGTGGATGAGACGCCATATAGGTTCCGTGTTGGAAACTGTCAAAGGGAATGGCATGGGGCTCGCTCGCCGATCGACCCGTTCAGTCACGAGGATAGCGTTTCCATGACCTCGCCCGGCCCGCGCGCCGCCGCCGGCTTCTTTGCCCTGTTGATGGCCGGCACTGCGGCTGCCCAGACCAGTACCACGCCCGCCGGCCCGCCGGCCGGACTGGAAAGCTTCAGCCTGCCGCCGCAAGCTGCGCCGACCCCTGCGCCGGTGCCCGTGCCCGATACGCCGCGGCTGAACCTGCCCGCCACGCAGCCGACCCCGCGCCCCGCACCCACGCCCCGCGCCGCGCCCACCCTAACTCCGCGTGCGACTCCGACCCCGGCTGCCTCGCCCACACCGCGACCGACGCCGACGCCGCGTGCGACACCCGCACCGCTGCCGTCCGCCACGCCCGCGCCCATCGCCACGCCGGTGCCCAGCGCGCCGCCCTTCGTGCCGGTCGCACCCCCGACGCCGGCTGCCGCCGCGCCCGGCACGGTGGCACCCGAGGCAAATGCGATGCGCGAGGAGCGGGCGCCGATGTGGCCGTGGTTGCTCGGCACGGCGGTGATCGCGCTGGCTGCCGGGATATGGCTGGGTCGTCGCGGTGCGCGGCCCCGTGCACTGCCGGCGCCCGTCGCCGAACCGGTGCGGCCTGCGCCCGTACCGCCGAAGCCGGCGTCACCTCCTCCCGCTCCACCTGCGCCGGTCGCACCCTTGCCGCCGCCGATCCCGCCGGCGCTGATCGCGATCGCCGTTCGACCGCAGCGCGTCGGGCTCAACATGCTCAGCGCGACCGCCGAGGCGGAGGTGACGCTGACCAATAACGGCGCGGTGACGATCGAACGCGTGATACTCGATGCGCGGTTGATGAGCGCGCATCAGGGTCTGGATGCCGAGCTTGCGGCACTGTCGCCGCTGCCGCGCCCCAGCGCGCCGCCCTTCGCGCTGGCACCGGGCGAGAGCCGCACCGTCCGTACGGTGACCGCGCTCGCCCGTGACGCGATCCACGTAATCACCGCCGCCGACCGGCCGATGTTCGTTCCCGTGCTGGCGATCGTGGCGCGGGCAGGGGGTGGCGTCGCCCGGCAAAGCTTCGCACTGGGTATCGAACGCGCGGACTCGGCGAAGCTGTCGCCGATCTGGCTGGATGGGCAGAACCGGATGTATGATCAGGTCGGCGTGCGGCCGCATCGCGCGGCGGCGGGGTGATTCGATCGGCCCCCCGGCCTCCAGCGCGGGGGAAGTCCCGTATGGACACTGGCTTGGCGACGGCGCTTGCAAACAGTCTGCTGCACTGCCCAGACTGTCGCCATGAACGGACCGATCCTTCGCCGCATGGCGCTGTTCGGCATGGCCGGCAGCGCGGCCATCTTCGCTATCCGCCGGCTTGGAGGTTCGGCCGCGCCGCCAGCATCTCCGCGGCAGGACGGTGCTTCGCCTGACAGCCGGGCGATCCGTGCCCGTTTGTTGGCGGCGCTGCCTTATGAGCTAGGGGCGGGGCTGGCCCGTGATCGTGGGAAGCGATAAGGACCTTCGCGCCATCGCCGACCAGTTCAGCATCGACGATCCGACCCTTCCGGGCGGGCCGGCACCCGGCACGCGGCCGCCGCCGTCACCAGCCGAGATCCTGAAGGCGGCGGAGGGGCTGCACATGCCGCAGGATCTGTCCAAATGGTCCGGTGCGGTGGCGGAAGAAGATTTGCGCGCACCCGAGGGCGTGTGGCCCGCGAACGTTTCAGGCGGCGATGACGGCACCGGGCTGACGGTCGCGACGGACGTGCTGACCAATAAGCCTTATGAACGCGTGCATATCCTGCTGATCCCGGCGCGCCATGGCTGGGAGGTGCCGGCCTATCTACGGTACGGCGACTGGAACGCCTGTCCGCCCGCGGAATATCACGTCGCGATGCTGCGTGACTGGCACGCGCGATATGGCGCGGAGCTTGTCGGGCTGAACGGCGATACGATGAATGTGCGGGTCGCGCGCCAGCCGCGTGATCGCGCCGCTGCCCTGGCGTTGGCGCGCGAGCAGTATCGATATTGCCCGGACGTGATCGAACAGGGCGTGGAAAGTGTTGCCGCGCTCGCCGCCGGGCTGATGCACGAAAAATGGTGGTTCTTCTGGTGGGATTGATCGCGGCGTTCGGACGAGAAAAAGGGCGGCATCCCCAGGGGGAGCCGCCCTTTTTCCTGGATCAAGCCATCATGGACATGTCCATGACGCCCGACGGGCCTTTGCCCGCCGGCTGGCCTCGGGATCGGGGCAGCGTGCTGCCTCGATCCCTTCGGCTTACTTGAGCTCGACGGTCGCGCCGGCTTCCTCGAGCTGCTTCTTGATCTTCTCGGCTTCGTCCTTGGCGATGCCTTCCTTGACCGGCTTCGGAGCACCCTCGACGAGCGCCTTGGCTTCGGTCAGGCCGAGACCGGTGATCGCGCGGACCTCCTTGATGACGTTGATCTTCTTGCCACCGTCGCCGGTGAGGATCACGTCGAACTCGGTCTTCTCTTCAGCGGCCGGAGCCGCTGCGCCGCCACCGGCGGCCGGCGCTGCAACCGCTGCCGCGGCCGACACGCCCCACTTCTCTTCGAGCAGCTTCGAGAGCTCGGCGGCCTCGAGAACGGTCAGCTCGCTCAGCTGGTCAACCAGCGCGTTCAGGTCTGCCATGTGTATTCTCCGATATGGGCCGACATGAAGGTTCGGCCCGATAGTGTCAGTTCAAGTCGGTTTCGCCCGAAGATCAGGCGGCTTCCTTGTCCTTGTCGGCATAGGCCGCGAGGACGCGGGCGATCTGCGCCGCGGGAGCCTGGGTGATCGTCGCCAGCTTCGTGGCGGGTGCCACGATGAGGCCGACAATCTTCGCCCGGAGCTCGTCCAGCGAGGGCAGCGTCGCCAGCGCCTGCACGCCTGCAACGTCGAGGACGTTCGCGCCCATCGATCCGCCGACGATCTCGAACTTGTCGGTCGTCTTGGCGAACTCCACGGCCACCTTTGCGGCAGCCACGGGGTCGATCGAGGAGGCAATGCCGACGGGGCCCGTCAGCATGTCCGAGACACCGGCATAGTCGGTGTCCTGGAGCGCGATCTTGGCAAGCCGGTTCTTCGAGACCTTGTAGACGGCGCCGGCTTCACGCATCTTCGTACGCAGGGTCGTCGACTGGGCGACGGTCATGCCGAGGTTGCGGGTGATGACCACCACGCCGACCTCGTTGAAGGTACGGTTCAGTTCGGCGACGGCCTGGGTCTTTTGATCACGATCCATGCCATTCTCCACATTCTGGAAGCGCCGCAAGCGGCCCTTCCGGTTACAAACCGGACGGTGAAACACCCTCCGGGGTGTCCAGCGATGGGGGCATGGGAACCGACGCGGACGAAACCGCGGCAGACCGGCGGGCACAAGCGGCCGAGCCGGTGAAATCCTAGTCCCCGTCTCGGCAGGAGATTAAGCCGGGCATATTCCCGACACCTGCTGTCTTGGACGGAACCCGACGCGAACGCCGGGTGCGTGGGGGCGCTTATACGAATCGGTGGATAAGTCAATCGCCGGGGGGCGGGTTGAGGGGGTTGGAAGAACGTTTGTTCGCGCGGACGCGCGGAGGCGCGGAGGAGTCGCGCTTCGGGGAGCTCGCCTGCGTCCCATTGGCCTGGGAGTGGTTCACGCGAAGACGCGAAGACGCGAAGAGGGCGGGCGAGCCGAAGGCTCATTCACAATCATCGGGCTACGGCTTGTCTCCCGATCGATCGGTCACGCTCGAGGCGCGGCAGGCGAGACCCCTCCGCGCCTCCGCGTCTCCGCGCGAACAAACCTTCTTCTTAACTCTTCGCGTCTTCGCGCCTTCGCGTGAACTCAGATCTTCGCCATCGCCGCCGCGTGCGCGCGGATGATTGCGAGCGTGGAGGCATCGGTGTCGAACACGCCGTACCAGCCCTGCGGCTCGTGCGGGGGGTCGCCCATATAGGCGAGGTCGCCGCGCTGGAACCGGTAGTCGGGATGCGCCGCGCGTGCCTCGCCGTTCCAGGCCCAGAAGTTGGAGCCGGCCAGCGGGCCGCCGGCCTTCGCATCCGCCTCGACCGCAGCGAAGATCTGGCGGTAGAAGCGATCCTTGTAGCTGGTCGGCACGCGGGGATCATGCGCGTCGGCGCCGTCGCGGGGATAGCCGAACTCCTCGATCACCAGCGGCTTGCCAAGGGCACGCGCGATGCGGATGTGCGCCGCAATATAGTCCGCCACCTTGGCCGCACCGGCATCATAGGTGCCGGCCAGATTGCCTGCGTCCATCCAGCTCCAGTTGTTGGGCCAGATATGCGTGGTGAGATAGTCGATCGCGGGCGAGCGATGCGCCTCCAGCACGATGTTCTCGCGCTCCATCGAGCCCTTCAGCCCTTCGGAGCCGGTGCACACCAGTTGCCGCGGCGCCAGTCCCTTGATGTAGCGCGCGGTGCCGTCGATCCAGCGATAGAAATTCGGCAGGTTGGGGATCGCCACGGCGTCCGACCCGCCGGGTCGCGGCTCGTTGGCGAGTTGCCATGCCATGATCGTCGGGTCGGCCGCATAGGCGGTGCCCGTCACGCTGTTCGTCCGGCCGACGACCGCGCGGATATAGTCGCGGTACAGGCTTTGCGCCTGTTCGTTGGCGTAGAAGGCGGCGTTGCGGTTCGGGAATTCCGGCCAGGGATGGGCCGGATCGTTCATGTCGATATAATTGCCGCCATTGACCCAGTAGAGATAGGTCATCATGCCGCCCGACCATTCCCAGAAGTTGGTCAGATAGACGACCGCGGTCATGTCGCGCTTGGCCATTTCGGCCAGCGTCCAGTCCAGCCCCTTGAGCAGATCCTCGTTGTAATTGGCGCTGCGATCGCGAAATCCGGGCGTTACCGAGTTCTTCAACGGGGACAGTTCACCCGAGCCGGCGATGCGCAGGTTGCGGATGCCGAGCGCCTGCAGCCGATCCAGTTCGCGGGTCAGCCGTGCACGATCGCCATAGGATGTCGCCGCCCCCAGCCATGGGGCATACCAGAGATTGGCGCCGGCATAGCGATAGGGTCGGCCGTTGCGCATGAAATGCAGCCCCTCGACCGTGACGAAGCGGTCGCCGGCGCTGCCGCGGCCAGACCCGACACCGCCTGCGCATCCCGCGACCAACACGGCGCCGCCGGCCACCAGCGCACGCCGGCTGATCATCTGCCTCTGCATCCTCAATCCCCTTGTTCGCTCAATCTTGGCGTCGCGCCTTCGCTAAGGGCAACCGGCTGATGCGTAAAGAGAGCGCTCTCATCGCGACGACCGCGGCTGTCATCATGTCGTCACGGCGATGTCATCGCGGCGACGCCGAAGTGCAGCCGTGCTGCCTTTTTGGCAGGCCAAAGGGGCGCGGCACGTCGCGGGCATGAGCGCGGCGATTTCCGGGGGATTTCAATGACCGATCCGATGCAGCCCGTCGCCTATGACGACGGGGATATCGATACCAATTCGACGGCCAATCCGCATCTGAACGACATCATCGCCACGCGCCTGTCGCGTCGCGCGACGCTGCGTCACGGCGTGTCCGCGATGACAGCGGCGTTCTTCGGGGGCGCGCTGCTCGCGGGTTGCGACGAGGAAGACAACGAGGCCGTCACGGCGACCGCGTCGGGCCCGAACGCCGTGACCGGCGGCCGGATGGTGATGCTGACCGGTGCGGTGACCAGCGGGACGCTGTCCAACGCCGCATGGGTCCAGACCAGTGGTCCGGCGGTCGCGCTGACCAACGCCAACTCGCTCAACGCCAGCTTCCGCGCACCCGCGGTCGCCGCCGCGACGCCGCTCGGCTTCCGCCTTGAGACGACCAGTGGCGACGGGGTGACCACCAACACGGCCGTCACGGTGACGGTCAACCCGATCGCGCTCGACTTCACCGCGGTGCCCAAGAGCCTGGCGGACGTCGTGGCGGTCCCGGCGGGCTATGACGTCACCGTGCTGTACCGGCTGGGCGATCCGCTGGCCGCCGGCGTGTCGGCCTATGCCAACAACGGTACCGACTCCAATTTCGCGCAGCGCGCGGGCGACCATCATGACGGCATGAGCTATTTCGGCCTGGCCGCCACCGGCACCGCGCCGAGCGCCAGCAACAGCACGCGCGGTCTGCTGGTGATGAACCACGAGAACATCACCGAGAGCTATCTCCATCCCAACGGCCCCACCGGCCTGAGCGCGGGCAGCGTGCGCCCGACCGCCGAGGTGCTGAAGGAGATGGAATGCCACGGCGTCAGCGTGGTCGAGGTCACGCGGGGAAGCGCGGGCTGGTCCTATGTGCAGGGGAGCAGCCTCAACCGCCGCATCACCCCGTTCACGCCGACCAGCTTCTCCGGCCCGGTGGCGGGCAACGCGCTGCTGTTCACCGCCTTCTCGCCGAACGGCACCGCCGGTCGCGGCACGATCAACAACTGCGCCAACGGCATGATGCCGTGGATGACCTATTGCACCGCCGAAGAAAATTGGGCGGGCTATTTCCGCCGCGATGCGGACGACAATGCCCGGCGTAGCGCGGCATTGGGTACGAAGTCGGTCACCGCGTTCAATCGCTATGGCCTGGGCATCCGCATCGGCAACTACAACTGGACCAGCGCCGCGGCGCCGGCGGCGGGCGATACGCGGATCGCCAAGTTCAACGCCACGGTGGACGCCAGCAAGGCCGCGAACGGCACCGGCGATTATCGCAACGAGCCCAATCAATATGGCTGGATCGTCGAGATCGATCCGTTCGATCCGAACTCCACGCCCCGCAAGCGCACGGCGCTGGGCCGGATGAACCATGAAGGCGTCTGCCCCGGCCGGATGATCGCCGGGGTGAAGCCCGCCTTCTACATGGGCGACGACGCGCAGGGCGAATATATCTACAAGTTCGTGTCGAACACCGCCTGGGCCGCGGCGGATGCGACCGCGGCGAACCGCCTGGCGGTCGGCGACAAGTATCTGGACGCCGGCACGCTGTATGTCGCGCGCTTCGCTGCGGATGGTTCCGGTCAGTGGCTGCCCCTGGTGTTCGGGCAGGGGGTGCTGACCCCGACCGGCTATCCCACCTATGCCTTTGCCGATCAGGCCGATGTGCTGACGCACTGCCGCCTTGCCGCCGATGCGGTGGGCGCGACGCGGATGGATCGTCCGGAATGGACCGCGGTGAACCCGGCCACCGGCGAAATGTACTGCACGCTGACCAACAATTCGTCGCGTCGCCCGACCGGTGCCAACGCGGTCGATGCGGCGAACCCGCGCGCCTATGTCGATACCAAGGTGACCGGCGGCAGCAGCACCGGCAACGTCAACGGCCATGTCATCCGCCTGCGCGAGACGAACGACTCGACCGAGGCGACCGGCTTCACCTGGGATGTCTATGCCTTCGGTGCCGAGGCCGGTGCGGATGCGGCGAACATCAACCTGTCGGGCCTGGATGCGACGAACGACTTCTCGTCGCCGGACGGCCTGTGGTTCAGCGAACCGACCAACACCGCCGGTCAGGCGACACCGGTGATGTGGATCCAGACCGACGACGGTGCCTATACGGACGTCACCAACTGCATGATGCTGGCCGCGATCCCGGGCCGGGTGGGTGACGGTTCGACCAAGTCGGTGACCAGCACCGTACAGGGTGCCAGCGCCACGGTTCAGGCCCGCGTCGGCAAGGCGCCGGGTGCGTCGCTCAAGCGCTTCCTGGTGGGGCCGAAGGGCTGCGAGATCACCGGCATCACCTCCTCGCCAGACGGCACCTCGCTGTTCGTGAACATCCAGCATCCCGGTGAGGGCGGCGATCCGCAGAACATCACCAGCAACTGGCCGGCGAACCAGACGGGCACCGCTGCGGCCGGTGTTCGCCCACGCTCGGCGACGATCGTCATCGCCAAGGCCGATGGCGGGATCGTGGGGATCTGATAACCCGACAGGCCCTCTCCCCGAACAGCAGGGGAGAGGGCCTAAAGAACCTAAAAAGAGAAGGCCCGCTTCCTTTGCAGGGAGCGGGCCTTTTTCGTGTCCGGCGGGTCAGGCGCTCAGCGGAACTTGCCACTGAGCGTGACGCCGATAATCCGCGGTTCGTTGAACACGGCGGCCATGTAGTTCTCGATCACGCCCTTCAGGTTCTTCTCGTTGGTGATGTTGCGTGCGAACACCGCGATCTGCCAGTCGTCGTTCGGTGCGGCATAGCCAACCTGCAGGCCACCTTCGAAGTTGCCGTTCGCATTGAACTCCTTCGTCTTGTACAAGACGAAGTTGGTGAAGCCCTGGATATTCCAGTCGGTCGAGATGAAGACCTTGCTGTCGTCGGCCAGCGGCACATCGTAGCGCGCCGCAAGGTTGACGTTGTATTCCGGCGCGTTGGGCAGCGGGTTGCCGTCGATCTGCGCCAACACGGCGGGGGCGCCGAAAATGGTGCGGGTGATCGTCGGGTCCTGCACGGTGCACACGACCTGTCCGTTCAGCGCGCACACCTGGGCATAGACGCGGCTGTCGCGGATTTCCGAATGCAGCAGGCTGACGCCCGCCGACAGCGCCAGGTTACGCACCGGCAGCCACTGCGCATCGGCCTCCAGCCCGTAGGCCACCGCCTTGTCCGCGTTGAACAACACGCCGTTGCCGTCGGCATCGTTGCCGTTCAACTGGATGTCGCTGACCCGGTAGGCGAAGGCCGACGCGTTCAGGCGCAGGGTGTTGCCGAACAGGTTGCTCTTGAAGCCCGTCTCGAACGACAGGTTCTTTTCCGAGTCCGCCGTGGTGAAGTCGGAGTTGAACACGGCAGAGCGCCCCTGGATCGTCGGGCCGCGGAAGCCGCGTGCGGCGCGGACGTAGACCGACAGGTCCGGGTTCACCTGATAAAGGGCGGACAGGTCCCAGCTCGGCTGCGTGTCCGACAGGCTGACATCGGTACGGCCGCGATAGACGACGCCGCCATCCGGGCGGCCCGGCGCCTTGACCAGGCGGGTCCGCTTGCTGTCCTCGCTGATCCGGCCACCGGCGGTGATCGTCAGGTCGGGCACCACTTCGTAGCTGACCTGACCGAACACGCCCCACGACGTGTTGGTGTTGCGCAGGCGCACCCAGTTGTCGGGATTGTTGGTGTTGGGATTGCCGGGCTGGAGCGGGTTATAGGCTGGCAGCAGCAGGAAGCGGCGCTGGTAGAAGTCCGTCGTGTCGCGGCTGTCGAAATAGATGCCGCCGACCTGCCAGCGGAAGGGACCGGTGCCGTTGGAGGCAAGGCGCACCTCCTGCGTCCACTGGTCGAGATCACGGACCCGGCCGAGGCTCAGGCCATAACCGTTGGCGACGCCGTTGACCGGGAAATTCGCCGCCGCACCGCCATCCGTATCGCCGGCGCTGAAGCCGCTGGTCCGCTCATAGGCGGTGATCGAGGTCAGCGACGCCGCACCCATATCCCAGTTCGCACGCAGCGAGGCGCCTTGCGTCTCATAGGACTGCGGATTGTCGCGCCCCTCGTCCAGCGCGATGCGGTCTCGCGGTTCCCCCGACACGTCGTTCGACCCACGCTTCAGCGCGGCCCGGTGAAACACCGTCGACGTGCCGTCATACCAGCGTGCATGGCCGGACAGGTCGAAGGAGAGCCGGTCGGTCGGGGTGAAGGCGAGTTGCAGGCGCACGTCGCGTTCGGTGAAGCCGCCCATGGCGTTTTCGCGCGGGGTGAGGGTGCCGTCGAGGCTGGGGCCGGCGTAGGTGTTGTCGATCCAGTCGTCGCGGTGCTGTATCAGCGCGGAGACGCGGAAGGCGAGCACGTCCTTGATGATCGGGCCGCCGACGCCCGCGTCGAGGTGCATGGTGTTGTACGAGCCGATCGAGGCGGTGGCGCGGCTCTGAAAGGTCTGGGTCGGCTTGATCGTGTCGATCTTGATGATGCCGGCGGTCGTGTTGCGACCGAACAGCGACCCTTGCGGACCGCGCAGCACCTCGACCTGCGCCACGTCGAACGCCGGGTTCGACTTCAGCACGACATGTTCCAGCACGACATCGTCCTGGATCACCGAGACGGGCTGCGACGCGCCCAGGTAGAAGTCGATATTGCCGAGGCCGCGAATGTAGAAGCGCGGGAAGATGCGACCCGTCGTCGTCTCGGCATAGAGGCCGGGTACGCGACCGGACAGCGCCAGAATGTCCTCGCCGCCGGTCTGGAAGCTGCGCAGATCGGCGCCGCCGACGACCGCGACCGACACCGGCACGCGGTTCAGGCTTTCGGAGCGCCGCTCGGCGGTGACGGTGATGTCCTCAAGGCCCTCGGCGGCAGGCTGGGTATCAGCTGCGCTGGTGGCGGTATCTGCGGTCTGGGCCGCGGCCGGCACGATCGCCAGCACGCCCAGCGCCGAACCCAGCAGGGCGGCGCGCTTGATCCACGATGTCATGATGGTCTGCAATTCCCACGCTCGGGCCCGCCTTCCCGGCGGAGCCCCTTTGATATGTCCCGGTAATCCGGGCCGCTAGGGCTGCATTATGGCGTTTGCGTGACAGATGTGATGCGGGCGAGCAACACTTCGCTCAAATTGCCGTTCACAGAGGCCGGACGCAAGCAGGCGGCCTATGGCGCGCCAGCCGCGGGCAGTGTTGCCGGTGCACCGGCCAGTTGGGCGCGCCACGCCGCGAGCGAGGCGGCAGGCGCATCGGGACGCGGCGGCGCTGCGCGACCCTTGCGGAGTTTGGCGCGGTCGCGTTCGGGTGGATCGACGCGGCGAACGCGGACGGAGGCGATACCGCGTCCCTCTATGCCCAGTTGGCGTGCCGCCCCGCGGCTGAGATCGATGATCCGCCCGCGCACGAAGGGGCCGCGATCGTTGATCCGGACGAGGATGGTGCGACCGGTATCCAGCGCGGTCACCTCGACATAGCTGGGCAGCGGCAGGGTGGTGTGCGCGCCGGCGATCGCCTTTACCCGGAAGCGTTCGCCATTGGCGGTCTGATGACCGGATTCGTTGCCGTACCAGCCGGCCAAGCCCAGCATGTCGTAATCCGGTTCGGCGGCAGGCGTGTAGGTGACGCCGCGAACCGTGTAGGGGCGGCCGATCTTGACCGGAGTGTCGACGGCAGGGCGATAGTGGGTGGTGCTGCACGCGGCCGCGGCCGTGAGCAGGGGGAGGGCAAAGAGCGTTCTGGGGAAGGGCAAGCGGTCGGCTCCTGAGGGGGCGGGCCGGGTTTAGCGTTGATGAACGAGCGTGCCAGCTTTTTGGGGTGGACGTTTTCGTATCAGCGTTGCGCTGCCTGGATGCCCTTCACCTTGCCATCGCGTGTGCGCCGGGCTTCTTCTTCCCGGCGGGGGGAGGGGGTATTCGGCCGGCAGACGCGCCTCAGGGGCTGGCAGGCGATGCCGGGGGTGGAGCAGGCCTGTTTACCGTTCACCGTCCAGCAGGCGCGGCAGATCTGGCGGGTGTCGGTGCAGATGGGCGTGGTGCCGAGCAGCGCGAGGGTCAGCAGGATCATGGGTGCCAGCGTCCGCCTTTCGACAGGAGCGGTCAACAACGAAAAACGCCTGTGCGGAGGGATCCCCGCACAGGCGCTTTCGTGTCGGATCGGTGAACCGAACGAGGGCTTAGGCGCCCGCGATCTCGGCCACGTCAACCTTGATGCCGGCGCCCATCGTGGACGACACGGCGACCTTGCGGACATACTTGCCCTTGGCGCCCGACGGCTTGGCCTTGATGACCGCATCGACCAGCGCGTCGAAGTTCGCGCGCAGGTCCTCGGCCGGGAAGCTCGCCTTGCCGATGCCCGAGTGGATGATGCCGGCCTTCTCGACGCGGTACTCGACCTGACCGCTCTTGGCGGCCTTCACGGCGTCCGCGACGTTCATCGTCACCGTGCCCAGCTTCGGGTTCGGCATCAGGCCTTTGGGACCCAGCACCTTACCCAGGCGACCGACGATGCCCATCATGTCCGGGGTGGCGATGCAGCGATCGAAATCGATGGTGCCGCCCTGGATGGTTTCCATCAGGTCCTCGGCACCGACGACGTCCGCACCGGCCGCCTTGGCTTCCTCGGCCTTGGCACCGCGGGCGAACACGCCGACGCGCACCGTCTTGCCGGTGCCCTTGGGCAGGTTCACCACGCCGCGGACCATCTGGTCGGCGTGACGCGGATCGACGCCCAGGTTCAGCGCGATCTCGATGGTTTCGTCGAACTTCGAGGTCGCACCCGACTTGGCCAGGTTGATCGCCTCGTCGATGGCGTGCAGCTTCTCGCGGTCGACCGTGATCGCCTTCTGCTTCTTGGTCAGCTTGGCCATGTTATCAGCCCTCCACCACTTCGAGGCCCATCGCGCGGGCGGAGCCTTCGATGATCTTGGTCGCAGCCTCGATGTCGTTGGCGTTCAGGTCCTTCATCTTGGTCTGGGCGATCTCGGCGAGCTTGGAGCGCGCGATCTTGCCCGCCGACACCTTGCCCGGCTCCTTCGAGCCCGACTTCAGGTTGGCGGCCTTCTTGATGAGGTAAGTGGCCGGCGCCGTCTTCGTCTCGAACGAGAACGAACGGTCCGCATAGACGGTGATGACGGTGGGCAGCGGGGTGCCCTTCTCGACGTCGCCGGTCTGCGCGTTGAACGCCTTGCAGAATTCCATGATGTTCACGCCGCGCTGACCCAGCGCCGGGCCGATCGGCGGCGAGGGGTTTGCGGAGCCCGCAGGCACCTGCAGCTTGATATAGCCGGTAATCTTTTTTGCCATGTCACTCTCGTTTCGAGTCTAGCGGTACTGGCGGGCGAAGGGCTTTCGCCCCGCACCCTCCCGCGGATTTCCGTCGCTGTCGCTTGGGAAGGCGCGCGCATAGCCGAACGGGGGGCGGAACGCAATGCTGGTGGCTGCTTGCCTGGGCTTGGGCGGTAGAGGCGTATTTCACGCGAAGACGCGAAGACGCGAAGATCAAAAGTGAGGTTCTCGCGCGGAGATGGTGTGCGAGCCGAAGGCTCCTTCGATATCGGGCGAGGCTTGTCTCCCGGTCGAATGGCCAGGAAAGGGTCAGCCGACCGGCCCATCTTTGCGCCTTCGCGTCTTCGCGTGAACAACCCTGCCCGGGGATGTCACCGGGCGGCGCGTCAGAGGCTGCGTTTACCGGCTTCCTGTATTTCAAAGGCGTGTCAGCGGACCCGTTGCGACGACCGGGCCGGTGGGGACGGGCCCCGGCGCGCCGCCCGGCGGTTCGAGCGAGATGGCCAGAACGGCGCCGGGCACCAGCCGGGCGCGGTCGGCGCTGGCGATCGTGATCCTGGCTTCGGGGGTGCGGGCTAGAACGGCGAGAGCGTGAGGGATGCCGTCCGCTCCGATCGCCCATAGCTGCGCACTGCGGTTCGCTGGCGCTATGTCGGCGCCGGACAGGCGGAGCATGCCGGTATCGGGCTCGTAAAGCGCCGGCAGAGGGGCGGCGGGAGCCGCGGGGTCGGCGGCCGGCACGATGGCGGCGATCAGCGGCGCCGTGGCCGTGCGCGCCGGAGGTGGGGGAGGCGCATGTCGGGGCAGCACGAGCATCAGGGCGAGAACCGCTGCGACACCGGCAAGGGCGAGGGTCGCGACGCGCCACCAGGGGGCGACGCCGCGTATCGAATCAGGGGCGCGGCTGGCCGATGGCCCATGGGGCGTGGTCGATGCCATGACCCGCGCTTCCAGCCCCGGTGGTGGCTCGACAGCGGGCCACCAGGCGACGAGGCCTGCCAGCGTCTGGCGCCACCACGCCACCTGTGCCGCGAAATCGCGATCAGTGAGCGCGCGGCGCGTGGCCGCCGCGCGTTCGTCGCCATCCAGCAGATCCAGGGCCAGATCGGCGGCCGTCATGTCGGGATCGACGGGGTCAGTGGTCGCCATCGAGACAGGTCCTCAAGCGCGCGAGCCCGCGATGTACCCAGCTTTTCACCGTGCCCAGCGGCAGCGTCAGCCGGCGAGCGATTTCAGGATAGCGGACCCCATCGAAAAAGGCGATGCGGATCGCCTCGCGCTGGCGCGTCTCCAGCGTGCCCAGACATGCCTGGAGGCGGGCGACCGTTTCCTCGTCCACAAGCCGGTCAACAGGCACCTGCGTGGGATCGGGCAGGGCCAGCGCCGCATCGTCGATCGGGTCGGCGGGATGGCGCGTGCGCCCGCGCTGCCAGTCGATAGCGCGGTTGCGGGCGATCGTGGCAAGCCAGGTGATCGGGCTGGCCCGGCCGGGCTCGAATGCGCCGGCCCGTCTCCAGACGATGACATAGACATCGTGCAACACATCCTCCGCATCCTGACGATCACCACAGATACGAAGGCAAATGCCGAACAGCTTCGCGGAAGTAAGACGATAGACGGTGCGAAAGGCTTCGCGATCCTCGTGACCGGTTGCGACCAGTGCCTCCACCAGACGCGCGCGTGCCGACGCCGCGTGATCCTGCCGATCTGCTGCCACGCGGGGCAGGCTAGGCGCGATACACTTCACCGGCAAGATACGTCAGCGTACGCAAAAGGTATTTTCGTTCAGGCCGATGGGGGAGGTCGAAGCCGATCGATGCAGGATCACCCCGTGAGCAGATGATCGACCGCTTCTTGGGCAATGGGGATTGTGACGTCGTCTGTGCCGGTCGTTTGCCCCGGAACAGCCGGGCAACCTCTTCTCCCCGATATTGCCCGCGCATCCGCTTTATGGCATGATGGCAGCGGCCGGGAGACCCCGGATACAGGTGGCCCCCGGCTCCTTTTGGAGAGGATAGGCCATGACCACGATCAAATCCGTCGGACATCATACCGCCGTCGCCGCGGCAGGCGCAGCCGTGCTGGTCAGTGTGATGTTCTTTGCGCGCTTTGCGGCAGATGCGGTAATCTACGCATCCGAAATGCTGATGCGATAAGGCCGCATCGCCGCGGATACGAAAAGGCCGAGGTGCGGTTGCCCGCGCCCCGGCCCGTCATGCCAGCCCGAATGAGCGGCCGTCTGCTTATTTGGAGCGTTCGACCTGCTCGAAATCGAGTTCGACCGGCGTCGCACGGCCGAAGATCGATACGGACACCTTGACCTTCGACTTGTCGAAATCCAGTTCCTCGACCACACCGTTGAAGCTGGCGAAGGGACCCTCCAGCACCTTGACCGCGTCGCCGATCTCGTAATCGACCTTGATCTTGTGCTTCGGCGCGGCCGCTGCCTCCTCCTTGGAGTTCAGCATGCGCGTGGCTTCGCTCTCGCTGATCGCCTGCGGCTTGCCGCTGGAGCCGAGAAAGCCGGTGACCTTGGGCGTGTTCTTGACCAAGTGATAGACCTGATCGGTCATGTCGAGCTTGGCAAGGACGTAGCCGGGCATGAACTTGCGCTCGACCGCGATCTTCTTGCCGCGACGGGCCTCGGTCACCGTTTCGGTCGGTACCTCGATCTGCTCGACCAGTTGCTCCAGCCCCATGCGGGCCGCTTCGGCCATGATCGAGTCGCGGACCTTGCCCTCGAACCCGGAATAGGCGTGAATGATGTACCAGCGCGCCATCGGCGTGACCTTTACTGAGCGAGGCTGAGCAGGGCGCGGACGAGCGCTTCGAAGAACGAATCGACGCCCAGGAAGAAGATCGCGAGGATCGTCGTCATGATGACGACCATGACGCCGGTCATCACGGTCTCGCGCCGGGACGGCCAAACGACCTTCTTGGTCTCGGCCTTGACCTGGTTGATGAACTCGATCGGAGTCGTCTTTGCCACGGTTGCTCGCACCCTTGGATGGAGATGACGACGGAGGCGTGAAGCCCCGACCGCCGCCCCGTCGGAGCAAGCGGGCGGATACCACCACCGCTGTCGGATGAAGCACGGATGTAGCCGCGCCTTGGATCAGGCGCAAGGGGGCTGGGGAGCGTGCGTGCCGGACCCGCCCTCAGGCGCTTGCGGTCAGTGCCCGTAGCGCTTGATGCCGCGGCGGCGCAGCTTGTCCCGATGCCGCTTGCGAAGGGTGGCGACGACAAAGGGCGCGCCCAGCACGACGATGCCACCGATGATGCCGTAGGCGACGATTTCGCGCGTAATCTCGAACATGGTTAGCGTCTTTTGCAGGCGACAATCATCTTGTCATCTCAAAAAGGCATGCAAAGCTGTTGTATTCCCTCAACGACACCATGCATGCGCGATGCACGTCCGGCGGATTGCCCGTCGATGTCGGAGAAAATGGCAGGAGTGGAGGGACTCGAACCCACGGCCCTCGGTTTTGGAGACCGATGCTCTACCAACTGAGCTACACTCCTAGCCTGCGGCGGCCCTTAGCCGGCGTTTGGGGGCAGGGCAAGCGGTGCTTTTCGCTGGAGGATCAAATATTCGGTGCCGAGCCGTGGGTGTGGTCCCGGCCCTGGGTGGTGGTGCCGTTGACGCTAATCGGGCAACTGCGTATAGGCGCCGCTGCTCGAAGGAGGATTCTCCGGAGGGCAAGCTTGAACATTGCTGGATGCATTTATGGGCCTGGACGGTGGTGAAAAGCCGGCCATCGCCCCTTTTTGTATTCCTATGTGCTGTGAAGGCTCCAGCAAAGTAACCCTAGATGAGGTGAAGGCTTCAATGCCCACGATCAACCAGCTGGTCCGCAAGGGCCGCGAACCGCAGAAGGCCAAGTCCAAGGTCCCTGCAATGGAGCAGAACCCGCAGAAGCGCGGCGTCTGCACCCGCGTATACACGACGACCCCGAAGAAGCCGAACTCGGCTTTGCGCAAGGTGGCCAAGGTCCGCCTGACCAACAGCCGCGAAGTCATCAGCTACATTCCGGGCGAAGGCCACAACCTGCAGGAGCACTCGGTGGTGCTCATCCGCGGCGGCCGTGTGCGCGATCTTCCCGGCGTTCGCTACCACGTGCTGCGCGGCGTGCTCGATACGCAGGGCGTCAAGGATCGTCGTCAGTCCCGCTCCAAGTACGGCGCGAAGCGTCCGAAGTAAGCCGGTCGGGCCCGTGCAAACGGGCATCTGGACCATCCAAGGCTGAAGATTTGTAAGGAAATACGAGAATGGCTCGTCGTCGTCGTCCCGAAAAGCGGGAAATCCTGCCCGATCCCGTATACGGGGATCAGGTCCTGTCGAAGTTCATGAATTCGGTCATGCTGGACGGCAAGAAGTCCGTCGCGGAGCTGATCGTCTACAGCGCACTGGAAACCGTCGAAACCCGCGCCAAGCGCGAGCCGCTGGGCGTGTTCCACGATGCGCTGAACAACATCAAGCCGGGCATCGAGGTCCGGTCGCGCCGCGTCGGCGGTGCGACCTACCAGGTGCCGGTCGAGGTGCGCCCCGAGCGCGCCCAGGCGCTGGCGATCCGCTGGCTGATCTCGGCCGCACGTGCGCGTTCGGAGAACACCATGTCGGCCCGCCTGTCGGGCGAGCTGATGGACGCTGCGAACAATCGCGGCAATGCGGTCAAGAAGCGCGAGGACACGCACCGCATGGCGGAAGCGAACCGCGCATTCAGCCACTACCGCTGGTAAAACGGTCGGTGCCGGCGGTCTTCCGCTGGTAACGCATGCTACCTATATGAGGGGAGCCGGGCCGACCGGCTCCCCCGCACGCTTGAGGAAGATCGATCATGGCCCGCAGCCATCCGCTCGACAGATATCGCAACATCGGCATCATGGCCCACATCGATGCCGGCAAGACGACCACGACCGAGCGCATTCTTTATTACACCGGCAAGTCCTACAAGATCGGCGAAGTGCATGAAGGCACGGCGACGATGGACTGGATGGAGCAGGAGCAGGAGCGCGGCATCACCATCACGTCGGCCGCGACGACCTGTTTCTGGAGCGCTGACGAGGGCAAGGGCCTCGAGCATCGCATCAACATCATCGACACGCCCGGCCACGTCGACTTCACGATCGAAGTCGAGCGTTCGCTGCGCGTCCTCGACGGTGCGGTCGCGTGCTTCGACGGCGTCGCCGGCGTGGAGCCGCAGTCCGAAACCGTGTGGCGTCAGGCCGACAAGTACGGCGTGCCGCGCATGTGCTTCGTCAACAAGCTCGACCGCACCGGTGCCGATTTCTATTTCTGCGTCAACTCGATCATCGAGCGCCTCGGCGCGCGTCCGGCGGTGCTGTATCTGCCGATCGGCATCGAGGGCGGCTTCAAGGGCCTGGTCGACCTGGTCGAGAACCGCGCGATCATCTGGCTCGAAGAGAGCCTGGGCGCGAAGTTCGTCTATCAGGACATCCCCGAGGACATGGCCGAAAAGGCCGCCAAGTACCGCAGCGACCTGATCGAGATGGCCGTTGAGCAGGATGACGCCCTCATGGAGGCGTATCTGGAAGGCAACGAGCCGTCGGTCGCCGATCTCAAGAAGCTGATCCGCAAGGGTACGCTGGAGATGGCGTTCGTGCCGGTCGTTTGCGGTTCGGCGTTCAAGAACAAGGGTGTTCAGCCGCTGCTCGACGCCGTGGTCGACTATCTGCCGTCGCCGCTCGACGTCCCGGCGATCAAGGGCGTGAAGCTCGACGGCGAAACGCCGGACGAGCGTCCTTCGTCGGACAGCGAGCCGTTCTCGGCGCTGGCGTTCAAGATCATGAACGATCCGTTCGTCGGTACGCTGACCTTCGCGCGCATCTATTCGGGCAAGCTCGAATCCGCCTCGACCGTGCAGAACTCGGTCAAGGACAAGAAGGAAAAGGTCGGCCGCATGCTGCTGATGCATGCGAACAGCCGTGAGGACATCCAGGAAGCGTTCGCCGGCGACATCGTCGCGCTGGCGGGCCTGAAGGACACCACCACGGGTGACACGCTGTGTGCGCAGTCCGCGCCGATCATCCTGGAGCGGATGGAGTTCCCCGAGCCCGTGATCGAGCTGTCGGTGGAGCCGAAGACCAAGGCCGACCAGGAGAAGATGGGCGTCGCGCTCAATCGTCTCGCACGCGAGGACCCGTCGTTCCGCGTGTCGTCGGACGCCGAGTCCGGCCAGACCATCATCAAGGGGATGGGCGAGCTCCACCTCGAGATCCTGGTGGACCGCATGAAGCGCGAGTTCAAGGTCGAGGCCAATGTCGGCGCGCCGCAGGTGGCGTATCGCGAGTACCTCAAGAAGCCGGTCGACATCGACTACACGCACAAGAAGCAGTCGGGTGGTACCGGCCAGTTCGGCCGCGTGAAGGTGAAGCTGTCGCCGGGCGAGCGCGGCAGCGGCTTCGTCTTCAAGGACGAGATCAAGGGCGGCAATATTCCCAAGGAATATATCCCCGCGATCGAGAAGGGCTTCCGTGAGACTGCGGAGACCGGATCGCTGGTCGGCTTCCCGATCATCGACTTCGAGGTGCTGCTGTATGACGGCGCCTACCACGACGTCGACTCCTCGGCGCTGGCGTTCGAAATCTGTGCCCGCGGCGCCATGCGCGAAGCGGCCCAGAAGTCGGGCATCACGCTGCTCGAGCCGGTCATGAAGGTCGAGGTCGTCACCCCGGAAGACTATCTGGGCGACGTCATCGGCGACATGAACAGCCGTCGTGGCCAGATCCAGGGCACCGACACGCGCGGCAACGCGCAGACGGTCGAGGCGATGGTCCCGCTGGCGAACATGTTCGGCTATGTGAACGCGCTCCGCTCGTTCACCCAGGGTCGTGCACAGTACAGCATGCAGTTCTCGCACTATGACGAAGTTCCGCAGAACGTTGCGGACGAGGTCAAGGCGAAGCTGGCGTAACGGCTCCTGGTGCGGGGGGCGGACGGGCAACCGGAGCGTCCCCCGCGCAGGGCTGGCATTCGTTGCAAACACCCGCTATGTGGCCGCGTTCGCGTGGCCCCGTCGGCGGCACCGAATTCGAATCAGAAGGTAGGAAAATGGCAAAGGCAAAATTCGAGCGGACCAAGCCGCACCTCAACATCGGCACCATCGGCCACGTCGACCACGGCAAGACCTCGCTGACGGCTGCGATCACCAAGGTGCTGGCCGACAACGTCGCGGGCAACGCGGCGGTTGATTTCGCCAACATCGACAAGGCTCCGGAAGAGCGCGAGCGCGGCATCACCATCTCGACCGCGCACGTCGAGTATGAGACGAACTCGCGCCACTATGCGCACGTCGACTGCCCGGGCCACGCCGACTATGTGAAGAACATGATCACCGGCGCGGCGCAGATGGACGGCGCGATCCTGGTCGTGTCGGCTACTGATGGCCCGATGCCGCAGACCCGCGAGCACATCCTGCTCGCCCGTCAGGTCGGCGTGCCGGCGATGGTCGTATTCATGAACAAGGTCGATCTGGTCGACGACGAGGAAATCCTGGAGCTGGTCGAACTGGAAGTTCGCGAGCTGCTGTCCTCGTACGAGTTCCCTGGCGACGACATCCCCGTCATCAAGGGTTCGGCGACCTGCGCGCTTTCGGGTTCGAACGACAAGTTCGGCAAGGAAGCCGTGCTGGAGCTGATGCAGGCGGTTGACGACTACATCCCGCAGCCGGAGCGTCCGCTGGACAAGCCGTTCATGATGCCGATCGAGGACGTGTTCTCGATCTCGGGTCGTGGTACGGTGGTGACCGGCCGCGTCGAGACCGGTGTTGTCAAGGTCGGTGAGGAAGTCGAGATCGTCGGCATCCACCCGAACGTCCGCAAGACCACCGTCACGGGCGTGGAAATGTTCCGCAAGCTGCTCGACCAGGGCCAGGCTGGCGACAATGTCGGCGCGCTGATCCGCGGCGTGGCTCGCGACGAAGTCGAGCGTGGCCAGGTGCTCTGCAAGCCGGGCTCGATCAAGCCGCACACCGACTTCCAGTCGGAAGTGTACGTGCTGTCGAAGGACGAAGGTGGCCGTCACACGCCGTTCTTCGGCAACTACCGTCCGCAGTTCTACTTCCGTACCACGGACGTGACCGGCACCGTCGAGCTGCCCGAGGGCACCGAGATGGTGATGCCGGGCGACAACGTCGCGCTGGGCATCAAGCTCATCGCGCCGATCGCCATGGACGTCGGCCAGCGCTTCACCATCCGCGAGGGTGGCCGGACCGTCGGCGCCGGTGTCGTCAGCGGCATCAGCAAGTAATCTCCTGACCGAAAGGTCGTGAGAAGGATCGGCCGGCTCCGGAAACGGGGCCGGCCTTTTCCTTTTGCAAGGGGTGCAGGACCGGGAACCTTTTCCACGCGGTTGCGATGCGAAGAGGGTTGCCACCTTCGGGTGGTCGGGATATAGGCGCCTTTCTTGAGTGAATCGGCCGCTCTGGGAAACCGGAGTGGCCGTTCGCTTTTAGTGAGAGCATCGTCGGTATCGCCGGCGATGCCGCAACAACCAGAGTTCGTTTCGGAGCGTTTCATCGGCTTCATCGCTTGTCCCGGTCACCGATCGGGGTCCGCTTGTCGGGTGGTCGGATAAACCGACGCAAGGGATAGGGTCGAAGCTGCGTTCCCGCTCTTTCGCATCGGTAGGGATCATGGACAGCAATATCCGCATTCGTCTGAAGGCGTTCGACCATCGCGTGCTCGATCAGGCGACCGGCGACATCGCCGACACCGCACGCCGTACCGGCGCGCTCATCCGCGGTCCGATCCCGCTTCCCACGCGCATCGAAAAGTTCACGGTCAACCGTGGCCCGCACGTCGACAAGAAGTCGCGCGAGCAGTTCGAGGTGCGTACCTACAAGCGGATGCTCGATATCGTGCAGCCGACCCCGCAGACCGTCGACGCGCTGATGAAGCTCGATCTCGCTGCGGGTGTTGATGTTGAGATCAAGCTGGCGTAAAGCGCCCGCTTCCCGCGGTTGACGTCATCGTCCCGCGGGCCTTTCGCGCATTCCGGGGTTCGCCCTGATCTGCGCGGTACAAGGGATACCGCCCAGCGGTTCGGCTTCGGCCGAAAGGGTGCCGGGGACAGCGTCCCCCGTCTGATCGGCCATGCGCCGATCGCCAGCCCGGGACGGGGGCTCGTTTCGATTTATCCGGGCTGGATATGCCCCCCTTGAATGGTTCTTGGGGGCCTCTGTCGAGGAAGGAACAGGATCATGCGTACCGGCGTGATCGCGAAGAAGATGGGGATGACCCGCCTGTTCCAGGACGATGGTCGGCACGTGCCGGTTACCGTTCTGGCGCTCGAAGGCGTACAGGTCGTCGCCCGCCGCGAGATGGATCGTGACGGCTACACTGCCGTCCAGCTTGGTGCAGGTGTCGCCAAGGCTAAGAATGTCGCCAAGCCGCAGCGCGGCCATTTCGGCAAGGCCGAAGTGGAGCCCAAGGCTATCGTTGCCGAGTTCCGCGTGAACGAGGACGGCCTGCTCGACGTAGGCGCCGAGATCGGTGCCGACCACTTCGTTGCCGGCCAGATGGTCGACATCCAGGGTCGTACGCAGGGCAAGGGCTTTGCCGGTGCGATGAAGCGCTGGAACTTCGGCGGTCTGCGCGCCACGCACGGCGTGTCCGTCTCGCACCGTTCGCATGGTTCGACCGGTAACCGCCAGGATCCGGGTCGCGTCTTCAAGAACAAGAAGATGGCCGGCCACATGGGCGACAAGAACCGCACGCAGCAGAACCTGGAAATCGTGTCGACCGACGTCGAGCGCGGCCTGATCTTCGTCAAGGGCTCGGTGCCCGGATCGAAGGGTGGCTGGCTGATCGTCAAGGACGCGGTGAAGGTCGCGCGCCATGCGGACGCCCCGTTCCCGGCCGCGCTGAAGAGCGTTGCCGCCAACAATACCGCTTCTGCCGAGCCCGCTCCGGAAGCCACCGATGGCCAGGAGGGCTAAGTCGTGAAGGTCAAGGTTTCATCCTTTGCCGGCGCCGACGCCGCGGACATCGAGCTCAACGACGAGGTCTTCGGCCTCGATCCGCGTGCCGACATCCTGCACCGCGTCGTGACCTGGCAGCTTGAGAAGCGTCGCGCCACCGCGCGCGGCACCCGCGAGCGTGCGGACGTCGCCCGTTCGGGCAAGAAGCTCGGTCGCCAGAAGGGCGGCGGTGTGGCACGTCACGGCGATCGCCGCGCACCCGTCTTCATCGGCGGTGGTAAGGCTCACGGTGCCCGTGTTCGCGACTTCGATCCGTCGCTGAACAAGAAGATCCGCGCGCTGGGCCTGAAGATGGCGCTGTCGAGCCACGCAAAGGCCGGCTCGCTGGTCGTGATGGACTCGCTGTCGGTCGAGGGCAACAAGACGAAGACGCTGATCGGCGACATCGCCAAGCTCGGCTTCGGCAAGTCCGCGCTGGTCATCGATGGCGATGCCGTCGAGACGTCGTTCGCTCTGGCCGCAGGCAACCTGAAGGACATCAACGTCCTCCCGGCCGCCGGCGCCAATGTCTACGACATCCTGAAGCATGACACGCTGGTGCTGACGCGCGCTGCTGTCGAGAAGCTGGAGGCCCGTTTCCATGGCTAAGCAGCAGAAGGCGATCGACAACCGTCATTACGACGTGATCGTCGCGCCGCACATCACCGAGAAGGCGACGCTGCTCTCCGAGCACAACGCCGTCGTGTTCAAGGTCGCCGGTGACGCGACCAAGCTGCAGATCAAGGCTGCCGTCGAGGCTCTCTTCGACGTCACCGTGACGGGCGTGAACACGATCGTCCAGAAGGGCAAGACCAAGAAGTGGAAGGGCGCTCCGTACCAGCGCTCCGACATGAAGAAGGCGATCGTGACGCTGAAGGACGGCCAGTCCATCGACGTGACGACGGGGGTCCAGGGCTAATGGCACTCAAGCAATATAATCCGACGAGCCCGGCCCGCCGCGGCCTGATCCTCGTCGACCGTTCGGCGCTCTGGAAGGGCGCCCCGGTCAAGTCGCTGACCGAAGGCAAGCGCAAGACCGGTGGCCGCAACAACAAGGGCCATGTGACGTCGCGCGGTATCGCGGGCGGTCACAAGCAGCGCTACCGCTATGTCGACTTCAAGCGTCGCCGCTGGGACGTCGAGGGCACCGTGGAGCGGATCGAATATGATCCCAACCGCACCGCCTTCATCGCGCTGGTGAACTATGGCACCGACGACGCCGGCAAGGCCGATGTCGCGTACATCATCGCGCCGCAGCGCCTGGGCGTGGGCGACAAGGTGATCGCCGGCAAGAAGACCGACGTGAAGCCGGGCAACGCGATGGAGCTGGGCCAGATGCCCGTCGGCACCATCGTCCACAACGTGGAGATGAAGCCGGGCAAGGGTGGCCAGATCGCCCGTTCGGCCGGCACCTACGTGCAGGTCGTCGGCCGTGACCGCGGCATGGTGATCGTCCGCCTGAACTCGGGCGAGCAGCGCTACATCCGTGGCGAGTGCATGGCGACGGTGGGCGCGGTGTCGAACCCGGACAACGCCAACCAGAACCTGGCGAAGGCGGGTCGCAACCGCTGGCTCGGCCGCCGCCCGCTGACGCGCGGTGTTGCGAAGAACCCGGTTGACCATCCGCACGGCGGTGGTGAAGGCCGGACCTCGGGCGGCCGTCACCCGGTCACCCCGTGGGGCAAGCCGACCAAGGGTGCGCGCACCCGGCACAACAAGGCGACGGACAAGATGATCATCCGTAGCCGTCACGCGAAGAAGAAGGGCTAAGCGATGGCTCGTTCCGTATGGAAGGGTCCTTTCGTGGACCTCCACCTCCTGAAGAAGGCCGAGACTGCGCAGGACGCGTCCGGCCGTTCGGGTCCGATCAAGACCTGGTCGCGCCGCTCGACGATCCTCCCGTCGTTCGTCGGCCTGACCTTCAATGTCTATAACGGCCGCAAGTTCGTTCCCGTCTCGGTGAACGAGGACATGGTCGGCATGAAGCTCGGCGAGTTCGCGCCCACGCGCTACTTCCCCGGTCACGCTGCCGACAAGAAGGGTAAGCGCTGATGTCGAAGCCCGCATCCCCCCGCAAGGTCGGCGAGAAGGAAGCTCTGTCGGTCGGCACGCAGATCCGTGGTTCGGCGCAGAAGCTGAACCTGGTCGCGGGCCTGATCCGTGGCCGCAAGGCTGGTGACGCGCTGAACATCCTGACCTTCTCGAAGAAGGCCATGGCGGTCGACGCGCGCAAGGTGCTGGCGTCCGCCATCGCCAATGCCGAGAACAACCACAACCTCGACGTCGACGCGCTTGTCGTCGCCGAGGCGTCGGTCGGCAAGTCGATCACCATGAAGCGCTTCGCGACCCGCGGCCGTGGCAAGTCCACCCGCATCCTGAAGCCGTTCAGCCGTCTGCGCATCGTCGTGCGCGAGCAGGAAGAAGCCTAATGGGTCATAAGAGCAACCCGATCGGTCTGCGCCTGCAGATCAACCGTACCTGGGACAGCCGCTGGTTCGCGGAAGGCCAGGACTATGGTCGCCTGCTGCTGGAGGATCTGAAGATCCGCCAGTACATCATGAAGACGCTGCCCCAGGCCGCGATCTCCAAGGTGGTGATCGAGCGTCCGGCCAAGCTGTGCCGCATTTCGATCTTCGCGGCACGCCCCGGCGTGATCATCGGCAAGAAGGGCTCGGACATCGAGAAGCTGCGCAAGCAGATCGGCTCGATGACTTCGTCCGACGTGTCGCTGAACATCGTCGAGATCCGCAAGCCCGAGATCGACGCCAAGCTCGTTGCGCAGGGCATCGCCGATCAGCTGGAGCGCCGTATCGCGTTCCGCCGTGCGATGAAGCGCGCCGTGCAGTCGGCGATGCGCCTGGGTGCCGACGGCATCCGCGTCGCCTGCGGCGGCCGTCTCGGCGGTGCGGAAATCGCCCGCTCCGAGAGCTACCGCGAGGGTCGCGTGCCGCTCCACACGCTGCGCGCGAACATGGACTATGCCGAGGCGCAGGCCCACACCGCTTACGGTGTGTGCGGCGTCAAGGTCTGGGTGTTCAAGGGCGAGATCCTGGGTCACGACCCGATGGCGCAGGACCGGCTGATGATGGAGGCTCAGACCTCCGGCGTCCGTCCGGCCCGCGACGATCGTCGCTAAGGAATAGATGAGATGCTGCAACCGAAGCGCACCAAATTCCGCAAGGCCTTCAAGGGCCGCATTCACGGCGACGCCAAGGGTGGCACGAGCCTGAACTTTGGCGCCTATGGTCTGAAGGCCATGGAGCCGGAGCGGATCACTGCCCGTCAGATCGAGGCGGCTCGCCGCGCGATCACCCGTCACATCAAGCGCCAGGGGCGTTTGTGGATCCGTATCTTCCCGGACGTGCCGGTTTCGTCGAAGCCTGCCGAAGTCCGCATGGGATCGGGCAAGGGTTCGCCCGAGTTCTGGGCGGCCCGCGTTAAGCCCGGCCGGATCCTGTTCGAGCTGGACGGCGTCGAAGGCAAGATCGCAGCGGAGGCTTTCGAGCGCGCCGCGATGAAGCTGCCGATCAAGACCAAGGTCGTTGCCCGTCTGGGCGACACCTCGCACCTCGGAGGCGAGTAATGGCCAAGACCGATTATAACGCGCAGAGCGACGACCAGCTCGTCGAGGCGCTGGGCAACCTGAAGCGTGAGCAGTTCAACCTGCGCTTCCAGGCGGCGACCAGCCAGCTGGAGAAGTCCAGCCGCGTGAAGGAAGTCCGTCGCGACATCGCGCGGATCAAGACCCTGCAGGCGCAGCGCACCGCTGCGGCTGCCAAGTAAGGACCGAGACACATGCCGAAGCGCGTGCTGACCGGGGTGATCGTCTCGGACAAGACCGACAAGACGGTTGTTGTCAACGTGGAGCGGAAGGTTCGCCATCCGCTGTACGGCAAGATCATCCGTCGGTCGAAGAAGTATCATGCCCATGACGAGGGCAACGAGTTCAAGGCCGGTGAGACGGTGCGCATCGAAGAGACCGCGCCGATCTCGAAGCTGAAGACCTGGAAGGTGATCGAGCGGGTGAACACCCACGCTACGCCGGAGCGGGCCTCGGCAGAGGGCTGATACGGAACGCCGCCGCCCTGGTTTCGACCGGGCGGCGTTTTCCGTGAAATGGGTAAGGGGCCTTGCGTTCCTTGCCAGGGGCGGCTAGGTGGCCGCTCCCCCTGGTGCGGCTTCGCTGCGCCGGGGGTCGTTTTTTAAAGGCGGGGTAGGGTCGGAATCCACCCCAAGAGAGAAGGAAGCAGGATCCATGATCCAGATGCAATCCAATCTCGACGTCGCTGACAACAGCGGCGCGAAGCGGGTACAGTGCATCAAGGTGCTTGGCGGTTCCAAGCGCCGTACTGCGGGCGTGGGCGACATCATCGTCGTCAGCGTCAAGGAAGCGCAGCCGCGTGGCCGCGTGAAGAAGGGCGACGTGCACCGCGCGGTCATCGTGCGCACCGCCAAGGACATCCGCCGTGCAGACGGTTCGGTGATCCGCTTCGACGGCAACGCCGCCGTTCTGGTCAACAAGAACGAGGAGCCGATCGGCACCCGTATCTTCGGCCCGGTCGTGCGTGAACTTCGTGGCAAGAAGCACATGAAGATCATCTCGCTGGCTCCGGAGGTTCTGTAATGGCCGCCGCAAAGATCAAGAAGGGCGACCGCGTGATCGTCCTGTCCGGCAAGGACAAGGGCAAGACCGGCACCGTGACCGTGTCGATGCCCAAGGACGCCAAGGTCGTGGTCGAGGGCGTCAACGTCGCGACCCGCCACCGCAAGCCCAGCCAGGCGAACCCGCAGGGTGGCCTGGAGCGCATCGAAGCCCCGCTTCACATCTCGAAGGTCGCGCATGTGACCGCCGACGGCAAGCCGACCCGCGTTCGCTTCGAAACGCAGGATGGCAAGAAGGTCCGCGTGGCCGTCAAGACCGGAGACAAGATCGATGGCTGATTACAAGCCCCGGATGAAGGCGATCTACGAGGATCGCATCGTCGCCGCCATGGTCGAGAAGTTCGGCTACAAGAACGTTAACGAAATCCCGCGCCTCGACAAGATCGTGCTGAACATGGGCGTGGGCGAGGCGACGCAGGACAAGAAGCGCGTCGATCAGGCCGCGTCCGAGATGGAGCTGATCGCCGGTCAGAAGCCGGTCATCACCAAGGCGAAGAAGTCGATCGCGCAGTTCAAGCTGCGTGAAGGCATGCCGATCGGCGTCAAGGTGACGCTGCGTCGCGAGCGCATGTACGAGTTCCTCGACCGCTTCATCACGATCGCGCTGCCCCGCGTCCGCGACTTCCGCGGCCTGAACCCGAAGAGCTTCGACGGCCGCGGCAACTATGCCTGCGGTATCAAGGAGCAGATCGTGTTCCCGGAAATCAACTATGACCGTATCGACAAGGTGCGCGGCATGGATGTGATCGTGACGACGACCGCGAAGACCGACGACGAGGCGCGCGAGCTGCTCCGTCTGTTCGGCTTCCCGTTCCCGCAGGAAGAGGCCGCCGAGGAAAAGCAGGCGGCATAATCCCAAACCCCTCCTGCCTCCGGGTGGGAGGGGATCAGTAGAGAGAAGAGCTTAAGTCCATGGCGAAACTGAGTTCAGTCAACAAGAACGAGCGGCGCCGCGCCCTCGTCAAGAAGTATGCGGGCAAGTACGCGAAGCTGAAGGCCGTCGCGAACGACACCAGCCTCGACGAAACCGAGCGTCTGATCGCGCGCCTGAAGATGGCCGAGATCCCCCGCAACGGCAACCCGACCCGCATCCGCAACCGTTGCGAGATCACCGGTCGCCCGCGTGCATATTACCGCAAGTTCCGTCTCGCTCGCGTCATGCTGCGTGATCTCGCCAACAAGGGCATGATCCCCGGCGTCACCAAGTCGAGCTGGTAAGGACCTAGAGATGGCAGTGACCGATCCCCTGGGTGACCTGCTCACCCGCATCCGCAACGGCCAGCGTGCGAAGAAGGACTCCGTCCTCTCGCCGGCGTCGAAGCTGCGCGTCCGCGTGCTCGACGTTCTGCAGCGCGAAGGCTATATCCGTGGCTACAGCGAAGAGCAGATGGGCCCCGCGGCCGGCATCCGCATCGAGCTGAAGTATTTCGAGGGCCAGCCCGCGATCAAGCATATCGCGCGCGTCTCGAAGCCCGGCCGCCGCATCTATTCGGGCGCGCAGGAGCTTCCGCGCGTTCGCAACGGCCTTGGCATCACCATCGTGTCGACGCCGCGTGGCGTTCTGTCCGACGCCGAGGCGCGCGAGCAGAATGCCGGTGGCGAAGTGCTGGCGGAGGTGTTCTGATGAGCCGCATCGGTAAGAAATCCGTCCCGGTTCCGGCCGGCGTGACGGCGAGCATCGAGGGCCGTACTCTCAGCGTGAAGGGGCCCAAGGGCACCCTGACGCTGCCGCTCGCCGACGAGATCACCTATGACGTCCAGCAGGACGGCATCTCGGTGCAGCCCGCGAACGACACCAAGCGCGCTCGCGCCTTCTGGGGCATGCAGCGTACGCTGGTGCAGAACCTGGTGACCGGCGTGACCACCGGCTTCTCGAAGAAGCTGCTGATCACGGGCGTCGGCTACCGTGCCGCGGCACAGGGCAAGACCCTGAAGCTGCAGCTCGGCTACAGCCACGATGTCAACATCGACGTGCCGGAAGGCCTGGAGGTGAAGACGCCCGACAACACCACCGTCGAGATCAGCGGTGCGGACAAGCAGAAGGTCGGCCAGCTGGCCGCCGAGATCCGCCGCTGGCGCAAGCCGGAGCCGTACAAGGGCAAGGGCATCAAGTACGACGGCGAGTTCATCTTCCGCAAGGAAGGGAAGAAGAAGTAATGACCAAGGGTCTCTCTCTTTTCGAGAAGCGCCGTCGGCGCAACCGTACCGCGCTCAAGGCGCGTTCGGGCGGTCGTCCGCGCCTGTCGGTGCACCGTTCGGGCAAGCACATCTATGCGCAGGTGATCGACGACGAGGCGGGTCGTACCGTCGCATCGGCCTCCACGCTGGAGAAGGGCGCGCGCGATACGTCGGGCGCCAACGTTGCAGCGGCAACCGAGGTCGGCAAGCGCGTCGCGGAAGCAGCCAAGGCTGCCGGCGTGACGCAGGTCGTCTTCGATCGTGGCGGCTTCCTCTTCCATGGCCGCGTCAAGGCACTGGCCGAGGCCGCGCGTGAAGCCGGATTGGAGTTCTAAGAATGGCTGACGAGAACAACCAGCCGCAGGTTGCGGCGGGCGCCGAGGGCGGTTCGCAGGACGCACCGCAGAATGGCGGCCAGAACGCCGGCGGCTACAACGCCGGTGGCCAGGGCGGCTTCGGCGGCCAGGGCGGTCGTGGCCCGCGCGGTGGCGGCGGTGGCCGTGGTCGTGGTGGTCCGGGCGGTGGCGATCGTGGCCGTGGCGGCCGTGACGGCAACCGCGGCCGTCGTGACGATCGTCGCGGCGCCGAGGACCAGGGCGAGGATCTGATCGAGAAGCTCGTCCACATCAACCGCGTCTCGAAGACCGTGAAGGGCGGCAAGCGCTTCGGCTTTGCGGCGCTGGTCGTCGTGGGCGACGGCAAGGGCCGCACGGGCTTCGGTCACGGCAAGGCGCGCGAAGTGCCGGAAGCCATCTCCAAGGCGACCGCGGCGGCTAAAAAGGCCATGATCCGCGTTCCGCTGAAGGATGGCCGTACGCTGCACCATGATGGCAACGGCCATTTCGGTGCGGGTCGTGTGACCGTGCGTTCCGCGCCGCAGGGCACGGGCATCATTGCGGGTGGCCCGATGCGCGCCATCTTCGAGAGCCTGGGCGTCGCCGATGTGGTGACCAAGTCGGTCGGCACGTCCAACCCGTACAACATGATCCGTGCTACCTTCGAGGCGCTTGGCGAACAGACCAGCCCGAAGTCGGTGGCGCAGCGTCGTGGCAAGAAGATCGCCGACCTGCTCGGCCGCGGTGGGTCGCAGACCGCCGAGGCTGATGCCGCGGCCGTCACGGAGTAATCCGACATGGCTACCATCAAGATCAAGCAGACCGGTTCGCCGATCCGCCGGACCAAGGATCAGCGCGCGACGCTGATCGGTCTGGGCCTCAACAAGATGCACCGGGTGTCGGAGCTGGAAGACAGCCCCGAAGTCCGCGGAATGATCCGCAAGGTGCAGCACATGGTGGAAGTGCAGGGCTGAGCCCTTTCACTTCACCGGTGACAAACACGGGGAAGGGGGCTAAGCGGCCCCCTTCCTTTTATCCGTTCCCGACGTGGGAACAGCGCGCAAAAAGCGAAAGCGAGTGCATATCATGAAGCTGAACCAACTTTCCGACAACGCAGGTGCCCGCAAGTCCAAGATCCGCGTCGGTCGCGGCATCGGGTCGGGCAAGGGCAAGACCGCAGGTCGCGGCCAGAAGGGCCAGAAGAGCCGTGAGGGCGTGTCCATCGCGGGCTTCGAGGGCGGTCAGATGCCGCTCCACATGCGTCTGCCGAAGCGTGGCTTCAACAACATCTTCGCCAAGGATTATGCCGAGGTGAACCTGGGCGCGATCCAGAAGGCGGTGGATGCCGGCAAGCTGGATGCCAACGGCACCATCGACCATGCCGCGCTCAAGGCGGCAAACCTGGCTCGCGGTGGCAAGGACGGCGTCCGTCTGCTCGCCAAGGGTGAGCTGACCACGAAGCTGTCCTTCCTGGTCGCCGGCGTGTCGGGCAGCGCCCGCGAAGCGGTGGAAAAGGCCGGCGGCGCGGTGGAAGTCATCAAGGTGGTGCCTGCCGCCGAGAAGGCTGCCGCCAAGAAGGGCACCGTCAAGGCTGCCCGCAAGGCCAAGTAAGCCGCTGTTGCCCCGGTGCCACGCCGGGGCATTCAGTGTCGGGCCGTCGCATCCGGGTTGTCGCGCTTTGACCGGCAACCATTAGACAAGGCGGCTCGGCTGCCTATATGAGCGGCGGGGCGGGTCAAAACGCATCCCGCCGCTTTTCGTTTCCAGGATAAACGCAGCTTATGGCATCCGCAGCCGACCAGATGGCGCAAAGCATCAGCCTGGCGAAATTCGCCAAGGCCACCGACCTCAAGAAGCGGCTGTGGTTCACGATCGGCGTGCTGATCGTCTTCCGCCTGCTCAGCTATGTTCCGCTCCCGGGCGTCGACCCGACTGCGCTGGGCATCCTCAGCCAGCGCACCAGCGGTGGCGTGCTCGACTTCTTCAACACCTTCTCCGGCGGTTCGCTGAGCCGCATGTCGCTGATCGCGCTGGGCGTGATGCCGTACATCACCGCCTCGATCGTGGTGCAGCTCGCGACCTCGCTCAGCCCGCAGCTTGCCGCGATCAAGAAGGAAGGTGAGAGCGGTCGCAAGAAGCTTAACCAGTATACGCGTTACGGCACCGTGTTGCTGACGGCGATCCAGGGCTATTTCATCGCTGTCGGTTTGGAGGCGCTGGGCGCCAATTCCGGCGTGCAGGCGGTGATCGAGCCGGGCTTTACCTTCCGCATCGCTGCGGTCGTGTCGCTGATCGGCGGTACGATGTTCCTGATGTGGCTGGGTGAGCAGATTACCAGTCGCGGCATCGGCAACGGCGTGTCGCTGATCATCATGGCCGGCATCGTCGCCCACCTTCCGACTACGCTGATCAATTTGCTGGAGGGTGGCCGCTCGGGCAGCATCGATCCGCTGCGCCTGATCGGTATTATCGTGGCGGTGATCGTGCTGATCCTGTTCATCTGCTTCATGGAACGGGCACAGCGTCGCATCCTGATCCAATATCCCAAGCGCGCGACGCAGCGCGGCATGCAGGCCGACCGCAGCCACCTGCCGCTGAAGCTGAATACCGCGGGCGTGATCCCTCCAATCTTCGCGTCATCGCTGCTGTTGATGCCGCTGACCATCTCGCAATTCGCGGGACAGCGCGTGGCGGGTGAGAGTGCCTGGGGCGATTTCATCATCAGCCTGAACCAGTATCTGCAGCACGGCTCGCCGGTTTACATGCTGCTATACGGCGCCGGTATCATCTTCTTCTCATTCTTCTACACCGCGGTCGTGTTCAACCCGGAAGAAACTGCGGACAACCTGAAGCGCTATGGTGGGTTCATTCCCGGCATCCGCCCGGGCAAGAACACCGAGACCTATCTGGATTACGTGCTGACCCGGATTACCGTGATCGGCGCGGCCTATCTGACGATCATCTGTCTGTTGCCGGAATATCTCGTCTCCGCGTTGCAGATCCCGTTCTATCTGGGCGGCACGAGCCTGCTGATCGTGGTCAACGTGACGATGGACACCGTGACGCAGATCCAGAGCCACTTGCTGGCGCATCAATATGGCGATCTGATCAAGAAGGCGAAGCTGAAGGGCGGGCGTCTCCGCTGAGGCGGCGCCGTCCAGCATAATCGGAAGGGGAAGACGCGCGTGAACATCATCCTGTTGGGGCCGCCGGGGGCGGGCAAGGGGACGCAGGCGCAGCGGTTGGTTGCGGAGCGGGGCATGGTGCAGTTGTCGACGGGGGACATGCTGCGGGCCGCGGTAAAGGCCGGTACGCCGGTCGGTCTGCAGGCAAAGGCGGTCATGGATGCGGGCGAGCTGGTGTCGGATGCGATCGTCTCCGCGCTGATCGGCGAGCGGCTGGACGAGGCGGACGCCAAGGGCGGGGCGATCTTCGACGGCTATCCCCGGACCGCGGCGCAGGCAGAGGCGCTGGACCTGCTGCTCGACGAGCGCGGGCGTGCGCTCGACTATGTGATCGAGCTTGAGGTGGACGAGGATGCGCTGGTCGAGCGGATCACCGGCCGCTTCACCTGCGCCAATTGCGGCACCGGTTATCACGACAGCTTCAAGCCGACCGCGGTCGCGGGCGTTTGCGATGTCTGCGGCGCAACCGAGTTCAAGCGCCGCCCCGACGACAATGCCGAAACGGTGCGCACGCGAATGGCCGAATATCGTGCCAAGACCGCGCCGATCCTGCCGATCTACGAAGCACGCGGGCTGGTGCGGCGTGTCGACGGCATGGCGGACATGGCAGAGGTCGGTCGGGCGGTGAGCGCGATCCTCGACGGCAACTGACCGACGTTGCAACATGACGTAAAGTTCATGTGCCTGTCAGGATCAAATGGTTCGCGGCAGCGTATAGGGGATGCATCGGCGCCCGAACTCCCGGGGGCGCCGCCGGGGCCGGCGGAAGGGGTCTTCCGTCGGCCTTTCGCTTACCGGCGAGGTGCGAAGGCACGCGATCCTGTCTCCATGCCCCGCATTAGCGGTTTGGCAACCGGCGTTGACCAGAAGGGAGGGATGCATACCATCACCTTCCGCCACGATATCAATTTGTTGGATATCGCCTGGATGGGACAGTTCACACGCGAAAGCGCCGCCGATTATGCCCGCGAGGTGCTTCATCGCTTCGCCGCGGAACGCTTCAAGCCAGGCTATCTCCTGCGCATGGACATGACGGCCAGCCCGGTGCAATCCCAAGTCGGCGCGTCGGTGATCCATGAGCAGCTTCGCGGCTTTCCCCGTGCCAGCGCCATCGCGATTGTGACGCCGAGCGCCATCACCCGGATGCAGGTCCGCCGGCTGATGACCCAGCCCTATTTGCAGGTGTTCGATACAGCGGAGCCTGCGCTCGAGTGGCTTTTGGCAGGCGACAGCGCCCGGACTTCGCCAGGCATATCGTCAGGCGTGGCAGGCGCTCTATAAGCGAGGAATGGATACCCTGTCCCTTTTCGGCCTGGTCGCCGTTTCGTTCACGCTGATCTGCTACGCGATGGAAAGCGGGGCACACTGGTGGACCCTCGGCTTTGTTCTGGGATGCCTCGCCGGGTCGGCTTATGGTTTTCTGCAAGGGGCATGGCCGTTTGGCGTGGTCGAGCTGTTCTGGGCGGCGGTTTCGTTCCAGCGATGGCTGCGTCTGCGAAGAATGCGGGAACCTCTCGCTTGACAGAGTGTTGCGAGGCGCCTAACTGACCGTCCTTCCACTGTACCATGGTTTCGGCGCCGCTCTGCGCGTGCGTCGCGATCGTGCGTGGTGGAGCCAACGCGTCGAGATGGGGTGTGCGCTGCCATGCCATGCCCCGTGGAGCTAGGAGAATATATTCCATGGCACGTATCGCGGGTGTCAATATCCCGACCAACAAGCGCGTGGTGATCGCGCTGACCTACATCCACGGCATCGGTCCGGCCAAGGCCAAGGAAATCACGGCCAAGCTGAACATCGCGGCCGACCGCCGCGTCCAGGACCTGTCGGACCAGGAAGTCCTGCAGATCCGTGAGACGATCGACGCCGACCACACTGTCGAGGGTGATCTTCGTCGCGAAACCGCGATGAATATCAAGCGCCTGATGGACCTGGCTTGCTATCGTGGCCTGCGCCACCGCAAGGGCCTGCCGGTCCGCGGCCAGCGCACGCACACCAACGCGCGCACCCGCAAGGGCAAGGCTAAGCCGATCGCGGGCAAGAAGAAGTAAGAACAGTCCCGGGGACTGTTTTCATTCTTCTCCGCCGGAGGCCGGTACGAGGCGGATAGCCTCCCGGCCGCCGTACCACGAGACAAGGTCAGGATTTCATCAATGGCACAAGCACCGCAGCGTCTTCGCCGTCGCGAGCGCAAGAACATCACCGCCGGCGTCGCGCACGTGAACGCCAGCTTCAACAACACCATGATCACGATCACCGACGCGCAGGGCAATGCCATCGCATGGTCGTCGGCCGGCATGATGGGCTTCAAGGGTTCGCGCAAGTCGACCCCGTACGCTGCCCAGGTCGCCGCCGAGGATGCCGGCAAGAAGGCTGCCGAGCACGGTGTCCGCACCCTCGAAGTCGAGGTCAAGGGTCCGGGTTCGGGCCGCGAGTCGGCGCTGCGCGCGCTGCAGGCGGTCGGTTTCCAGATCACCTCGATCCGCGACGTGACCTCGATCCCGCACAACGGCGTCCGTCCGTCCAAGCGCCGTCGCGTCTGATGGCCCACATGGCCGGCTGACGAGCCGGCCGTGCTTTTTCTTGGCTGGAACCGTCCCCGTTCCGGCCCCCAACGCAGGGGAACCCCGTGTCTGTCAATGCAAAGAACTGGCAGGAACTGAAGAAGCCCAACGCGCTCGAAAAGAAGGGCGGCGATGGCAAGCGCAAGGCGACGTTCGTCGCCGAACCGCTGGAGCGTGGCTTCGGCCTGACGCTCGGCAATGCGCTGCGTCGCGTGCTCCTGTCGTCGCTCCAGGGCGCGGCGGTCACCTCCATCAAGATCGAGAACGTGCTGCACGAGTTCTCGAGCCTCGCGGGTGTCCGTGAGGACGTGACCGACATCGTGCTGAACGTGAAGCAGATCGCAATCCGCATGCAGGGCGAAGGCCCGAAGCGGCTCCAGCTTTCCGCCACCGGTCCGGCCGAGGTGAAGGCAGGCGACATCGCGGTGTCGGGCGACATCGAGGTCATGAACAAGGACCTGGTGATTTGCCATCTCGACGAAGGCGCCACGCTCAACATGGAGCTGACCGCCGACATCGGGAAGGGCTATGTTCCGGCAAGCGCCAATCGCCCCGCGGATGCGCCGATCGGCCTGATTCCGGTCGATGCGCTGTACTCGCCGGTGCGCCAGGTGTCGTACAAGGTCGACCCGACCCGCGTCGGGCAGGACCTGGACTATGACAAGCTGACGCTGACGATCGAGACCGATGGCACGGTGACCCCGGAAGACGCGGTGGCCTATGCCGGCCGCATCCTTCAGGACCAGCTTGCGCTGTTCGTCCACTTCGACGACTCCTCGGTCACGCGTGCTGCGCCCGTCGGCCAGGCCGCCGTGCCGGTCGCAGGGGCCGAGCCGCAGAGCGACACGCAGCAGATCAACCGTTACCTCCTCAAGAAGGTGGACGAGTTGGAGCTGTCGGTTCGTTCGGCGAACTGCCTGAAGAACGACAACATCATCTATATCGGCGATCTGGTCGGCAAGACCGAAGCCGAGATGCTGCGCACCCCGAACTTCGGCCGCAAGTCCCTGAACGAGATCAAGGAAGTGCTGTCGTCCATGGGCCTGCGCCTTGGCATGGAAATCCCCGGCTGGCCGCCCGAGAATATCGAGGAAATGGCCAAGAAGCTGGAACAGGAGATCATGGGCTGACGCGCACCGGTGCAGCGTTGCTGCACCGGAGACGCGGTAGGCCCGGCCGGCGGGTTGGCGACAAGCCGACCCGCCGTTCGACGTTGCGGCACGGCTTTTTCGTGGCGTGACTCGACCGGTCGGATCGGTTTCCCCTCAGCATCGACGATGGTGAGGATCAAGACAGGCAGAGGGTGGCCGCCTGAAGTGCCACCGGGTCTGGGGTTTTCCGTAAGACGGCCCCTTAACGAACAAAGGAATTGAACATGCGTCATCGCGTAGGCGGCCGTAAGCTGCAGCGTACCTCGGCCCATCGTACGGCCCTGTTCCGCAACATGTCGGCCGCGCTAATCAAGCACGAGCAGATCACCACCACGCTCGCCAAGGCAAAGGAGCTTCGCCCCTATGTCGAGAAGCTGGTGACGCTGGGCAAGAAGGGCGGCCTGTCCAACCGTCGTCTGGCGCATGCCCGCCTGCTGGACGACGCGCAGCTGGTTAAGCTGTTCGACGTGCTGGCGACCCGCTACGCCGATCGCGCCGGCGGTTATACCCGCATCATCAAGGCCGGTATCCGGGCGTCGGACGCGGCACCGATGGCGATCATCGAGTTCGTCGATCGTGACGTGTCCGCCAAGGGCCAGGACTCGGGCCCGGTGCAGACCGAAGAGGATTTCGACGAGGCCGCCTGAGCCCTCGCGCAATCACCGAGACGAGACGAACGGCCGCTCCCCATATCGGGGGGCGGCCGTTTCGCTTTGTTGAAGGGGAATGGGACGCCGCGGTAGCTTTTGCGGAAAAGCATCGCTATCGGACCGCCATGGAGCATCCCGACAGCATCCTCATCGTCGATTTCGGCAGCCAGGTTACCCAGCTCATCGCCCGCCGTGTGCGCGAAGCCGGAGTCTATTCCGAGATCGTTCCCTTTCAATCCGCCGCCGAAGGCTTTGCGCGCATCCGGCCCGCCGGCATCATCTTGTCCGGCGGCCCTGCCTCGGTGCCCGACGAGAACAGCCCGCGCATCCCGCAGGAAATCCTCGACAGCGGCCTGCCGATGCTGGGCATCTGCTACGGCCAGCAGGCGCTGACCGAGCAATTGGGCGGCAAGGTCGAGAAGGGCGACAGCGGCGAGTTCGGCGAAGCCTATGTGACGATCGACGAGCCTTGTGCGCTGTTCGACGGCCTGTGGGACCTGGGCGATCGTCATCAGGTATGGATGAGCCATGGCGACAAGGTGACGGCGCTGGCGCCCGGCTTCCGTGTCGTCGCCACCAGCCCGGGCGCGCCGTTTGCGATCATCGCCGACGATGCGCGGCGCATCTACGCGATGCAGTTCCATCCGGAAGTCGTGCATACGCCGGATGGCGGCAAGCTGATCGCCAATTTCGCGCGGCATGTGGTCGGCCTGTCGGGCGACTGGACGATGGCCGAATTCCGCGAGGCCAAGATCGCGGACATTCGCAAGCAGGTCGGCACGGGGCGGGTGATCTGCGGCCTGTCCGGCGGTGTCGACTCGGCGGTGGCGGCGGTGCTGATCCACGAGGCGATCGGCGACCAGCTGACCTGTGTGTTCGTCGACCATGGATTGATGCGCTCGGGCGAGGCGGAAGAGGTCGTCGGCCTGTTCCGCGGTCATTACAATATCCCGCTCGTCCATGTGGATGCCGAGGAGCTGTTCATGACCGGCTTGGCCGGGGTGACCGATCCGGAAGCCAAGCGGAAGTTCATCGGCAAGACCTTCATCGACGTGTTCGAGGCCGAGGCCAAGAAGATCGGTGGCGCCGAGTTCCTGGCGCAGGGTACGCTGTATCCGGACGTGATCGAGAGCGTCAGCTTCACCGGCGGCCCGTCGGTGACGATCAAGAGCCACCACAATGTCGGCGGTCTGCCGGATCGCATGAACATGAAGCTGGTCGAGCCGCTGCGCGAGTTGTTCAAGGACGAGGTGCGCGTGCTGGGCCGTGAACTCGGCCTGCCCGAAGCATTTGTCGGGCGGCATCCGTTTCCCGGCCCCGGACTGGCGATCCGCATCCCCGGCGAGGTCAGCAAGGAACGCTGCGACATCCTGCGCAAGGCGGATGCGATCTATCTGGAGGAAATCCGCCGCGCCGGCCTGTACGATGCGATCTGGCAGGCGTTCGCGGTACTGCTGCCGGTACGAACGGTGGGCGTGATGGGCGACAGCCGAACCTACGACCATGTGCTGGCGCTGCGTGCGGTGACATCGGTCGACGGCATGACCGCGCAGGCGTTCGACTTTCCCGGCGACTTCTTGCCGCGGATCGCGACGCGCATCATCAACGAGGTGCGCGGCATCAACCGGGTGACCTACGACTATACGTCCAAGCCACCGGGGACGATCGAGTGGGAATGATCCTCTGAGATGCGGCGGCCCTGGTGCCGCCGTTTTTCATTTGGGAAAGGTGGCGCGCCCGGAGGGATTCGAACCCCCGACCGAGGAGGTAGAAGCTCCTTGCTCTATCCAACTGAGCTACGGACGCGCGGACGTGGCAGCGTTTAGCGCGGTTTGATGCCGGATGGAATGGCGATAAAGTCCTTGTCCATGGACATGGACGTTTCACCGGCCGTGAAGGTCACGGCGCGCGACCTGCGGGGGCGCGATTTCCGCTGGTTCGACTATGTGATGGCGGCGTTCGTCACCATCCTGTTGCTGTCGAACGTGATCGGGGCAGGCAAGGTCGCGACCATCACCCTGCCGCTGCTGGGGCCGTGGCCGTTCGGTGCGGGTATCCTGTTCTTTCCGCTCAGTTACATCATCGGCGACGTGCTGACCGAGGTGTACGGCTATGCACGGACGCGGCGGGTGATCTGGGCGGGGACCGGGGCGGTGCTGTTCATGGCGCTGATGAGCTGGATCGTCGTGGCGCTGCCGCCGGCGCCGAGCTGGACCAACCAGGCCGCGTACGAGACGGTGTTCGGGCAGGTGCCCCGGATCGTGCTGGCCAGCGTCTGTGCGTTCTGGGCGGGCGAGTTCGTCAACGCCTATGTGATGGCGCGCATGAAGCTGTGGTCGGGCGGGCGGCATCTGTGGATGCGGACGATCGGATCGACCGTGGTCGGACAGGGCGTCGACAGCCTGATCTTCTATCCGCTCGCCTTCTGGGGTGCGCAAGGGTGGACGACCGGACTGGTGGTGACGGTGCTGTACACGCAATGGGCGCTGAAGGTCGGGTGGGAGGTGCTGCTGACCCCGCTCACCTATCTGGTAGTCGGCGGGCTGAAGCGCGCTGAGGGCGTCGACGTATTCGACGCGGGCACCGACTTCACGCCGTTTCGTGCCCGCGTCTGAGCGGTCTGCTTATCGCACCCGCTCGGCGACGAGCGTGTTGACCACCGCTGGATCGGCGAGGGTCGAGGTGTCGCCAAGATTGCCGACGTCGTTCTCCGCGATCTTGCGCAGGATGCGGCGCATGATCTTGCCGGAGCGCGTCTTGGGCAGGCCGGGCGCGAATTGCAGCGCATCCGGGCTGGCGATGGGGCCGATTTCCTGCCGGACCCATTGCCGCAATTCGGTGCGCAGCTCTTCCGAAGGCTCCTCGCCGGCGTTGAGCGTCACATACGCGTAGATGCCCTGGCCCTTCACCTCGTGCGGCATGCCGACGACGGCGGCTTCCGCGACCTTGGCATGGGCGACGAGCGCCGATTCCACCTCGGCGGTGCCCATGCGGTGGCCGGAGACGTTGATGACATCGTCCACCCGGCCGGTGATCCAGTAATACCCGTCCGCGTCGCGGCGGCAGCCATCGCCGGTGAAATATTTGCCCGGATAGGTGGAGAAATAGGTCTGGAAGAAGCGATCATGATCGCCCCAGACGGTGCGCATCTGACCGGGCCAGCTGTCGGCGATCACCAGATTGCCCTCGGTGGCACCCTCCAGCACCTTGCCCTCGGTATCGACGAGTTGCGGTTGCACGCCGGGCAGCGGCTTGGTGGCGGAACCGGGCTTGAGATCGGTGGCATAGGGCAGGGGGGCGATGAGCATGCCGCCCGTCTCCGTCTGCCACCAGGTATCGACGACCGGGCAGCGGCCATCGCCGACGACGCGGTGATACCAGTCCCATGCCTCGGGGTTGATCGGCTCCCCCACCGTGCCGAGGAGGCGCAGTGACCGGCGGCTGTATTTCGTCACCCAGTCCTTGCCTTCGCGCATCAGCGCGCGGATCGCAGTGGGGGCGGTGTAGAGGATGTTGACGCCGAGACGATCGATCGTCTCCCACAAGCGGGCATGATCGGGATAGTTCGGCACGCCGTCGAACATCACCGTGGTCGCGCCGTTGGCGAGCGGGCCGTAGACGACATAGCTGTGCCCGGTGACCCAGCCGATATCGGCGGTACACCAATAGACTTCGCCATCGCGGTAGTCGAACACGTCGCGGAAGGTCTTGGTCACCCAGACGAGATAGCCGCCGGTGGTGTGCAGCACGCCCTTGGGCTTGCCGGTGGAGCCGGAGGTGTAGAGGATGAACAGCGGGTCTTCGGCGTTCATCGGTTCGGGCGCGCAGTCGTCCGACACCCCCTGAAGCGCGTCGTGCAGCCAGATATCACGCCCCTCGGTGAAGGCCACGTCGCCACCGGTGCGGCGGATGACGAGGACGTGTTCGACAGACGGGCACTGGGCCAACGCCTTGTCGACATTGGCCTTGAGCGGGATGCGCTTGCCGCCGCGACAGCCTTCGTCAGCGGTGATGACGATGCGCGAATCGCAATCCTGGATGCGGTTCGCCAGGCTGTCGGGCGAGAAGCCGCCAAAGACGATCGAGTGGATCGCGCCGATCCGCGTGCAGGCGAGCATCGCCGCGGCGGCCTCTGCGATCATCGGCAGGTAGAGGGTGATGCGATCGCCCTTCTTCGCGCCGAGATCCTTCAAGACATTGGCGAAGCGGCAGACGTCGCGGTGCAGTTCGCGATAGGTGATCGAGCGGGTTTCGCCGGGCTCGTCGCCCTCCCAGACGATCGCGACCTGATCGCCGCGGGTGGCAAGATGGCGGTCGACGCAGTTGACCGAGACGTTCAATTCACCATCGGCGAACCAGCGGATGCGGAAATCCGCCTCGTTGAATGAGGTGTCCTGCACCTGCCGGAACGGGGTGATCCAGTCGATCGCCTGCGCCTGATCGCGCCAATAGGCGTCGCTGTCCTCGACCGACGCGCGGTATTGCCGTTCATAGTCTGCCCGGTCGATGCTGCCCTCGACGCCGGTGGGTGCGGCATGGATGGTTTCGGTCATGGCCTCTCCTTGTTGAACTATCCCTCGGGCGAGGTGGCTCTCTGGTCAAGCGCGTCGCGGTGGGACCATCGCAGCACTTCCTCTATCGACCGTGCCGGCCGACGCTGTCATCCTTACGCACCGAGGATCGCCCCGTTCCAACAGGGCCGCCCGGAGACAGGAAGAGGATGCACATGGCGACCATCTATGGCGCGGAACGAAGGGGCACGACGCAGAACGAGAAGCTGGTGATCGGCGCATCGTCGCTGGGCACGGTATTCGAATGGTATGATTTCTACCTGTACGGCTTGCTGGCGACGCACATTTCGAAGCAGTTCTTTTCGGGCGTGAACGAGACGACCGGGTTCATCCTGGCACTGGGGGCGTTCGCCGCGGGCTTTGCGGTGCGGCCGTTCGGGGCGCTGGTGTTCGGGCGGATCGGCGACCTGGTAGGGCGCAAGAACACGTTCCTGGTGACGATGGGGATCATGGGGCTGTCCACCTTCGCGGTGGGGCTGTTGCCATCCTATGGCACGATCGGAATCGCGGCGCCGATCATCCTGGTCGGATTGCGGCTGTTGCAGGGGCTGGCACTGGGCGGCGAATATGGCGGGGCGGCGACCTATGTCGCCGAGCATGCGCCCGACGGCAAGCGGGGGCTGTATACCAGCTTCATCCAGACCACGGCCACGCTGGGGCTGTTCGCGGCGCTGCTGGTGGTGATCGGGTTCCGCAACATGCTGGGCGAGGAGACGTTCGGCAGCTTCGGCTGGCGGTTGCCGTTCCTGGTTTCGATCATCCTGCTCGGCGTATCCATGTGGATCCGGTTGCAACTGTCGGAAAGCCCGGTGTTCCTGAAGATGAAGGAAGAGGGCACGACATCGAAGGCGCCGCTGACCGAGGCGTTCGGGCGGTGGGGCAATCTGAAGGTCGTGCTGATCGCGCTGTTCGGGGCGGCGATGGGGCAGGCGGTGGTGTGGTACACCGGGCAGTTCTACGCGCTGTTCTTCCTGGAAAAGATGCTGAAGGTGGATGGCGCCACGGCGAACGTGCTGATGGCGGTGGCGCTTGCCCTGGGCACGCCCTTCTTCGTGATCTTTGGCTGGTTGTCGGACCTGATCGGGCGAAAGCCGATCATCATGGCCGGCTGCGCGCTCGCGGCGGTGACCTATTTCCCGCTGTTCGGCGCATTGACCGGGGCCGCCAACCCGGCGCTGGCGCGGGCACAGGCGGCGGCGCCGGTCAGCGTGGTGGCGCATGGCGGCGACTGTTCGTTCCAATTCGATCCCGTCGGGCGCAACACCTTCGATGCGCGGAGTTGCGACATCGCCAAGTCGTATCTGGCCAAGAACGGCATCAGCTATGCCAATGTCGAGGCGGCCGAAGGGGCGGTGGCGGAGGTGCGGATCGGCGCGCGGCGGCTGGTGGCGCCCGATCCCTCCGTCGTGACCGGCGAGGCACGCAAAGGGGCGGTGGCCGCGTATCAGGCCGCGTTGAAGGGGGCGCTGGCCGAGGCGGGGTATCCGGCCAAGGCGGAGGGCATGAACACGGTCGCGGTGGTGGCGATCCTGTGGTTCATGGTGCTGCTGGTGACCATGGTCTATGGGCCGATCGCGGCGTTGCTGGTCGAGCTGTTCCCGACGCGTATCCGGTACACCTCGATGTCGTTGCCCTATCATATCGGCAACGGGTGGTTCGGCGGGTTCCTGCCGACGACGGCGTTCGCGATGGTCGCGGCGACCGGGGATATCTATTACGGGCTCTGGTATCCAGTGGTGCTGGCGAGCGTGACGCTGGTGCTGGGGGTGCTGTTTTTGCCGGAGACGTTTCGACGGGATATTGGGCAGTGACAGTCGCTTAGGGGGCGTTTGGGGCTGCCCCTCACCCTCCCATCGCTGTGCGATGGGCCCCTCCAGCATCAGGTCGTTCATGCCCCCGGCATGAACTAAACAGCGCGGGGGCGCTGTTTACCTGATGCTCCCCGGGGGAGAGGGGTTCTCAACTACGCGCTGACCGTTTCCAGGACGGCTTCGAACAGGCGGCGGCCGTCGGTGCCGCCATGGGCGGCCTCGATGCGGCGTTCGGGGTGGGGCATCATGCCGAGCACGTTGCCGCGGGCGTTGAGCAGGCCGGCGATGTTGCGCGCCGAGCCGTTGACGGGCTCTGCGTAGCGGAACGCGACCTGGCCTTCGCCCTCCAGCCGGTCGAGCGTGTCGGCGTCGGCGAAATAGTTGCCGTCATGATGCGCGACGGGGACGGTGAGCGTCTCGCCCGCAGCGTAGAGGCGGGTAAAGGCGCTGTCGGCGTTCGCCACCTCCAGCTTCACGTCGCGGCAGACGAAGTTGAGCGCGCCGTTGCGCATCAGCGCGCCGGGCAGCAGCCCCGCCTCGGTCAGTACCTGAAAGCCGTTGCAGACGCCAAAAACCTTCAGGCCCTTGTCCGCCTGTTCGACCACCGAACGCATGATCGGCGAGCGGGCGGCGATCGCGCCGGAGCGCAGATAGTCGCCATAGGAGAAGCCGCCGGGCACCGCGACGAAGTCCAGCCCGTCCGGCAGGTCGCTGTCGCCGTGCCACACCATGGCGGGCTTCACGCCGGTCACCTGTTCCAGCGCCACCGCCACGTCGCGGTCGCAGTTCGAGCCGGGGAATACGATGACCGCGGTCTTCATCAGGCGCGCTCCACCCGGTAATTCTCGATCACCGTGTTGGCGAGCAGCTTGCGGCACATCTCGTCCACCTGCGCGTCGCTGGTGTCGTCGGCGACCTGCATCTCGATCAGCTTGCCGGCGCGCACATCCTCGACCCCGCCGAAGCCGAGCCCTTCGAGCGCGTGGTGGATCGCCTTGCCCTGCGGGTCGAGCACGCCGGGCTTCAGGGTCACGAAAATACGCAGCTTCATCACTTACCCCGGCTCTTGCGGTGTTCTTCCAGATCGAGGACCGAATTGTCGCCGCCATCGGGCAGCAGGCCAAGCCGGCGCGCAACCTCTTGATAAGCCTCGACTTCGCCGCCAAGGTCGCGGCGGAAACGGTCCTTGTCGAGCTTTTCGCCCGAGGTCATGTCCCACAGGCGGCAGCCATCGGGGCTGATCTCGTCGGCCAGGATGATGCGACCGAAGTCATTGTCCCAGATGCGGCCGAATTCCAGCTTGAAGTCGACCAGGCGGATGCCGACGCCGGCAAACAGGCCGCACAGGAAATCGTTCACCCGGATCGCCAGATCGGCGATGTCGTGCATCTCCTCCTGGCTGGCCCAGCCAAAGGCGGCGATATGCTCGTCCGAGATCATCGGATCGCCGAGCGCATCGTCCTTGTAGTAATATTCGATGATCGTGCGGGGCAGCTTCGTGCCCTCCTCGATCCCCAGCCGCTTGGACAGCGAGCCGGCGGCGACGTTGCGCACCACGACCTCGATCGGCACGATCTCCACCTGGCGGATCAACTGCTCGCGCATGTTGAGGCGGCGGATGAAGTGGGTGGGCACGCCGATATGATCGAGCAGCGTGAAGACATGCTCGGAAATACGGTTGTTGAGCACGCCCTTGCCGTTGATCGTCCCCTTCTTCTGCGCGTTGAAGGCGGTGGCGTCGTCCTTGAAATACTGGATCAGCGTGCCGGGCTCGGGGCCCTCGTACAGGATCTTGGCCTTGCCCTCGTAGATCTGGCGGCGGCGAGCCATGTGGCGGTCCCCTGAAAATGAGCGACCCCGGCGCGCGTGGGTGCGAGGCCGGGGCGGAATGCGCGCGCCTATAAAGGAAGGGTGGCGAGCGCGCAATCGGGTGAGGGCGGATGGATCGCGCGCACCGATTCGCGGCCGCCCCGTGTGGGTCTGCGGGACCGGAATGCCGGAAGTGGACACTACGTCCCCCCATCCGTGTCCACTTACCCTTTTTGCAATCGTCGTTCGTGCTGGGATGACGGGGCGGGGCGGCGGGACGCGCATGGCTTTTCCATAGCAGGACGGTGCTGTGTAGGACAGCGCCGGGCCTAGCGATCACGGGCACGACGCCCCAGATCAGTCGCCGTGATGACGCAAGGCGAGCGATGGACGGCGCGGGTGCGGGCGGCGGTGCCGACGATATTGGTCGTGGGGCTGCTTGGTGCGGCGCTGGTTCACGGATTGGGCGTGCGGATCACCGCTCCCGCGGCGGACGAGGGGCTGGCGGTGTTTAGCGTGGCGCCGCCACCGCCGCCGCCGCCCCGCGTGGTGCCCGAGCGGATACCCTCGCAACGGGCAGCCGGTCGGGCCTCGCCGCGCAACCTGCGCTCCGAGGCGACCGAGCTGGTGGCGCCGGTGCCGATCGTGCCGCTGCCGGTGGTGGTGCCGGTCGTGACCGCGCCGGTGGCGCGCACCGGCAACGATCCGACCGCAGGGGCGTCCGACCGGCCGGGACCGGGAACCGGCGCAGGCGGCCAGGGCGATGGCAGCGGCGCGGGCGGCGACGGCGACGGTGATGGCGACGGGTTCGAGACGCCGCCGCGGCGGATCGCGGGACGCATCCGCGACTCGGATTATCCGGAAGCGGCGGCGGATGCCGGTGCCGGGGGTACCGTGTCGGTGCGCTATTATGTGGAAACCAATGGCCGTGCGACGCACTGCGCGGTCACCCGGTCGAGCGGCAACGCGGCGTTGGACGCGGTGACCTGCCGCCTGATCGAGAAGCGCTTCCGCTATGATCCGTCACGCGATGTCGATGGGCGGCCGGTACGCTCGATCATCGTGGTCGATCATGACTGGCAATTCGAGCGGGAGCCGGCTCAACCGTCCGACGGGCGGTGACGGGCAGACTTGGTCGTCCGGTCGGTATTGACTATATCCATGCCATGAGCAGTGGACGCATCAATTCGCCTGGGTCCCTCCGCATGGCCGCCAAGGTGGTGGCTGCTTTTGGCGGAAGTTGGCAAGCGGTGGAAAATGCCTCCGAATTGCGCGAAGACGGCGTGCGGGTGATCCGCCGTAGCGCGATCGAGAAGGCGCAACGCGAGTCGGCCAAGCGTGCATGCTGATGCCCGGCCGCTGATCGGAGATCGGCGGCAATGGGACTGACCTTGGTCGCCATCCTGACGGCGGCAATGTTGTTGCCGGGCATTTTGGCGGTCAGGATCTTCTATCGTGCGGGGCAGACCAACGAGGTCGAGCCTACGGTGCCCAGCCTGGGCAGCACACAAGGCATTGCACTGGTCGGCATGTTCAGCGTGGTCGTGCACTTTCTATATGCATTTCTGCTGCGCGAAGGGCCAGGCTGGTTGCGGGCGACGGGGGTGCAGCTGATCGACCTGCCGGCGCCCAATCCGTATGACATTCTGCGGATGCGGGAAGCCGGGCAGGCGACACCCGATCATGTGTTTGCATTGTTCTTTGGGCTTGCGTGTCTGTGCCTGTTGGCGATGGCCGTGGGGTGGGTGAGCGGCCTGCTGGTCGTGCGTGGCGGTGACCCTGCGATCTTTCATGGGCCGTTGGGCGGATTGTTGACCACCAAGCGCGACGATGACGGGTTCGTCACCGCTTATGTCTTGAGCAAGCTGGAGAAGGACGGACGTGCCGTGGGATACCAGGGAACCGTGGCCAGCCTGTTGCGCGATGACGATCGCTTTCCCGCCAAGGTGTTGTTGCGACAAGTGTCGGTCTTCTATCTGGAATTTGCAGACGACCGACCGGTCCGACGCGAAATGGCGGAGACGATCGACTGGATCGCCCTTTCTGCGGCGGATTGGCACAACATAGCCTTCCGGGTCTTCAAGGTGGTGGACGACATGCAGGAACAGCCCGCATCCACCGGTGGGCCGACCGCACCCTTGCCACGATGGCTTCGTGTACCTGTTATGTTCCTGGCGATTGCGTCCGGCGCGCGTTTGCTGCTAGGCTCGCGGCCGAACCATGGCGACTGACCTTTCCGACAATCCCCCGATCGGCATCCTCGATGCCCCCTTCGACAGTGCGCTGTCCGAGCGTTACCTTGTCTATGCGCTGTCCACGATCACCGCGCGCTCTCTGCCGGACGTGCGCGATGGGCTGAAGCCGGTGCATCGGCGGCTGCTCTGGGCGATGCGGCTGCTGAAGCTGGACCCGGCCTCGGGGTACAAGAAGTGCGCGCGCGTCGTGGGCGACGTGATCGGCAAATATCACCCGCATGGCGACCAGTCGGTCTATGACGCGATGGTGCGCCTGGCGCAGGATTTCGCGCTGCGCTACCCGCTGGTCGACGGGCAGGGCAATTTCGGCAATATCGATGGCGATAACGCCGCGGCGTACCGCTATACCGAGGCGCGGCTGACCAGTGTCGCCACCGACCTGATGGACGGGCTGGACGAGGACGCGGTCGCCTATCGCCCGACCTATAATGGCGAGGAGCAGGAGCCCGAGCTGTTTCCCGGGCTGTTCCCCAACCTCCTGGCCAACGGGGCGAGCGGGATCGCGGTGGGGATGGCGACGAGCATCCCGCCGCACAATGCCGCCGAACTGCTCGATGCCGCGATCCTGTTGATCGACGATCCCGCCGCCGACGACGACGCGGTGCTGGCGCTGGTGAAGGGCCCGGATTTCCCGACCGGCGGGCTGGTGGTCGATCCGCCGGCGGTGCTGCGCGAAAGCTATACCACCGGGCGCGGCGGTTTTCGGGTGCGGGCGCGCTGGGAGATCGAGCGCGAGAAGGGCGGCGGCTGGCAGATCGTGGTCAGCGAGATCCCGTATGGCGTGGCCAAGGGCAAGCTGATCGAACAGATTGCCGGGCTGATCAACGACAAGAAGCTGCCGATCCTGGCCGACATTCGCGACGAATCGGACGAAGCGGTGCGCATCGTGCTGGAGCCGCGGGCGCGCACCGTCGATCCGCAGGTGCTGATGGACGGGCTGTTCCGTTTTTCCGATCTGGAAACGCGCATCAGCCTCAACCTGAACGTGCTGGACAAGGACCGCACCCCGCGCGTCATGTCGCTGCGCGAGGCGCTGGCGGCGTGGGTGGAGCATCAATTCGTGGTGCTGCGGCGGCGGTCCGAGCATCGCCTGGGCAAGATCGCCGACCGGATCGAGCTGCTCGACGGTTATCTGATCGCCTATCTGAACCTGGACCGGGTGATCGAGATCATCCGCACCGAGGACGAGCCCAAGGCGGTGATGATCGCCGAGTTCAGCCTGACCGACCGGCAGGCCGAGGCGATCCTGAACATGCGGCTGCGCTCCCTGCGCCGGCTGGAGGAGTTCGAGATCCGCGGCGAGCGCGATGCGCTGGACAAGGAGCGCGACTCGCTGACCACGCTGCTGGGCTCGGAAGCGCGGCAGCGGACGCGGATGAAGCGCGACCTGGGCAAGGTGCGCGACCGCTATGGCCCGGAAACCGTGCTGGGCAGGCGGCGGACCGGCATCGAGGAAGCGGCACCGACGCGCGACATCCCGCTGGAGGCGATGATCGAGCGCGAGCCGATCACCGTGATCCTGTCGCAGCGCGGATGGGTGCGGGCGATGAAGGGGCATGTCGATCTCGCCTCGGCCGACACCGCCAAGTTCAAGGAAGGTGACGGCCCCGCCTTCGCCTTTCACGCGCAGACCACCGACAAGCTGTTGCTGGCAGCGGAGAACGGGCGTTTCTTCACGCTGCCCGCCGACAAGCTGCCGGGGGGGCGCGGTTTCGGTGAGCCGGTGCGGGCGATGATCGATCTGGACGGATCGGTCGGGATCGTCGGCTTCCTGCCCGCCGCACGCGCGGCCCGGCTGCTGGTGGCGGCGTCGGACGGGCGCGGCTTCGTGGTGCAGACCGGCGACGTGATCGCGGAAACGCGCAAGGGCAAGACGGTGGTGACGACCCGCGCCGGCGCCGTGCTCAAGGTGGTGCGGCCGGTGAAGCCCGAGGACGATTATGTCGCGGCGATCGGTGACAACCGCAAGATGCTGGTGTTCCCGTTGACGGAGTTTGCCGAGCTGTCGCGGGGTACCGGGGTGCAGTTGCAGCGCTATCGCGACGGTGGCCTGTCTGATGCGACGACCTTCGTGTTCAAGGACGGGCTGAGCTGGCCGATGGGCGGCGATACCGGGCGCGTGCGGGTGGAGCATGACCTGTCGGCGTGGCGCACCGCGCGCGGGGCGGCGGGGCGGATGCCGCCGACCGGCTTCCCCAGGGATAATCGCTTCACCTGACTATCATGACTGCGGGTCGTTGGTGCCTGTGAAACGGATGGTCCCGGTGAAAACGGCCTGATGCTTTTAGGTCGCCTTAACGAACCGAGTCGTAGACCGGTCTGGCAATGGCTACCGCTGCACTCGATCCGACCGACTATCCGCTGGGGCTGGACGCCTCCGTCGCGGCGCGGATGATCGACATGATGTCGATCCCGGCCGCGATCGTCGGGCTCGGCAACGGGGCGGTCATCGCCTCTGCGACCAACATCGCGTTCCGGCGCGCCGGGTTCGGCGTGGTGAACGGGCGGGCACGGCTGCTGACCGCGCTGGGCGAGCGGATCGAGGCGTTTCTGGCGTCGGGCGAGCGGCAAAGCGCCTTTGCGCATGCGCATGGCGAGGCGATCGATTGCCGCTTCTTCCAGGTGACGCTGTCGCGATCGAGCCCGATGGTGCGCGACGAATGCATCGTGATGCTGGTCGACCAGACCGCACAGCATCTGAGCGAGCGCTCCCTGCGCCGCGAGATGAAGACCGACGCGCTGACCGGATTGCCCAATCGCGAAGGATTCGGTGACCTGATCGAACAGGCGATGACGGGCAGGCGGCATCACGCGGTGCTGGTGGTCGATCTGCACCGATTCGGGCAGTTGAATGCGTGCATGGGATCGCTGGTCGGCGACGAGCTGCTGATCACGGTGGCGCGCCGGCTCAAGGGGGCGCTGCGCGGGCGCGATACGCTGGGGCGGATCGGCGGCGACGAGTTCGGCATTTTGATGGCGATCGACGACCATGCTGAGGAAGCGCAGATCCTGGCCGAGCGCATCCAGCGTGCATTCGCCGCGCCGTTTCGCCTGACCGATTACGAGATCAGCGTCGAGGGGGCGGTGGGCATCGCCTATGGCTTCGAAGGGGATGATGACGCCGAGGAGATGATCCGCCACGCGCAGTTCGCGGTGAAGCGGGCCAAGGAGAGCGGCCGGTCCGAAGTCTATCAGCCGGCGGCGTTCACCATCGCGCGTGCGCAATTCGCGATGGAAACCGAGCTGCGCCACGCGGTGGAGGAAAAGCGCCTGCGGCTGCATTATCAGCCGATCTGCGACCTGGCATCGGGGCGGATCACCAAGTTCGAGGCGCTGGCGCGGTGGCGGACGCAGGACGGGCGCGAAATTTCACCGACCGAGTTCATCCCCGTGGCGGAGGAATCCGGCCTGATCGTGCCGCTCGGCCGCTGGGCGATCGAGGAAGCGGCGTCGACGCTGGCGGGGTGGGACAGAGCCGCGGGCGGCAATAGCGGCGTGCGCATGGCGGTGAACCTGTCCGCGATCCAGTTGCAGCGCGATACCGTGGTGGACGTGATCGAGCGGACGCTGACCGCCGCCGGGCTGACCGGCGACCGCTTCACGCTGGAATTGACCGAAAGCGTGATGGTGAGCGACCCGGACCGGATCGCGGACACCATGCTGGCGCTGAAGGGACTGGGGGCGACGCTGGCGCTCGACGATTTCGGCACCGGCTATTCGAATCTGGCCTATCTGCAGAAGCTGCCTATCGACATTCTGAAGATCGACCGCAGCTTCGTGACCGGCATGCTCGCCGATCGCGACAAGCTCGCGATCGTGCGCGCGATCCTGGGCCTGGCTCAGGCGCTGGGGATGCGGACCACCGCCGAAGGGGTCGAGACGATCGAGCTGGGCCAGACGCTGGGGGCGCTCGGCTGCAACTACGGGCAGGGTTATGTCTATGCCCGGCCGCTGGATGCGGCGGCCGCCTGGTCGATGCTGGCCGAGCGCAACGCCTGAGCCACCGCATCGTCGGCGAGTTCGAGCACGCGGGGGGCAGGAGGGAAGCCTTCCGCGATCCACTGCGTCTCGATCGCGCGCAACACGGCGGCGACCTGCGGCCCTTTGCGCAAACCCCGTTCGACCAGCGCACCGCCGCCGATCGGCAGCGTCGGCGGGGTCCAGCCGGCCAGTGCCGCCGGGTCGGCCCCGGACAGCAACAGGCGATCGATGGCGAGCGTGGGGCCGTGGCGATAGGCGAGCGCGCGGGCGCCTTCCTCGCCGGGACCCTGGGTGGCGGCGACCAGCCGCTTGCGATCGGTGTTGGACAGCTTCAGCCGCGCGCCCACGCTTTCGGCGGATGCGGCCGGCACCAGTGCGGCCAGCCGGCGAACGGCATCGGCTGCCATACCCGCCTCCGCCTCCCGCCCGGCGAGCAGCGCCAGACGGGCGACGCCGTCGCTGTCGATTTCCGGCAGCACCGCCCGCAGGATGCCGCGATCGACCATCAGGCCGAGGACCGGGACCGCGCCGGCGGTGACCAGCAGCTTCAGCAGTTCGCTCGCGATCCGTTCGCGCGACAGCGCCATCAGGTCGTTGGCGCGCTGCGTGCACGCCTCCAGGCCGGCATCGTCGATCGCATCCCCGAAACGCGCGTGGAAGCGGAAGAAGCGCAGGATGCGCAGGTGATCCTCGGCGATGCGTTGCCGCGGATCGCCGATGAAGCGGACGCGGCCGGCATGAAGATCGGTCAGCCCGTCGAAATAGTCGTACAATTCGCCGGTTACCGGATCGGCATACAGCGCGTTCATCGTGAAATCGCGGCGACCGGCATCCTCGCGCCAATCGTCGGTAAAGGCGACAACGGCATGCCGGCCATCGGTGGTGACGTCGCGGCGCAGCGTCGTCACCTCGACCGGGCCGCCGGGCAGGACCGCAGTGATCGTGCCGTGTGCGATGCCGGTCGGCACCGCCTTGAATCCGGCCGCCGCGACGCGCTCCATCACCGCCTCCGGCGGCAGGGGCGTGGCGAGATCGATATCGGCGACCGCGATGCCCAGCAGCGTGTCGCGCACCGCCCCGCCGACGATGCGGGGGTTGCCCGGTACGGCGGCAAGCGCGGCAGCGAGCGCCGACAGTCCGTCATGCGTCTGCCACGACGCGGTGGAGAGAAGGGTCGTCATGCCGCCGGGCGCACCCAGGCCGGCGTAGCGGCGAGGCGCCGCGACAGGTTGACGATCATCGCCGCGGTGGCGCCCCAGATGCGACGGTCGTTCCACATGATCTCGAAGAAATGGCGATCCTGCCCGCGCCAATGGGCGCTGGCACGCACATGGTTGGCGGGGTCGAGCAGAAAGGCGAGGGGGACCTCGAACACGCTGGCCACCTCGGCCTCGGCCGGCACGAGGGGCAGGTCCGGCGGGACGATGCCGATGACGGGGGTGACCGCATAGCCGGTGACGGTGCGATAGCGATCGGCGATGCCGACCACGGTCACCGCAGCGGGGGGCAGGGCAATCTCCTCCTCCGCCTCGCGCAGCGCGGTGGCGACGATGTCGGCATCCTCCGCATCGGCGCGGCCGCCGGGAAAGGCGATCTGGCCGGCATGACGGCGCAGGGTTTCGGTCCGCTGGGTCAGGATCACGCCGGGGGCGGCGCGGTCGGTGATCGCGACAAGGACGCCGGCATCGGTCAGCGACGACGGATCGACGATGTCATCCGCCATGTCGCCGGCGAGCAGGTCGACCACCGGCGTCTCGGCCATCGCGGCGGCAAGCCGCCAGGCCAGCGTCATGCCGCAGGCTCCAGCGGGAAAAAGGCGTCGTTGCTCCACAGGCCGGGCACCGCATCGTCGCCGGCAAGCGCACGCTCGACCAGTTCGTAATAAACCGGCCGCGCCACCAGCGCCTCCAGCCCGCGGCGGACGTGAAGATAGGGGCGGGGGCCATCCTCGCCCGGTGCGAAGCGCAGCGCATGGTCGGGGCCGGCGGTGACGAGGTCGCCGGTGTTGAGCTGGAAAGCCAGGCGCGCGGTGCGGCCTTGCCCTTCCGCCTGCATCGCCACCGCGACGAAGGGCGCATCCTCCACCGCGATGTCGAGCTTTTCGACCGGCGTGACGAGAACATGGGACCCATCCGCCTCGCGGCGCAGGATGGTGGAGAACAGGCGGACCATGGCCGGGCGACCGATCGGGCTGTTCTGGTGATACCAGGTGCCATCGCGCGCGATCCGCATCTCGCTGTCGCCACAATGCGCGGGCGTCCAGCTGTCGACCGGCGGCAGGCGCGCCTCGTCGACGGCGCGGGCGATCTCGGCCAGGCTCATCGTGGCGATATCGGGGGGAAGATCCATGGGCATCGCCGTGCGAGGTAGGCGCGCGGGCGAGCGGCGTAAAGGTTCAGGCGGGCGCGCGGTGGCGGGGCCCGAGCAGGCCGGGGGCATCCGGTACGTCGCCACCGCGGGCGAGCAGGCGGTGCCGCTCGACCGGGCCGGGCAGGCGCCAGCCAGTGGTATGCTCGGCGGAAAAGCCGAAGAAGCGGCCATAATATTCCGGGTCGCCGATCAGCATCAGGGCGCCGTCGAGGCCGTGTTCGGCGGCGGCCGCCAGCGCACGGGCGACGAGGCGGCGACCGATGCCGTCGCGCTGACGATCGGGCGAAACCGCGACCGGGCCGACCATGACGAGCGGATGCGCGGTGCCGTCGTCGCGGGCGAGCGCGATCGGCCAGCACTGGATCGAGCCGATCAGCGTGCGATCTTCCCGGGCCGCGAAGCCGAGTTCGGGGATCGCCTGCGCGTCGCCGCGGACCTTGTAGGCGGTACGGGTGTGGCGGCCGGCTCCGAACGCGCGGTCGAGCAACGCCTCCACGTCGGCGGCGTCGGCGGGATCGAGCGGGGCGATCGCTATCGGGGAGGTCGTCACGGGCGCAAAATTCCTGGCCGGGCCGGAAGGCCACGAAACGCGCGCGCCTTACCGCGGCGGGCGGCGAACGCAAGCGGCATTGCCTTTGGGGGCCAAGCGAGTAGAGGCCGCTGCCCATGGAAGACAGCCTTCAGCTCGAAGTTCACGATCTCGAAGTCCAGGTGCTGACCGGCATCTATTCGGAAGAGACGCATCTGCCGCAACCGCTGCGCATCTCGTTGACGGTGGACCTGGAATGTCCCGCCCGGTTCGCGCCCGATACGCCGCTGGGCGCGTCGAAAAACTATCTCGACCTGAAACACGCCGCGACCACGGCGTTGCCGGCGGGCGTGCATTTCACCCTGATCGAGGGGGTGGCCGACCATATCTGCGAAACGCTGTTCCTGCAGGATGCGCGGGTGCGGCGGGTGCAGGTGAAGATCGTGAAGCTGGCGATCGCCGAGGATGGCGAGGCGATCGGCATCACGCTGGTCCGCCATCGGCGCTGAACCGGTGCGGGTCGATGCCCATCCCGGTGACGATGTCGCCGGCCTGGTCCGCGGCACGCGCGGCGAATCGGTGGTGCTGGTGATCCAGTCCGGTCGCGACGATCTGGCGCAGGCGCTTGCGCTGGCGGCGATCGGGCCGCTGGCGGTCGAACGCGCGCCGGACCGGATCAACGCGGTTGTGGTGGGCGAGGGGGCGGGGGCCGCCGCGGTGGAGGCCGCGGTGGCGTTTCTCGACGCCGCCCCGTCCACCACGGGTCAGGTATTGGCGGTCGGCACCTGACGCGCACGCCCGCAAGGGCCAAGCGCCGCCAAGACGAAGCGATAATCCTCGCGCGCGATCTCGGCATCGCTGCCCTGCAGCTGATCCGTGCTGGCATCGGGCAGCGTGTCGGGCAGCGCGCAGGCAAGGCGGTACCAGAGCAGCGTGTCGCGCTGCGGCGGGCCGGCGGCCTCGTCCACGATCTCGCTGAGCGCCACCGCCCAACGCGGCTGTTCGCCCGGCCGGCGAAGCACCGACAGCGACACCGGCCGATTGTCCGAGGTCGTGAGGAAGATCTGCGTCTCGCCCTCCCCCGGCAGCGACCCGGGGACATGGAAGGCATTGCCGACGCCGGTGATGACCGGCGGCGCCGCCTGCGCCAGGGCATCGCGGGTAATGGCGCGGGTGCGCGCATCGAGATCCGCGGACCAGGGCAGTTGCGCGTCCGGTGCGACCAGCTGCAACTGATCGGGTGCGGAGGGCACGCGCCGCGCGAACAGCAGTACGCGCATCTTCTTCAGCTTGGGCGCGCGACCGCGTGCGTCCAGCCCGACATCCAGCAGGTAACCGACCCGCGGCGGCACCCCGCCGGCACCGCGTACCAGCGCCGTTACGTCCGCCTCGATATAGAAGCGTTGCTGTCCTGGTGGGACCGAGGCGGCTTCCGCGCCCTTGATCCTGGTCGCCGAACGGATGGTCGCGTCGACGATCACCGGTGCCGACAGGACCAGATCGGCCAGATCGGCATAGCCGGGGCCGGCCGGTGCAATGGCGGCGGCCTGATTCGCGGCAACGGCGGGCTGCGTGCCGATCGCGGCGAATGCGAGCGCCAAGGCGGGCATCGCGGTGGCGGCGACGAAAAAAGAAGAGCTACAGCGCATCATGCGCTTGCACATAGGCGGTTGCGGATTAACGATACAGAAATAATTCCGTCACGGCTGGATTGTAGGATTATTACGTCTGACAAAGCGTTTGCACCACGGCATGGGTCGCGATAGGGTTGAGGCTCTGCCGTGCATGCTATGCGCCTTGGCAGGAGTTTCCGCATTCCCGACCACGGCGAAGCGAAACTGGCAGATTGAGGAGTGTCGTTGCTGAATGGCCTATACTGACCAGAAGATGTCTGGGGGCAAAATCGGCGCCATCGTAATCGTGGTGCTGATCCACGCCGTCCTGGGCTATGCCCTCGTCACTGGTCTTGCGACCAATTTCGTGAAGAAGGCTGCCGAAAAGCTGAATACGTTCGACGTCGAGGAGCCACCGCCCCCGCCGCCGCCGGACGAGCCGCCCCCCCCGCCGCCGGATCAGCCGAACCTGCCGCCGCCGCCGACCACGGTGGTGACGCCGCCGCCGATCGTCAACGTGCCGGTTCCGGCACCGTCGATCTCGACGACGAGCATCATCCCGCTGAGCCAGCCGACGGCGCCGCCCGCTCCGCCTGCTCCGCCCGCCCCGCCTGCGCCGCCTGCGGCTCCGGTGGTCAGCAAGGCTGCGGGTGCAAAGGGTGATCCCGCGCAGTGGATCTCGACGGACGACTATCCGCCGAGCTCGATCCGCGCACAGGAAGAGGGCACGACCGCCATCAAGTGGGACATCAACACGCAAGGCCGTGTGGAGAACTGCGTGGTGACCCAGTCGAGCGGATCCAGAGCGCTGGACGACGCGGCATGCCGCGCGATCACGCGCCGCGGTCGCTACAGCCCCGCCATGGATCAGTCGGGCAATCCGATCCGGTCGAGCTCGTCGCGACGCGTGACGTGGCGCCTGCCGCAAGAGTGACGTTCAGCACCATCCCGTTTTTACGATTTAGTCAGAGGACCTAACCAATCATGCTCACCACCATCCTCGCCGCGGGCGGCGCTGCGGCCGGAGCCGAGGCAAACCCTTACGGCCTCGGCGCTGCGCTTCGCGAAGGCGGCCTGATCTCGCAGTCGGTGTTCACGATCCTCGTGCTCATGTCGGTCGTGTCCTTCTACATCCTGTTCTCGAAGCTGTTCGAGCAGCAGAAAATCATCAACCAGGCGAAGCGCGTCCGTCAGGGCTTCTGGAGCTCGAACTCGCTGCGCGAGGGTTCGGCCAAGCTCGAGAAGAACTCGGCCTACAAGCAGATCGTCGACGACGGTCTGGCGGCTCAGGACCAGCACTCGAAGCTGACCGATCCGGTCGAGGCGCATGACTGGCTGCACGGCTCGCTGGCGCGTTCGGAAGCGGCGATCAACTCGAAGCTGGGTGGCGGTCTCGCCTTCCTCGCGACCGTGGGCGCCACCGCACCGTTCATCGGTCTGTTCGGCACCGTGATCGGCATCTACCGCGCACTGATCAAGATCGGTTCGTCGGGCCAGGCATCGATCGACGCGGTCGCCGGTCCGGTCGGCGAGGCGCTCATCATGACCGCACTCGGCCTGGTCGTCGCGGTTCCGGCCGTGCTCGCCTACAACTGGCTGCAGCGTCGCAACAAGGGCATCGCGGAAGACCTGTCGGCCTTCTCGAACGACGTGCTCGGCTTCCTGGCTTCGAACGGTGCGGTTCGCCCGACGACCGGTTCGGCTGCCGCCGGCAAGCCCGCAACCGTGAAGGCGACCCCCGCCACGACGACCGCCGGCCAGGCCGGTGGTGTTCAGACGCGCGCCTGAACCAAGCAGGGGCAGGGTCGCCGTGGTGGCGGCCCTGCAACCCGGCCGCGGGTATGAACCCTCGGTCGGGCCGGTGTAATCACACCGGCGACAGAATGATGGATAGGATAGCTCGCACATGGCGATGAGCGTTGGAGGGGACTCCTCCGAGAAACCGATGTCGGAGATCAACACGACGCCCCTCGTGGACGTCATGCTGGTGCTTCTCATCATCTTCCTGATCGCGGTTCCCGTTGTGATCCAGTCGGTGCCGCTCAAGCTGCCCGATGTGCGGTTCGACCCGACCACGACCAAGCCGGAAAACGTGTCGCTTTCCGTCACGTCCGAGAACGGCCAGTGCGCGGTCTATTGGAACCTGACCCGGGTCAATTCCAACGAACTGCGCGAACGTGCCGTCACCAAGCTCCAGGCCGAGGTGGATCGGCTTGGCCCGAACATCACGCCGGATCAGCTGCCCGAAGCGCATATCCGCGGGGACGTGAATACGCCCTACCGGTGCATCGGCGGCACCATCTACACGATGCAGCAGGCCGGTTTCGCCCGCGTCGGCTTCATCTCCGAGCCGGCCCCCGGCCAAAACCCGCGCGCCTGACACGCGGCCTGAAGGAGTAGCTTGCCATGGCAATGAGCGCCGGATCTGACGACGGCGAGCCGATGATGGAAATGAACACGACGCCGTTGATCGACGTCATGCTCGTTCTCCTCATCATGTTCATCATCACCATCCCGATCCAGACGCACGCGGTGAAGGTCGACCTTCCGGTCAACTCGAAGAACGCGCCGCAGAACCCCGTCGACCCGCAGAAGAACAAGGTGGGTATCGATGAGGCGGGTGTCGTCACCTGGAACGGGTCGCAGGTCGATGAAGTGACGTTGCGCCAGTATCTCGACCAGTCGGCTGCGATCAATCCCGAGCCGGAACTCCACTTCCAGCCCGCGCCCAACGCGAAGTATGAAGCGGTGGACCGCACGCTCGCGGTGATCAAGCGGTCGGCGGTGACGAAGCTCGGCTTCATCGGCAACGAGCAGTATCGCAACGATTTCTGATCGCTGACGATCAGGTGAAAGAAGACAGGGCGGTCCTTCGGGGCCGCCCTTTTTTGTCTCTGGCTATGGAGATGGTGAAGCTGGGCAAGGCGCGTCCGGAGCATATGCCAGCGCAGTGATCAGGCCTCACACCCCTCCGGCATGAGGAGCGATCGGGCGGGCATCGGGGCGACCCTCCGCCTGTCGAATGTCATCGTTCATGATGCCGAGCGACCGAGGGCCGAGTTAGCGGGCTTCCTGTGGACCCGGCAGGAAGTGCAGGGCGGGGTGGGTTATGGGGTCGCGGGTGAGGTGGCGGGTGTCGCGGGCATAGTCGACGGTCATTTGCCAGGGGGCGGCGTCGCCCTGTCTGGGGAGGGTGTCGAGGGAGCGGGTGACGTAGCCGGCGGCGAAGTCGAGCAGTGGGCGGGTTTCGATCGGACCCCCCGGCCGTTCGGCGACGACGATCCGCGCGTCGCGCGCATCCATCATTTCCAGCAAGCGACAGAAATGGCGGCAGATCAACCCGACCTTCAGCGTCCAGGAGGCGTTGGTATAGCCGACGGTGAAGCTGAAGTTCGGAACGCCGTCCAGCATCATGCCCTTGTAGACCAGGTGCTCCGCCGGATCGATCGTCCTGCCGTCGATCGCGAGGGTCGCGCCGCCGAACAGTTGCAGCTTCAGGCCGGTCGCGGTCACCACGATATCGGCCGCGATCCGCTCGCCCGACGCCATGACGAGGCCCGTTTCGTCGAAGCGGGCGATGGTACCGGTGACGATCGATGCCCGCCCGCCCCGCAGCGCGGCGAAATAGTCGCCATCCGGCACCGCGCACAGCCGCTGGTCCCATGGCGCATAGGGGGGCGTGAAATGGGGATCGAGGGGGAAGCCGGCGGGGAGCGACCGGCGGTTCGCCCAGCGGATGAAGCGGCGGGCGGCGCGGGGGTAGCGCTGGAACAGGGTGTAGACCCAGCGTTGGCGGGCAATGTTGAGGCGGCGGGTGACCGCATAGGCGGTGGCGGCGGGGAGGAGGCAGCGGAGGACGGCATGGATGCGGTCGCGGCTGGGGACGGGGAGGATGTAGGTGGGGGTGCGCTGTACCTGCACGACATGGGCGGCGGTGCGGGCAAGCGCGGGGACGAGCGTGACGGCGGTGGCGCCGCTGCCGATCACCGCGACACGCTTGCCGGTGACGTCGAGGTCCGCGGGCCAATGCTGGGGATGGACGATCGGGCCGGCAAAATCCTGCTGCCCGGCAAAGTCCGGCGCATAGCCCTGCGCATAATCGTAATAGCCGGTGGCGCCGAACAGCCAGCGACATAGCAGGGTGATCGTCTCGTCCCGGTCGGTACGGCGCACCTCAACCCCCCAGAGCGCCTTGCCGCTGTCCCAATCCGCCCGCAGCAGGCGATGACGATAGCGGATGGCGCGATCGACGCCATATTCGGCCGCCGTGTCGCGCAGATAGGACTGGATCGCGGGGCCGTCGGCGATCGCCTGATCGGAGGTCCATGGCCGGAATTCATAGCCGAAGGTGAAGAGATCGGAATCGGAGCGGATGCCGGGATAGCGGAACAGATCCCAGGTGCCGCCGAGATCGCCCCGCGCCTCAAGAATGGCGAAGCGCTTGTCCGGCATCAGGCGGCGCAGATAGCAGGCGCAGCCGATGCCCGACACGCCCGCGCCGACGATGAGGACGTCAAGAATGTCCGGCGGCGCGGCCGGCGATTGCGCGTCCTTGGACGGCCCGGTCAGGCGTGCAGCCTTTTGGCGAGCGCGCCGCGCTGCTCGGCGATTTCGGATTGGGCACGGCGCAGTGCCTCCACCTCGGTTGCGGCGAGGACGTCGTCGATCACCCGGCGCAGATGGTCGCGCATCGCCTTGCGGGCGGCAGCGGAATCGCGGGCACGCAGCGCATCGACAATCAGGCGATGCTCCTCGACGCGGGGGTGAACGCCTTCCCGCCGGGCCTCGGCAAACATATGGGCGCTGAGCGGGGCCCGATCGCGCAGCGTCCACAGCATGTCGACGACCGTGGTGATGACGGTATTCCCCGTCGCCTCGGCGATGCGCAGGTGGAACAGGCGATCGGCCTCCACCGCCTCGGGACTGGAGGAGGCGACCGCGGCCATGTCGCCAAGGATGCGATCGAGTTCGGCCACCGCCTCGTCATCGATCACCGTCGCGGCGACGGCGGCAGCCTCCCCCTCGAACAGGATCCGCGCCTCGATGAGTTCGAATGCGCCGATGTCGAGTTCGGGCTGGTCGGTGGTCTGCGGGGTGATCGCCGTGACGTACAAGCCGGAGCCGTGCCGCGCCTCGACCAGCCCGCGTATCTCCAACGCGATCATCGCCTCGCGGATGGTGGGGCGGCTGACGGAATATTCCTCCGCCAGTTCGCGTTCGCCGGGCAGGCGCATGCCGGTGGTATAGCGCCCCTGGTCAATGGCCTCGACGATCGCATGGACGATGCGCTGGTACAGCTTTTCGCCGCGCTGCTTCATGGGGTTCTCATGTCACGCCGGGGGCGGGGGTACAATAGCCCGCGCGCGCCGGGCGTGGATGGATATGGGCCGGTTGATCTTGTCCGGCAAATCGGCACAGTGTCGCAAAAGGCCAAGGGGGAGAAGGCATGCTGGATCGACGCACATTTTGCGGCCGCGTGGCGCTGGCCGCGACATTGCCGGCCTTTGCGCAGCGTGCCGCGGCGGCACCCGCGGGCGGCGGATACGCCTTCAGCTATTTCCGCAATGCCGACAATGGCGGGGCGGGCATGCGGCTGGCGATCAGCGAGGACGGCTACCGGTACCGTGCGGTGCGCAACGGCGCGCCGATCCTGGTGCCGATGGTGGGCGAGAACAAGCTGATGCGTGATCCGTGCATCGCGCGCGACCCGCAGACCGGGCTTTATCACATGGTGTGGACGACGAGCTGGACGGGCGTGACGATCGGCCATGCCTCGTCGCGCGACCTGATCCACTGGTCCGAGCAGCAGGCGGTGCCGGTGATGGCGGCGTTCCCGGACACGCGCAACAGCTGGGCGCCGGAACTGGTGTGGGACGCGCGGGCGCGGCATTTCGTGATCGTGTGGGCAAGCACGGTCGGCAAGGCCGGAGACGAGGGCGATCACCGGCTGTACGCCACCACGACGCGCGACTTCCGCCGGTTCACCCCGACGCAGCTATTCTACGATCCGGGCTTCAGCGTGATCGACGCGACCTTTCTGGAGCGGGATGGCCGGATGCTGATGTTCGTGAAGGACGAACGCAGGGACCCGCTGCGCAAGGTGATCCAGTGGTGCGAGGTGTCGCTGTCCCCGCCGCGCTTCGGGCCATTGTCGGCGCCGATCACGCCGGCATGGAGCGAGGGACCGACCGCGGTGGTGGTGGATGGCGAGATCGTGCTGTTCTTCGACCGCTACACCGAGAAGCATTATGATGCGGTCGCCTCGCGCGACGGGCGCACGTGGCGCGACGTGTCCGACCGGATCGCGATGCCGGCCGGGGCCAATCATGGCACGATCATTCCGATCGGTGCGGCGCGGTTGAAGGCGCTGGCGGCGCTGGGCTAGGCGCAAGCCCCCTGGACGTGGGCGATGCCCGCCTCCAGCCCGCGCAGTTCGGCGAGGCCGCGCAGGCGGCCGATCAGTGAATAGCCGGGATTGCAGCGACGGGTGAGGTCGTCGGCCATCTGGTGGCCGTGGTCCGGCCGCATCGGGATGCTGCGTCCCTGCGCCCGCGACAAGCGGTGGATCGCGGCGACCACGGCGGGCATGTTCGCGTCGCCGCCAAGATGCGCCGCCTCGTGAAAGGCGTGATCCCCTTCGCGCTGCACCGAGCGGAGATGAAGAAAGCCGATCCGGTCGCCCAGCCGTTCGATCATGCCGGGCAGGTCGTTGTCGGGGTGGGCGCCCAGCGAGCCGGTGCAGAAGCACAGGCCGTTGGAGGGGGCGGGGACGCGGTCGAACAGCGCGGCGAAGTCGGCCTCGGTGCTGGCGATGCGGGGGAGGCCGAACAACGGAAAGGGCGGATCGTCGGGATGGAGGACGAGGCGGATGCCGAGCGCATCGGCGTGCGGGCACACGGCGCGCAGAAAGGCGACATGATTCTCGCGCAGGCGGTCCGCGTCGATGCCGGCATAATCCTGCATCGCGGCCAGAAAGCCCGCGGAGGTGAAGCTTTCCTCGCTGCCCGGCAGGCCGGCGAGGATCGTCGCCTCCAGCGCGTCACGGTCCGCCGGCGACAGCCGCGCGAACAGCGCGGCGGCGGCGGCGACGCGGGCCGGCGGGTAATCCGCCTCGGCACCGGGGCGGCGGAGGATGTGGATGTCGTAGGCGGCGACCGCATCCCATTCGAAACGCAGCGCGAGTGCGCCATCGGGCATGGGGTAAGCGAGATCCGTCCGCGTCCAGTCTAGCAGGGGCATGAAATTGTAGGTGACGACGGTGATACCGCAGGCGGCAAGATTGGTCAGGCTGTCGCGGTAGGCGGCGATGCGTTCCTCCCACAGGGGGCCCCGCGTCTTGATGACATCATCCACCGGCAGGCTTTCGACGACGGTCCAGCCAAGGCCCGCCGCCTCGATCATCGCGCGGCGCGCGGCGATGGTTTCGCGTGGCCAGACCGCGCCGTTGGGAACCTCATGCAGCGCGGTTACCACCTCGCTGGCCCCGGCCTGCCGGATCGCGGCGAGCGAGACCGGGTCGGCCGGGCCGAACCAGCGCATCGCCTGCGTCATCCACGGTCCCGTGGTCCGATCATGCGACGCCGACATCCGCCATTCTCCCGACAAACTCATCTCCGGGCAGGGCTGTAGCGCGATCCTGACAGGCCAGTCTACGAAAAATGGACAGGCCAATATTGATGTTCGATTACAAGCAATTTCGGGGAGGCGATGCATGTCCGGACCCGATACTGTCCCGCGGCGGATCGCAGGTCGCGTTGCTGCGTTTCCAGCCCCATGCTAGAGGCCGCGCCATGCCAGGGGGTATCCGGAACTTCGCCGCGGCGCGCGCCGCCTCGTTCATGAGCCTGCGGGCGATATGAGCGTCTCGCCAACGGGGGTGGCGACCACCGGGCCGGCCGGCCATGACGAACAGCATCACGGCGGCATGATCAAGCTGGCGCTGGGTGCGATCGGCGTGGTGTTCGGCGATATCGGGACCAGCCCGCTTTATGCGTTCCGCGAAACCTTCGCGAGCCCGCACCATCCGCTGCCCGTCGACACCGCGCACATCATGGGCGTCATCAGCCTGATCTTCTGGTCGATGATGATCGTGGTGTCGGTGAAATATGTCGCCATCATCATGCGCGCCGACAATAATGGCGAGGGCGGCAGCCTGGCGCTGCTGGCGCTGGTGTCCGGACAGACCAAGACGAAACGCTGGACGCGGGGGATCATCCTGCTGGGCGTGTTCGCCACCGCGCTGTTCTATGGCGACAGCATGATCACGCCGGCGGTCACCGTCTTGTCCGCGGTCGAGGGGCTCGCCGTGGCGGCGCCGGCCTTTGGCGGGTTCGTGATCCCGATCGCGGTGGCCATCCTGATCGCGCTGTTCTCGATCCAGCGATCGGGGACTGAAAAGGTGGGGTTGTTCTTCGGCCCCGTCATGCTGCTCTACTTCGGGGTGATCGCGGTGCTGGGCGTGATCAGCTTCGTGCAGACGCCGGCGATCCTGTGGTCGCTGTCGCCGCATTATGCGGTGCAGTTCTTCCTGATCGATCCGCTGCGCGGCTTTCTTGCGCTGGGTTCGGTGGTGCTGGCGGTGACCGGCGCCGAGGCGCTGTACGCCGATATGGGGCATTTCGGGCGGCGGCCGATCGGCCTGTCCTGGCTGTTCTTCGTGCTGCCGGCGCTGATGCTGAACTATATGGGGCAGGGTGCGCTGCTGTTCCGCGAGGGCGAGGCGGCGCTGGAAAGCCCCTTCTACATGCTGGCGCCCGACAGCCTGCAATTGCCGCTGGTGATGCTGGCGACGGCGGCCGCGGTGATCGCCAGCCAGGCGGTGATCACCGGCGCCTTCTCGGTCACGCAACAGGCGATCCAGCTCGGCTTCATGCCGCGGCTGCGCATCGAGCATACCTCGGCGACGACGGCGGGGCAGATCTACATCCCGCTCATCAACTGGATGTTGATGGTGATGGTGATCCTGCTGGTGCTGTTCTTCCGCACCTCCTCCAATCTCACATCGGCATACGGAATCGCGGTGACGGGGGCGATGTTCATCGACACCTGCCTGCTGGGCGTGGCGCTGACCCGGTTGTGGAAGTGGCCGCTTTACGCCGCGATGCCGCTGCTCGCGCTGTTCTTCCTGGTGGACGGGGCGTATTTCTTCGCGAACCTGACCAAGGTGCCGGCGGGCGGGTGGTTCCCGCTGCTGGTCGGCTTCATCATCTTCACCTTCCTGACCACCTGGTCGACGGGGCGCAAGCTGATGATCGAGCGGCTGCGCGAAGGCACGATGCCGGTGAAGGTCTTTATCGAATCGGCGGCCAATGCGGCGTCGCGGGTGTCGGGCACCGCGGTGTTCATGACCAGCACGTCGGAGGGCGTGCCCCATGCGCTGCTCCACAATCTGAAGCACAACAAGGTGCTGCACGAACGGGTGATCCTGTTGACCGTCAAGATCGCCGGCCGGCCCTATTGGCCGGACCATGACCGGGCGGCGCTGGAGGAACTGGGGCACGGCTTCTACCGGCTGGTGCTGCGCTTCGGCTTCATGGAGGAGGCGAACGTGCCGGCCGGGCTGAAGCGGGTGGAGATCGAGGGGGGCGCGTTCAAGATGATGGACACCAGCTTCTTCCTGTCGCGCCAGACGCTACTGCCCTCGTCGCGACCGGGCATGATGCTGTGGCGCGAGAAGCTGTTCTCGTGGATGCTGCGCAATGCGGAAAGCGCGATGGAATTCTTTCGCCTGCCGACGAACCGGGTGGTCGAACTGGGCAGTCAGGTGGAGATTTGACCGACGCGCCCGCACCTGCGCCGATCATCGTCTCCGCGCTGTTCGGCCGGCACGACCAGGGCTGGCTGGACGGATTGCGGCGCGAGCATTTTCCGCCCGAGCGCAACCAGCTGGATGCGCATTGCACGCTGTTCCACCATCTGCCGCCGTCGGCGGCGGACGAGTTAAAGCACCGGCTGAACGGCATGACGCGCGGCGTGCGGGCACCACAGGCGAAGGCGGCCGGGCTGATGTCGCTGGGCCGCGGGGTGGCGATCCGCATCGAATCGCCCGAGCTGGTGGCGATCCGGCACGAGCTGGCGGATGCGTTCAGCGGCCTGCTGACCCCGCAGGATGCCGGCGGATGGCGGCCGCATGTGACGATCCAGAACAAGGTCACGCCGGCGACCGCCCGGCTGTTGCTGGCCAATCTGTCGCGCGGGTTCGAGCCGCGGATGGTCGAGGTGATCGGCCTGGGGGCGTGGTGGTATCGCGGCGGCCCCTGGGAGTTGCTGTCGCGACATTTGTTCGCTTGACCGGCCCGAACAGCCTGCTTATAGGCGCCGCTCCGACGATGGTTTGCCTTCAAGGCGGAGTAGCTCAGCTGGTTAGAGCACGGGAATCATAATCCTGGGGTCGGGGGTTCAAGTCCCTCCTCCGCTACCATCGTTCCCGACATTTGTCCCAATTCGGTACTTGCTTTGGCCCCTGGCCGGAGCGATGATCTGGTGTGACGCGGCGGTCCGGATTCTCCCATCCCTGCTCTCGCCGCGTCACGCCTCCGCCTGAAATCGGGAACAACCGGCGTGCCCGGGCGTCGGTAGCGCTGCACCGTGTGGTGCGTGCCCTACCACAGCCGGGAGTATCCAATTATGATCGCAAAGTTTCTGACGGCGGCGGCCGCGTCCGCCATGGTTGCCGCGCCTGTTGCGGCAGCGCCCGCCAATCCGGCGGCCAGCCTGTCGGTGGCCAAGTCGGCGCGTGCGTCGGCACCCAGCGCCAAGAAGAACGAACTGGCCGGCGGCGGCGTGATCGTGGCGGTGCTCGCCGCAGCCGCGGTCGTGGGCGGCATCATCCTGATCGCCGATGACGACGACGATTCGGACAGCAACTGACGCCTGACCTATGATGTGACGGGAGCCCCTGACCGGGCTCCCGTTTTCACAACAGCAGCGCGAACAGCAGGGCGACCGATCCCCAGCCGACAGGCCCGAGCGCGACCAGTATCGCGATCCGCCACCGCGCATGCAGCCGCGGCGCAGGGCGCAGGGCCGGACCAGCCACGATCCGTCCGAAATGCATCATGCCTGTTCACGCTCCCAGGCGGCGACCGCTGTTGCGAGCGCGCAAATAAAGGCGAACGGGCCGCCGCGTGGGGCTGGCTGAGCTTTGGCCATCAACCGCGCAAGGTGGTGTATGTCGGCGGGCGGCGGCACTTCCTCTGCCGCGGTCCATTCGGCGTCCTGTCGCATCGTTGCTGTTCCGTCATCAATGATGCCGCTTCCTGGCGGAGAGACGGTTAAGCGCGGGTAAGACCTGCGCCGCTATTCCGGATCAGTCGTGAACCATCCGAAAGGATCATGTGCGACGAGCATGGCGTCGGGGCGGGCCAGGGCAACCAGGGTGAGGTCGTGGGTGCGCGCGTGGGATAGCGCGAGCGTGGTGGGGGCGGAGATGCCGACAAGGATCGGCGCGCCGATGACCAGGGCTTTATCGACCATTTCGTAGCTGATGCGGGAGGTGACGAGGATAAAGGCGGGGACGGTGGCGCCGGCGAGATGGCCGATCAGCTTGTCGAGGGCGTTGTGGCGGCCGACGTCTTCGCGGACGGCGAGGATGGTGCCGGCGGCGTCGCAGGCGGCGGCGGCGTGGACGGCGCCGGTCTGGACGTTGAGGGGTTGGTGGGCGCGTAGGGTCGCGAGGGCGGCGAAGAGGGCGGGCGCAGGTGCGGTGGGGCGGGCGGCGCGATAGGTGACGGGGCGGGCGACCTGCTCCAGCCCGGAAATGCCGCACAGGCCGCAACTGGTGTCGCTGGTGCGGTGGCGGACACGGTCGTGGATGCGGGCGCGGCAGCGCGCGACGAGCGCGACGCGGACGATCCAGCCCCGTTCGGTTTCAAACGGGTCGATGTCGAGGATGTCGGCAGGCGCATCGATCAGGCGTTCGGTGAGCAGGAAGCCGGTAGCGAAGTCGCCGAAATCCTGCGGCGTCATCATCATCACCGCATAGCCGAACCCGTCGATCTCGATCGCGACCGGCACTTCGCAGGCGATGGCGCGGTCGATGGCGGCCTGGCTGCCATCGACGCGCAGGATCGTCAGCGCCGCGTCTTCCGCAGCGTTCACAGCGTCTCCAGATCGGCGGGGGTGTTGATGTTGGCGAGCGGGACGGGCGAGGGGACGGGGATGGCGCCGACCGAGCGTGCCCAGCCGCGCACCGATCGGTCGCCGTTCAGCCCTAGATGCGCCAGCAGATGCGCGCCGAGCGCCGCCGGCCACAGCCCCAGCACGGGTGCATCGGCGCAGTAGGACGGTTCGCGGTGCAGCAGCGCCTCGATCAGACCATCGGGCAGGCGGGGCATGTCGCAGCCGATCGTCAGCACGCAGCGAAACCCATGTTCCGCGGCATAATCGAGCGCGCCGGCGATGCCGCCCAGCGGCCCGAGCCCCGGTTCGGGCAGGTCCGGCACCCCGCCCTCTCCACCGATCATGACGACGTCGGCGCAGTGCGGCGCGATCAGTGCGCGGGCATGGGCGGCAAGTGATCGCTCGCCGAGCAGCGCCTGCGCCTTGTTCGAGCCGAAGCGGGACGAACGCCCGCCGGTCAACACCGCACCCAGGATCGTCATGAGGGCACGCGCACGCGCACAGGCACCGACTTGCCGGCCGGCACATGGCTCTCCAGGGCGTGGTGCTCGAGGGCGATCAGATAGTTCAGCTCGGGATAATAGCCGCCGATGCACCCCGCCGGGATGTCATAGGCGGTGACGCGCAGATCGCCGACGACGCGTTCCACCCCGTCCTCCGCATCGCTTTCCAGCGCGATCCGGTCGCCGTCCTTCAGGCCCAGCCGGGCAATATCCGCCGCGTTCATCATCGCGACCTGACGCGTCCCCTTGATGCCGCGGAACCGGTCGTCATAGCCGTAGACGGTGGTGTTGAACTGGTCGTTGGACCGCAGCGTGATGAGGCGGAAGCGGCCATCGGCATCGTCGAAGCCGGCGGCGTTGAGTGCGCGCGGCGTGTTGAATTCCGCCTTGCCGCTTTCGGTTTCCCACTGGCGATGCGCGGCGGGATTGCCCTTCCAGAAGCCGCCGGGTTCGAACAGGCGTTCGTTGAAGTTGGCGAACTTGTCGGGATAGACATCCTCGATCGCCTTTCGGACGAGGCTGTAGTCGCCGACCCATGCGTCCCAGGGAACGTTGGGGTTGGGCGGCAACACCGCCTTGGCGAGACCGGCGACGATCGCTGGCTCGGACAGAAGGGTGTCGGACGCCGGGCTGGCCTTGCCGACCGAGCCGTAGATGTGGCTGAACGAATCCTCCATCGACACCGCCTGACGGCCGCTTTCCTGCATGTCGCGTTCCATGCGGCCGAGGCAGGGGAGGATGTAGCTTTCCTCGCCGGGATAGAGGTGGCTCTTGTTCAGCTTGGTGGCGATGCTGACGGTGATCGGCAGCTTTGCCCAGCCTTCCTTCATCTTGGCATGTTCAGGCGTCGCGCGCAGGAAGTTGCCGCCCAGTTGCACAAAGCCCTCGCACGTGCCGTCGATGATCTGCCGGCAGCTTTCCACCGTGTCCCAGCCCTTTTCAATGGGCGGTTCGAACTCGAACAGTTCCTTCAAACGGTCAACGGGGGCCAGCTCGGTCTTCTCGGTGATGCCGACGGTGCGCTGGCCCTGTACGTTGCTGTGGCCGCGGACCGGACCGGGGCCGGCACCCTCGCGACCGATATTGCCGCGCAGCAGCAGGAAATTGACCAGCATGTACAGGCTGTCCATGCCGTAGCGATGCTGGGTGATGCCCATGCCGTAGACGACGATGACGCGCTTGGCCTTCATATAGACCTGCGCGGCCGCCTCGATCGCGTCGCGGGTCAGGCCGCTTTCGCGGGTGATGTCGTCCCATTTCGCAGCGCGGGCGAAGGCGGCAAAATCCTCGAACCGGGTGGTGTGCTGTTCGAGGAAATGATGGTCGAGGACACGCTCGTTGCCGAGCGCACGGGCGCGGTCATCCGCCTCGATCACCAGCTTGCAGATGCCGAGCAGCGCGGAAATGTCGCCGCCGGCGCGGACCTGATGATATTGGGTGGCGATGGTGGTCGAGCCGCCCGTCGTCATCTGCACCGGGTTCTGCGGATCGGTGAAGCGTTCCCAGCCGCGTTCGCGCAGCGGATTGAACACGACGATCTCGACACCGCGGTCGCGGCAGGATTTCAGCGTGTGGAGCATGCGCGGCGCATTGGTGCCGACATTCTGGCCAAAGGCGAAAATGGCGTCGCACTTCTCGTAATCTTCCATCTGGATCGTCGCGACCGGCGAGCCGATCGCGTTTTTCAGACCGACACTGGTCGTCTCATGGCACATGTTGGACGAATCGGGCAGGTTCTGCTGCCCCCACATGCGGGCGAACAGGCCGTACATGAACGAAGTTTCGAGGCTGGCGCGGCCCGACGCGTAGAGCACGACCCTTTTCGGGTCGCAGCGTTTCAGCCTGGCGCCGATCGCGGCGAATGCCTCATCCCACGGCACCGCGACATAGCGGTCGGTGGCGCGGTCATACTTCATCGGGTGGGTCAGGCGGCCGGCCTGTTCCAGATCATGGTCGGGCCATTCGGCCAGCTCGGAGACGCTGTGCTTTGCAAAGAACTCCGGCGTGACGCGCAGGTTGGACAATTCCCAAGCGGTTGCCTTAGCGCCATTTTCACAGAATTCGGCGATGTGCGGCTTGGCGGGTTTGCCCCATGCGCAACTGACACACATGACGCCTTCCGGTTTGTTCTGGCGGCGCAAAGCGTCCAGCACATCGGGGCCAGGACGCTCTTTGGGCACTACCTGTGCCATGCCGCGCATCGAGCCCCAGCCACCGGCCGCGCCGGTATATTCCGTGATCTTCACGTCCTTGTCTTCGTCGCGCATGCATACTTCTCCGCCTAACAAAGGTAACGAAGCGGACCGGCAATCGGTGCCAGCGGGGCAGTTCATTTTTTCGTCGCTTGCGCTTATCTAGGTGCCAGGGAAGAAACAGGATGCAAACGCTCTCATGACGACGCACACCACCCGCATGCTTATTCTGGGTTCGGGGCCAGCCGGCCTGTCGGCCGCGATTTACGGCGCGCGTGCCGGCATGGCGCCGATCGTGGTGCAGGGCATCCAGCCTGGCGGGCAGCTAACCACCACTACCGATGTGGAGAATTATCCCGGCTTTGCCGATGTCATCCAGGGTCCCTGGCTGATGGAGCAGATGCAGAAGCAGGCCGAGCATGTCGGCACGCGCCTGATGTGGGACACGATCACCGAGGTCGATCTGTCCCGGCGCCCGTTCCGCCTGATCGGCGATGGCGGCGACGTGTATGAAGGGGACGTGCTGGTGATCGCGACGGGCGCGCAGGCCAAGTGGCTGGGCCTGGACAGCGAGGACGCGATGAAGGGCAAGGGCGTATCCGCCTGCGCGACCTGCGACGGCTTCTTCTATCGCGGTAAGAAGGTGGCGGTGATCGGCGGTGGCAACACCGCGGTCGAGGAGGCGCTGTACCTGACCAACCATTCGGATGACGTGACGCTGATCCACCGCCGCGACAGCTTGCGCGCCGAGCGCATCCTGCAAGAGCGGTTGCATGCGCATCCGAACGTCAAGGTCCTGTGGAACAAGGAAGTCCGCGAATTCGTGGACGGCGGCGACAATGCCGGGCTGGTCGCGCTGGACCTGGTCGACACGGTGACGGGCGAGCATAGCCGGATCGACGTGGAGGGCGGCTTCGTCGCGATCGGGCATCACCCGGCGACCGAGCTGTTCCGCGGGCATCTGGAGCTGGATGCGGACGGCTATATCGCGGTGGAGGCGGGATCGACCCGCACCAGCGTGGAGGGCGTGTTCGCGTGCGGCGATGTGGCCGACAAGGTGTACCGGCAGGCGGTGACTGCGGCGGGCACCGGGTGCATGGCGGCGCTGGATGCCGAGCGGTTCCTGGCGGCGGCGGAGTTCGCCGAGATGGCCGAGGCGGCGGAATAGGGTTTCTGCTCCCTCTCTCTTTTGGGGGAGGGGGTGCCAAGCCGTGCTGCGCTGCTGGGCGGCCCCTCACCCTCCCACCGCTTTGCGGCGGGCCCCTCCCGGAGGGGAGAGGGGTAGTGGTCAGCCAATCCAGGGCTTCTCTCTGAACCATTTGGTGATGACGTATTTCACCCCGGCGCGCACCTTCATGCCCTGGTGCAGCGTCGCGGCGTTCAGCGAACCGTCCGCTCGGCGGTTGTTCCAGGCGAGGAGCTTGCCGGTTTCGGGCTGAATCGTCTTGTCGACCGACTTGAAGCGGGTCGCGCCGCCCGCCTCGGGCGTGTTGAGGTAGATCATCACCGTCCAGGTGCGATTGCCCGAGCGGCCGCAATAGCGATCGTAATCGATGCCGAGCGGCTCGAAATAATCGGTATGGCCCTTGAACTCCTGACCTACCGCGTAGCGCTGGCCCTGGATCGGCTCGCCATGTTCGGGCGACAGGCCGGTCAGCGCGGCGATGATGCCCTCGGTGGCGATCACCGCAGGATCGGCGGGGTCGAGATCGCCGGTTTCGCTGGTGCGGTAACTGGCATCGCCGTTCGAATCGGAGACGGTGGAGGGGCGGCGCACCGCATCGATGCGCGCGATCAGGGTGGCGCACAGCTCGGCGGGAAGCGCCGCGCGCTTGACGAACAAGGTGAGCTTGGGACTGGGCAGGCGCTGGACGCCCGGTTGACCGAGCAGGCGCTGTACGATCGGTTCGGCGTCGAGGCCACTGCCAAGCGCGGGAATATCGAGGTTCGGCATCGTCATGACAGGCATCCTATCAGCGGCGCGGTGCCGTACCAATGTGACGCCCGTGTTTCGGGGCTTTGACGCAAAGCTGTAACATGGCATGCCTAGGGCGCGTGCGGCGGTTGGGGTGTTTGGTTCATGCGTTTGAAGCTCGACGCGCGGGGTCGCCGGCTGTTGCGGCGCCTGCCCGTCGTCAATGTTTATTCGGTGGCCGAACTGCTGCTGATGGCCGGGCTGGCCATTCAGGCGGCACGGCTGGTGTGGGCGGTGGTGACGCCGGTCGCGCCGCTGGGCGACTGGCGCCCGGCGCAGCCGGTGGTGCCGGGATCGCCCTCCACCATTCTGTCGGGCTTCGATCCCTTTTTCCGCCTGCAAGGGGCGACCCAGGCGCCGGCCACCGTCACCGCGCTGCAACTGACGCTGTTCGGCACGCGGATCGACGAGGCGATGGGCCGCGGCTCCGCGATCCTGGCAGGGCCCGACGGGGTGCAGCAATCGGTGGCGATCGGCGACGAGATCCAGCCGGGTGTGCGGCTGAAGGCGGTGGCGTTCGACCATGTGGTAATCGATCGCGGGGGGGCGGAGGAGACGCTGTATCTCGACCAGTCCGATGCACCGGGTGCGTCGGGGGGTGAGGCGGGGGCGCCGCCGCCGGCCGCCGGCGGGGCCGGGGTGCGGATCGGGCAGTTGCGCAGCGATATCGGGTTCATTCCCCGGCTGGACGGCGGCCGCGTGTCCGGGCTGGTCGTGCGCCCGCAAGGGTCGGGCGCGGCGTTCCGCGCGGCGGGCTTGCAGGAGGGCGATGTGGTGACCGCGATCGGCGGGCGCCCGGTGACCGGGCCGGGCGATATCGACCGCGTCGCCGCCGATTTCGGGCAGGGCGGCAATATTCCTATCACGGTCGAGCGCGGCAATCAGACGCTGCCGCTCGCCATCACGATTGTGGCGGGGCAATGAAGAGACTGGTTCTGGGTTCGGTTCTGGCCATCGCGCTGGCAGCGGGCGCGCATGCGCAAACCACGCTGAACGTGCGCGATGCCGATATCCGCGCGTTCATCGCGGATGCCGCCAAGGTGACGGGGCGGACCTTCATCATCGACAGCCGGGTGCAGGGCAAGGTGACGGTGGTGACCGACCGGCCGCTGTCCCGGTCCGAATATTTCGAGATCTTCCTGTCGACGCTGCGCTCCAACGGTCTGGTCGCGGTGCCGACCTCGGGTGGGGCGTTCCGGGTGCAGCCGCTGGACAATGCCGCCTCGCAGCCGAGCCGGATCGGGGCGGGGGGTGCCAATCGCAACGCCTTTGTCACCGAGATCATCCGGTTGCGATCGGGCGATGCGGCGGCGGCGGTGGAGACGGTGCGGCCGCTGGTCAGCGCGCAAGGCTCGGTTACCGCCAATCGCGGCGGCAACAGCCTGGTCGTGGTGGACTTTGCCGACAATGTGCGGCGCATCCGCGAAGTGGTGCGCCGGATCGACACGGACAATGCCTCGACGCGGGTGATCGCGCTGCAAAATGCCGGCGCGCGCGAGATCGCCAGCGCGTTGCAGGCACTGGCCGGTGGCGGTAGCGGCGGCGCCGCGGTGCAAAGCGGCGGCGGCAACCAGGGTGCGGTGGCGAGCGGCACGGCGGGGGGCGTGTCGGTGGTGGCGATTGACAGCTCCAACTCGGTGGCGCTGCGGGGTGACGCGAGCAGCGTTGCGCGGCTGGCGCAGGTGGCGCGCGAGCTGGACGAAAAGGCGCGCAACGGCACCGAGATCCGCGTCGTGTTCCTGAACAATGCGGATGCCGAGCAGTTGCTGCCGGTGTTGCAGCAGCTGGTCGGGCAGACGCCCGATGCGGTGCAGGAGACGACGCTGTCGCGGGGCAGCTTCTCGCAGACCAACGGGACGACGGGAGCGGCGGGGATCAATTCGACCGCGGCGCGCCAGTCGCAGCCGGTGCAGCAGACGCAGAGTGCGAGCACGCCGGGGAGCGGGGGGCAGACGGGGCAGCAGGCGGCAATCAGTACGCAGGGCGGGCGCACCGCCGCGGTGGTGACGCGCTTCGTGGGTGCGAACGCGATCGTGATCGCGGGACCGGCGGACGTGCAGCGGCAGTTGGGGGAGGTGATCCGGCAACTGGACGTGCGGCGCGAGCAGGTGCTGATCGAGGCGATCGTCGCGGAGGTGTCCGACCAGACGGTCAAGCGGCTGGGGGCGCAGTTCCTGCTCGGCAGCCTGTCGGGCGGGGCGTTCGGCGCGTCGACCTATTCGAACACCGCGCCCAACATCCTGCAGATCGCCGGCGCGGTCGCGGGGCAGCAGATCGGCGGTACAACAACAACGGTGATCGCCTCGGACGGCACCCGCACCGAGACGCGCACCCCCAACCCGGCGTTCGACCAGTTGACGCAGTCGGCGGTGCAGTCGATCCTGGGGACGACGGGCGGCGCGCTGGGCTGGGGCGGGCAGATCGGCGACACCGTGTTCGGCGCGATCATCAATGCGGTGAAGAGCGACACGACATCGAACCTGTTGCAGGTCCCGCACCTGATCACGCTGGACAATCAGCAGGCGCACAGCCTGGTCGGGCAGGAGATCCCGGTGACGACGGGGCAGGCGCTGTCGAACAATTTCGACAATGCCTTCCGCACCGTGCAGCGCCAGAATGTCGGCATCCAGCTCGACGTGAAGCCGCAGGTGAATGCGGGCGGGTCGCTGAAGCTGTATGTCCGCCTGGAGGTGAGTTCGATCGCCGGGCCGGTATCGAGCGACAATTCGGAGCTGATCCTGAACAAGCGCGCGTTCGAGAACGTGTTCACCCCCGATGACGGGCAGATCACGGTGATCGGCGGCCTGCTGGACGATAACGAGCGGCGCACGATCGAGAAGATCCCGTTGCTCGGCGACATTCCGGGGCTGGGCGCATTGTTCCGGTCCAAGGCGCGCAGCCGGGCCAAGACGAACCTGATGGTGTTCATCCGCCCGACGATCCTGCGCACGCCCGAGGATTCGCGGGCGGTGACCGAGCAGCGTTACGGCTATCTGCGCCAGTTGCAGGGCTATGCGCAGCCGGGCGTGGAGCCGTCGATCGACGAACTGGTGCGCGATTACATGAATGCCGCCCCGCCGATCCCGCGCGCGCCGATGCCCGGCAATATCGAGGACCCCAATATCGCGGTGCCGGTACAGCGGCTTCCCGAAACTCCGCGGCGGCGGCGGTGATCATCCGCAAGGGGCATGAGGGGACCGGCGATACGGTGCCTCTACCTTCTTCCCTTCCGCTCGGGGGAGGGCAGGTGCCTTTGGCCGATGCGCCTGCCGCACTTCCCTCCCCCAACCCGTCCCGCGAGCGGGAGGGGCGTGACGGGGTGCCCTCCCGCGAGCGGGAGGGGCGTGACGGGGCGGCAACCCACGAGGGGGAGGGGCGTGATGGCGGGGTGCTGGAGCTGGTTGCGCCGCTGTCCATCCCTTATGCCTTTGCACGCAAGTTCGGGACGTGCCTGGCGGCGCAGGAGCCGCTGGCGGTTGCCTTGCGGGAAGGCAGCGATCCCAAGGCGTTGATCGAGTTGCGGCGGCATCTGGGGCGGCCGTTCGCGGTGTCGGTGGTCGAGCCGGCGGCGTTCGACCGGCTGTTGTCCGATGCCTATGCGATGGACGGACAGGCGACCGCGATGGCGGCGGCGGGGATGGGCGACGAGCTGGACCTGCTGGCCGAAGGATTGCCGACCGCCGAGGACCTTCTGGACACCGCGGACGATGCGCCCGCGATCCGGCTGATCAACGGCATATTGGCCGATGCGGCGCGCAACGGCGTGTCGGACATCCATATCGAGCCGTACGAGACGGGTCTGGTCGTGCGGATGCGGATCGATGGCGTGCTGCGCGAGACGCTGCGCATGCCGCCGCATGTCGCGCCGGTGGTGGTCAGCCGCATCAAGGTGATGGCGCGGCTGGACATTGCCGAGCGGCGCGTGCCGCAGGACGGGCGCATGGGCCTGACGCTGGGCGGCAAGCTGCTCGACGTGCGTGTCTCGACCCTGCCCAGCCGGGCGGGCGAACGGGTGGTGCTGCGTATCCTGGACAAGGAGAATGCGGGCATCGACCTGGATGCGCTGGGGATGAGCCCGGCGATGTACGCGCTGCTGCGCGAGGCGCTGGCCGAACCGAACGGCATCCTGCTGGTCACGGGTCCCACGGGTTCGGGCAAGACGACCTCGCTTTACGCCTCCCTGCGCCTGTTGAACGATGGCAGCCGCAACATCCTGACGGTCGAGGACCCGGTTGAATATGCGGTGGACGGCGTCGGCCAGACGCAGGTCAACGCCAAGGTCGGGCTGACCTTCGCGGCGGGCCTGCGCGCCATCCTGCGTCAGGACCCCGACGTGGTGATGGTCGGCGAAATCCGCGACCGCGAAACCGCCGAGATCGCGGTGCAGGCATCGCTGACCGGGCATCTGGTGCTGTCCACCGTCCACACCAACGATGCGGTGGGCGCGATCACCCGGATGCGCGACATGAAGGTGGAGCCGTTCCTGCTCGCCTCCACGCTGCGCGCCGTGATCGCGCAGCGGCTGGTGCGGCGGCTGTGCCCCGTCTGCCGCCACGGCGTGCCGGCCAGCGAGACGGTGGCGCCGATGCTGGGCATTGCCGGCGACACGATCGTCCATGTCGCGCGCGGGTGCGAGCAGTGCAACGGCACCGGCTACAAGGGCCGGATCGGCGTGTACGAGGCGGTCAGGGTGGACGAAACCGTCCGCCGCCTGATCAACGAGGGTGGCGACGAGCAGGCGATCGCCGCGCACGCCTTCCAGAAGGCGCCGACGCTGGCCTCCTCCGCGCGCGACCTGGTGCTGGCCGGGCAGACCACGGCGGAAGAGGCGATCCGCGTGACGCGGCGCGATGCGACCGATGGCTGATTTCGACTATGTCGCGATCGACACCAAGGGCGCGGAACGGCGGGGGCATGTCGCCGCCGCCGATGCCGACGCAGCGCGCGCGGCGCTGGACCGGCAGCGCCTGTATGTCGTGTCGCTCAAGCCGGGCAGCGCGCCGGTGGCGGGCGCCCGGCCGCTGTTCGGGCTGCAACTGGGCCGCCCGCGCATGTCGGGCAAGCAACTGACGCTGTTCACCCGGCAGCTGGCGACGCTGAACCGCGTGTCGCCGCTGGAGGAAAGCCTGCGCACGATCACGCGCCAGACCGAGACCGACAAGGTGCGCGGCGTGGTGTCGGCGGTGCATGCCGGCGTGGTCGAGGGGCGGCGGCTGGCCGATGCGATGGCGCGCGAGCCCAAGAGCTTTCCGCCCTTGTACCGCGCGATGGTGGCGGCGGGCGAAAGCTCGGGCACGCTGCCGACGATTTTGGAGCGGCTGGCGGCACTGCTGGAGCGGCAGGCGGAGATTCGCGGCAAGCTGATCACCGCGCTTGCCTATCCCACCATCCTCGCGCTGGTGGCGCTGGGCGTCGTCACCGCGCTGATGATGTTCGTCGTGCCGCAGGTGGTGGAACAGTTCGACACGGTGGGGCAGGAACTGCCCTTCCTGACGCGGATGGTGATCGGCGTATCGGACCTGCTGGTCGGGTGGTGGTGGCTGATGCTGCTGTTCGTCGTGCTGGCGGGACTTGGCGGATGGCAGGCGTTGAAGGTGCCCTCCATCCGGCTGTCCTTCGATAGCTGGCTGCTGCGCGTGCCGCTCCTCGGGCGGTTGCTGCGCGACCTGCATGCGGCGCGGATGGCGCGGACGCTGGGCACGATGGTGGCGAGCCGGTTGCCGCTGCTCGAAGGGCTGACGCTGACCGCCGGCACGATCCATAACCGGCGGTTGCGCGTCGCCTCCGACGATATCGTCGAGGCGATCCGCGGCGGCGGCAGCCTGTCCGCCGCGATGCGGCGCGCCAGCGTGTTTCCGCCGCTGCTGACCTATCTGGCGGCGTCGGGCGAAGCGGCGGGGCGGCTGGACGAGATGCTGGAGCGTGCCGCCGACTATCTGGAACGCGAGTTCGACCGCTTCACCGCGACCGCGCTGTCGCTGCTGGAGCCGGCGATCATCGTCGTGATGGGCGGCATCGTGGCCACCATCGTGCTATCCATCCTGCTGCCGATCCTGCAACTGAACACGCTGGCAGGACAATGAGGTGACCATGCGTATCGAGATGAACAAGGCGCTTCGCCTAGCTAAAGCGCGCCGCCGTCGTAATGAGGATGGCTTCACGCTGGTGGAGCTGATGGTGGTGATCGTCATCATCGGCCTGCTGGCGACGATCGTCGCGCTGAACGTGCTGCCCTCCGGCGACACCGCGCGGATCGAAAAGGCCAAGGCCGATATCGCGCAGATCGAGGGCGGGCTGGAACTCTACAAATTGCAGAACCTGACCTATCCGACGACGAGCCAGGGCTTGCAGGCGCTGGTGACGATGCCCGCCGGGCTTTCCGATCCTTCGCGTTATCAGCGGGGTGGCTATCTGAAGAAGCTGCCCGACGATCCGTGGGGCCGGCCGTATCTCTACGCCTCGCCCGGCCAGCATGGCGAGGCGGATATCTGGACCTACGGCGCCGACGGCAAGGAAGGCGGCGAGGGGATCAATGCCGATATCGGCAACTGGCAGTAAGACGGCCGGGCGCCGCCGCGAGGCGGGGTTCACGCTGGTCGAACTGATGGTCGTGGTGACGATCATCGGGTTGGCGTCGGCCGCCGTGGTGTGGGCGATGCCCGACCGGCGCGGACGGCTGGTGGACGAGGCGACGCGCTTTGCGGTGCGGGTGCGTGCGGCGCAGGACAGCGCGGTGGTGAACGCCGCGCCGGTCAGCCTGTGGGTGACGCGCGGCGGCTATGGCTTCGACCGGCGGGTGTCGGGCGGCTGGGTACCGGTGGCGGACAAGCCGCTGCGCGTCGAGCGCTGGGCGGAGGGCACGCGGCCCGAGATCGCGGACACCAGTGGGCGGCTGCGCGTGACGTTCGACGTGACCGGGCTGGCGGATCGCCCCGCCGACCTGAAGCTGGCGCGTGACCGGGTGGAGACGGTGGTGCGGATCGGCGCGGACGGCAGCGTGCGCGTCGATGGGTAACAGTCGCGGCTTTACCCTGATCGAGATCATGGTCGCACTGGCGGTGTTCAGCCTGGCGGCGATGGCGCTGGTGCGGCTGGAGGGCGCGACGATCCGCGGCGCGGGCACGCTGAGCGAGACGATGGTGGCGCAGATGGTAGCGCGCAACGTCGCGATCGAGGCGGTGACCGAGCCGGAGGCGCCGACGCTGGGGCGCAGCGACGGGGCCGAGCCCAATGGCGGGCAGGCGTGCCGCTGGACACGGGTGGTGAGCCCGACCGGCGACCAGCGCGTGGTGCGCATCGACGTGTCGGTGTTCGGCCGCGGCGGCAACACGCTGGGGCAGGTGACGATGATCCGGCCGGCGACGCTGCCGCCGCCGGTGCTGGTCGCGCCGAACCCCGATCCAGGTGGCGGCAGCGACCGGAACCGGCCGAACCGGTCACCGGGCCTGCGATGACGGTCTCGCCCCTCCCGCGGCGCGAGGCCGGCTTTACGCTGGTCGAGGTGATGGTCGCGCTGCTGATCTTTGCGATGCTGGCGTCGGCGGCGGTGGCGATCCTGGCGCTGAGCGTGCGGACGCAGGCGAGCGTCGGCGGACGGCTGGACGATGTGTCCGCGCTTAACCGGACCTTGTCGATCCTGTCGGCCGATCTGGGGCAGGCGGTGGCGCGGCCGGCGCGGGACGAGGCGGGCGTGCTGCGCCCGGCACTGGTCGGCGAGGCGGCGGGGATGACGCTGGTGCGCGGGGGGTGGACCAATCTGGATGCCGCGCCGCGGGCGTCACTCCAGAAGGTGACGTACCGGGTGGCGGGCGATGCGCTGGAGCGGGTGGCGTATCCGATGCTGGACGGGGCGCAGCCGCTGCCGCCGACCGTCCTGTTGCCGCGGGTGCGCGCGCTGCATCTGCGCTACCGTTTCCAGGGGGCGTGGCTGGATCAGTGGCAGGGGGTGCAGGGGGCGGCGTTGCCGCAGGCGGCCGAGGTGACGATCGAGCGGACGGACGGCACCCTTTACCGGCAGATGTTCCTGGTGGGGACGGGTTATGCGCCCGCAAGGCAGGTGGCCGGTGCGTGAGGGCGAGCGCGGGGCGGCGCTGCTGACCGTGCTGATCCTGGTGGCGGTGATCGCGGTCTTGGCCGCGACGGCGCTGGAGAAGCTGCGCCTGTCGACACGGCTGGGCGGCAATGCGCTGGCGGTGGAGCAGGCGCGCGCGTTCGCGCAAGCGGGCGAGGCGCTGGCGCTGGTGCGGATCGGCGGGCTGTTGCAGCGCAGCCCGGACCGGGTGTCGCTGCTGGGCGACTGGAGCGACCGGCCGTTTGGCCTGCCGCTGCCCGGCGGCGGCAGCGCGGTGGCGCGGGTGACGGACGGGGGCAACTGCTTCAACCTGAACAGCCTGGTGCGCAGCCTGCCCGATGCGCCGGGCGTCTATGCCAGCGATCCGCAGCGCCAGGCCGAGTTCATGCGGCTGATGGGCTATGTCGGGGTGCCGGCACAGGTGGCCGCACAGGTGGCGGCGGGGGCATCGGACTGGATCGACACCGACCAGGACCAGCAATCCGGCGGCGGCGAGGACCCGCTCTATCTGTCGCGCGAAACGCCGTACCGGACGCCCGGCACGCTGATGGCGGACGTGAGCGAGCTGCGCGCGGTGAACGGGGTGACGGCGGAGGTGTACGAGACGCTGCGCCCCTGGCTGTGCACGCTGCCGACGAACGAGCCGAGCGCGATCAACGTCAACACGCTGCTGCCCGAACAGGCGCCGATCCTCGCGATGCTGTTCCAGGCGGGGGCGAACCCGGAGACGATCCGGCAGCAATTGCTGCGCCGGCCACCGCAAGGCTTTGCCGAGGCGAGCGCGGCGTGGCAGGGCGTGGGTGGTGAGCCGACGAGCCAACCGGGGGTGAAGACGCAGTGGTTCGCCCTGCGCATCGACGTGACGCTGGGGACGACGCAGATCGAGGAACGCGGGCTGGTCGATGCCCGCACGCTTCCCGTCCGCCTGACCCATCGGCAATGGGGGGAAGATCTATGAGCGCGACCAATCTTGTGTTTCTGCCGCCGCCGGGGGGCGCGCTGCGCTGGATGCGGCTGGAGGATGGCCGCGTCGCGGGAGAGGGCGACGGGCCGCCGCCGGGCGATGCGCCGGCGATCGCGGTGGCGCCGGCGGAGGCGGTGACGCTGCACTGGGCGGAGCTGCCCGCCCGGTCGAGCGCCCAGGCGGCGGCGGCGGCGCGGATCATGGCGGCGGAGGCGAGCGCCGCGCCGATGAGCGAGCTGCACGTCGCGGTGGGCGGGGAAGAGGCAGAGGACGGCGGTCGCGCGATCGGTGTGGTCAATGCCGGCGCGATGGCCGGATGGCTGTCGATGCTGGCGGAGGCCGGGATCGATCCGGTCGCGCTGGTGCCGGCGCCGCTGCTGCTGCCGCGCCCCGACAGCGGCTATGCGCTCGGGTCCGTGGGCTGGCAGGCGGTGGTGCGCGGGCGCCATGCGGGCTTTGCCGACGATGCGGCGCTGACTCCGCTGGTGACTGGCGGCGCGCTGCCCGAGCCGGTGCCCGAGCCCGAGCTGGTCGCGGCGATGGCGGCGGCGGTGGCGGCGGTGCCGCTGGACCTGCGGCAAGGGGTGTTCGCACGACGGCGGCGGCGCGCGATCGACTGGCGGTTGATCCGGCGGCTGGCGCTGATGGGGCTGGCGATACTGGCGCTGACGCTGGCGATCGATCTGGTGCGGATCGCGCGCTACAGCTTTGCCGCCGATGCCGCCGAGGCGCGCGCGGATGCGCTGGCCCGCACCGTGCTGCCGCGGGGCGAGACGGTGACTGATGCCGACCGGCAGCTGGCGGAGCGGCTGGCAGGTGTGCGCGGCCCTGGTCTTGGCTTCAGCCGCAGCGCGGCGGCGGTGTTCGCGGTGGTGCGCGCGGTGCCGGGTACCGAGATCACCGCGCTGGACTTCCAGCCATCGGGCGACATGCGGCTGGGCATCGCGGTTGAGCGCGAGGCGCTGGCCACCGACCTGAAGCGGGCGATCGAGGCGGCCGGGTTTGACGTGCAGGCCGGCACCTTCACCGCGGCCGGCGGGCGGATCACGGGAGAATTCACGGTGAGGGTGCGATGAGCGCGTTGAAGACGTGGTTCGACGGGCGGTCGCTGCGCGAGAAGCGGCTGCTGCTGGTGATGGCCGCGCTGATGGTGGTGACGATCCTGTGGGCCGGGATCGTGCGGCCGGTGGACGACGGGCTGGCGAGTGCGCGCGAGCGGCACAGCGCCGCGGTAGTGCGGCTGGGCGAGACGCAGGCCCGGGTCGAGGCGCTGACCGCCATCCGCCGGCCGCCGCCGCTGACCGGGTCGCTGGCCGACACAGTGCGCGCCGCCGCCGACGAGGCGGGCTTCGCGCTGCAATCGCTGAACGAGGACGGGCCCGGCCGGGTGCGTGCCCAGATCCAGTCGGCGCGGGCGGCGGCGCTGATCCCCTGGCTGAACCGGCTGGAGCGCGGCGGCATATTGGTGGAGCAGGCGACGTTGACCGACAATGGCGACCGCACGGTGGGCGTGACGCTGGTCCTGCGGAGCCGCGCGGCATGAGGCGCATTCGGTTGACGACGCGGCCGTCGGTCCTGTTCGGCGCGATGCTGTTCCTGGCGCTGATCGTGCTGTTGCCGATGCGCATCGTGCTGGGTGCGGCGGCGGCGGGCGAGGAAGGGCTGTCGGCGCGGCGTGTGTCGGGCAGCATCTGGGACGCACGGCTGCGCGAGGCGCGGTTCGGCGACGTGGTGCTGGGCGATGTGAAGGCGCGGCTGTCGCCCTTCGCGCTGCTGATCGGGCGGGCGCGGCTGGTCTTTTCCGGGCCGGGGGGGCTTGCGCCACCACTGGAGGGGGCCGCCGAGATCGGCCGGCATCTGGTGGCGCTGGACGATGTGACGGCGCGCCTGCCGGTGGCGGGGGTGTTCAATCCGCTGCCGGTGGCGAGCCTGGACCTGGAGGGCGTGAGCGTGCGCTTTCGCGACGAGACCTGCGAATCGGCGGACGGGCGCGTGCGGGCGGTGATGGCGACGGAGGACGGCGTGTTGCCGCTGCCGCCGACGCTGTCCGGCATGGCGCGGTGCGACGCAGGCGCGCTGCTCTTGCCGCTGACGGGCACGTCGGGAACCGAGGGGGTGACGCTGCGCATCCGGCCGGACGGGCGCTATACCGCGGACCTGACGCTGGCGGCGGGGGATGCGGCGACGATCGAGCGATTGGGGCGGCTGGGTTTCGCGCCCGGGCCGGGCGGGTACCGACTTTCGGTGCAGGGAAGATTCTGAGCGGCACTCCATACCCCGGACCGCGCGGACCTAAAGGCGACCCGTTCCTGTCGAGACAGCGCCGCAGGTGGCGACATGTCTCTCGATACACCGTCTCGGTACGCGGCTTTGCCGCTACTCGACGGTTACTCGAGACGAACGGGGGTGGGTGGATAGAGCCTTGACGCGCGGGTAACCCCCCGCTAGGGGCGCAATCCTTCAGTGGCGATCGTAGCTCAGTTGGTTAGAGCATCGGTTTGTGGTACCGAGGGTCGCGGGTTCAAGTCCCGTCGGTCGCCCCATTTTTCCCACAGCATCGGAAAAGACATGGCGGACTGGGGCTTCCCTGATTTCGACGGGCACGAGGGCGTTCATCTGTTCAGCGATCCCGCATCGGGGTTGCAGGCGGTGATCGCGGTCCATTCGACGCATCTGGGCCCCGCCGCGGGCGGCGCACGCTTCTGGCACTATGCCACGCCCGATCGCGCGATCACCGATGCGCTGCGCCTGTCGCGCGGCATGAGCTACAAGAACGCGATGGCCGGGCTGACGCTGGGCGGCGGCAAGGGCGTGGTGCTGGCGGCGAATCCCGGCGACACGATCACCACCGCGCAACTGGAAGCCTTTGGCCGCGCGGTCGAATCGCTCGGCGGCCGCTATGTCACCGCCGAGGATGTCGGCATGTCCGAGGAGCGGATGAAGGTGATCGCCGGCCAGACCCGCTATGTGTCGGGCCTGCCGGTCGCATCGGGCGCCGCGGGCGGCGATCCGGGACCCTATACAGCGCACGGCGTGTATCTGGGCGTAAAGGCCGCCGCCAAGCGCGGCCTTGGCACCGACGACGTGAAGGGCGTGCGCGTCGCGATCCAGGGCGTCGGCTCGGTCGGGGGCGGGCTGGCCCGGCTGCTGGCCAGGGACGGCGCGATCCTGACGCTGGCCGATGTCAACGAGGGCCGGGCGCAGGCGCTGGCGGGTGAGCTGGGCGCGGGCGTCGTGGCGGCCGAGCAGATCCTGTTCGAGGACGCCGACATCGTCAGCCCCAATGCGCTGGGTGCCGTGCTGCACGAGGGATCGATCCCGCAGTTGAAGGCGAAGATCGTCGCGGGCGGCGCGAACAACCAGCTGGCGACGCGCGCCGACGGGCGCCGCGTGCACGAGGCGGGCATCCTGTACGCACCCGATTACGTCATCAATGCCGGCGGCATCATCAATGTCGGGCTGGAATATCTGGGCCAGGGCGACGAGGCCGAGGTGATGGCGCGTATCGCGAAGATCCCGGAGCGGCTGGAGCAGGTGTGGAGCGAGAGCGCCGCCAACGGCCATCCGGCGTCGGATGTGGCCGACGAGATCGCGCAGCGGTTGATCGGGCGGTAGGATCGCCTTCCCTCTCCCCTCCGGGGAGAGGGCGGGGCCCGCCGCGGAGCGGTGGGAGGGTGAGGGGCAGACCCGGGCGCAGCATTGCTTGGCAACCCCTCACCCTCCCCACGGCTTAAGCCGCGGGTCCCCTCCCTCTCCCCGGATGGGAGAGGGCCTTATACACGCTGCACCGCATACCCGTCCGGCATGTCCAAACCCCCGTGACGGCGCGGTCAAAGGGCCCTAAGACGGGCGGATCGTGCCGAGCCTTCATGCCCTTGCCAATCCTGCCCGGTTTCTGAAGATCGCCCGTCCGCTGACGGGGGTGTTCTTCTGGCTGGGCGTGCTGCTGATCGCGGTGGGGGTGTGGGCAGGGCTGACGCAGACGCCGCCCGATTACCTGCAGGGTGAGACGGTGCGCATCATGTATATTCATGTGCCGGCCGCCTGGCTGGGCATGGGCGGGTGGAGCAGCCTGGCGATCGCCAGCATCGCCTATCTGGTGTGGCGCCATCCGCTGGCGCAGGTAGCGGCACGCGCGATCGCGGTGCCGGGCGCCGCCTTTGCCGCGATCTGCCTCGTCACCGGGGCGATCTGGGGGCGGCCGACCTGGGGGACGTGGTGGCAATGGGACGGGCGGCTGACCTCGATGCTGCTGCTGTTCTTCGTTTATCTCGGCTATATCGCGCTGGCGCGGGCCGATGCGGAACAGGGCGGCGACGGCCGCATCCCGGCGCTTTACGGCGTGGCGGGCAGCGTGCTGCTGCCGATCATCCGCTATTCGGTGGTGTGGTGGAACACGTTGCACCAGGGCCCCTCGATCGGGCTGACCAAGTCGACGATCGACGGCACGATCCTGTGGCCGCTGCCGATCACCATGGCCGGTTTCACCTTTCTGTTCGGCGGCATCGTGCTCATGCGGATGCGGATGATGCTGGCGCGCACCAAGGCCGAGGCGCGGGCGCGGCGGATGGCGGCGGCATGAACCATTGGAGCTTCGTGTCGGCGGCCTATGCGGTGGCGCTGGGCGGCAGCGGCGTGCTGGCGCTGGTCAGCTGGCTGGCGATGAAGCGCGCCGAGAAATGACCGCAAAGCATCAACGTCTCGGGCTGGCGCTGCTGGCGGTGGCGGCGATCGTCGCGGCCGCGTTGCTGGCGCTGTCCGCGCTGAAGGATCAGGCGGCGTTCTTCTATGCCCCGTCCGATGTCGCCAAACAGGGCCTGCCGCTGGGGCGTGCGGTGCGGCTGGGGGGCATGGTGGCGGCGGGATCGGTGCAGCGCGCCGCCGACGGGGTGACGGTGCATTTCGCCGTGACCGACGGCGTCGCCACCACGCCCGTCGTCTATGCGGGCATCGTACCCGACCTGTTTCGCGAGCGATCGGGGGTGGTGGCGGAAGGCCAGTTCCGGCCCGATGGCGGCTTTGTCGCGACCAACCTCCTGGCCAAGCATGATGAAAAATACATGCCGCCGGAAATGGCGGGCAAGATGCACGAAACGAAGACCCTGAAGCCGTGATCGCAGAGGCCGGGCTTGCCGCCTTGTGGTTCGCCGCGGCGCTGGCGGGATTGCAGATCCTGCTGGCGGTGCTGGGCGTGCGGCGCGGTGACGCCATTGGCGATCAGGCGCGCGACGGCATCCGCGCGGTCGCGATCGTGCAGGGTGCGCTGGCGTTGCTGGCGATGGCGCTGCTGATCGCGCTGTTCCTGCGATCGGACATGTCGGTGCGGCTGGTGGCGGAGAACAGCCATTCGGCCAAGCCGTGGCTGTACAAATTCGCCGGTGCCTGGGGCAATCACGAAGGATCGATGCTGCTCTGGGTGACGATCCTGGGCGTGGCGGGGGCCGCCGTCGCCCGGTTCGAGCGCGTGCTGGACGGGCGAACGCTGGTGGCGACGCTGGGCGCGCAGGCCGGCATCGCGCTCGGCTTCTATGCCTTTTTGCTGTTCTCCTCCAATCCGTTCGACCGGATACCCGCGGCGATCGACGGCATGGGGCTGAACCCGCTGTTGCAGGACCCCGGCCTCGCCTTTCACCCGCCGACGCTGTACGCGGGCTATGTCGGGTTGTCGGTGGCGTTTTCCTTTGCGGTGGGGGCGCTGGTCACGCGCGACGTGGGGCCGGCGTTCGCGCGGGCGATGCGCCCCTGGGTACTGGGCGCCTGGGTGTTCCTGACGTTGGGGATCACCGCGGGATCCTATTGGGCCTATTACGAACTGGGCTGGGGCGGCTGGTGGTTCTGGGACCCGGTGGAGAATGCCTCGCTGATGCCGTGGCTGGCGGCGACCGCGCTGCTCCATTCGGTGAACGTGCTGGCGGCGCGCGACGGCCTCCGGGCATGGACGGTGATGCTGGCGGTGGTCGCCTTCTCGATGTCGATGCTCGGCACGTTCCTGGTGCGCTCGGGCATCCTGACCAGCGTCCATGCCTTTGCCGTCGATCCCAAGCGGGGCGCGTTCATCCTCGCGCTGCTCGCCCTCTATATCGGCGGGGCGCTGGCGCTGTTCGCAGGCCGCATCGGCACGGTGAAGGCGGGAACGGTGTTCGCGCCGGTCAGCCGCGAGGGCGGGCTGGTGGTCAACAACCTGTTGCTGTCGGTGATCCTGGGCGTGGTGCTGATCGGGACGCTGTACCCGATCGTGGCGGCCGCGTTCGGGGTGCAACTGTCGGTGGGGCCGCCCTTTTTCAACAAGGCGGCCGGGCCGATCGCCTTGGCGATGGTGGTGGTGATGGCGGTGGGGCCGCTGCTGCGCTGGCGGCGGGACGACGGCCGCGCGCTGCCGCGGCGGATGGCGGTGCCGGCGGGGGTCGCTGCGGCGGTGCTGGTCGCGCTGCTGGTGCTGGCGCCGATCGGGGTGCTGCCGCTGCTCGGGCTGGCGCTGGCCGCCGGGCTGGCGGTGGCGAGCGTCATGCCGCTGGGCGGGCGCAACCTGCGCCGGACGCCGCTGCCGATCTGGGGCATGGTGGTCGCGCATCTGGGGCTGGCGGTGAGCCTGGCGGGCATGGCGTGCGACAGCGCATTCACCGCCGAGCGGCTGGCGGCGGTGCGCCCCGGCGAGACGGTGACGGTGGGCCCGTGGCGCGTGACGCTGGACGGGATCGCGCCGGTCGTGGGCGAGAACTGGTCCGCCCTGCAGGCGCGGCTGACCGCGCGCACCGGGAATAGCGTGCGGGTGCTGCGCCCGCAGTCGCGCTTCTTCGCGACGCCGCCGACGGTGACCAGCGAAAGCGCGATCCTGACGCGGTGGAACGGGCAGCTTTATACCGTGCTGGGCCAGCCCGATGGATCGGGGCGCTGGCAGGTGCGACTGTGGTGGAAGCCGTTCGTGACGCTGATCTGGGCCGGCGGCGGGATGATCGCGCTGGGTGGGTTGCTGGCGCTGGTCGGGCGGTGGTGGCGGACGCGGCGGCAGCGGAGGGCGTGGAACTGATGCGGCGGTGGTTGCTCTGGGTGCCGTTCGGGGCGTTCGCGCTGCTGTTCGCGGTGGTGGCGAGCGGGCTGTTCCGCCCCGCCGACCGCACGGTGCGCTCGACCCTGGTCGACAAGCCCTTGCCGGCGTTCAAGCTGGGCGCGGTGGTGCCGAACAAGCCGGGGCTGGCGAGCGGCGATTTCGGGCATGGGCAGGCGCGGCTGCTGAATGTCTTCGCGAGCTGGTGCGTACCGTGCATGGCGGAGGCGCCGCAGCTGATGCGGCTGAAGGCGATGGGCGTGCCGATCGACGCGATCGCGATCCGCGACACCGGGCCGGCGGTGCAGGGCTTCCTCAAGCGCTTCGGCGATCCCTATGCGCGGATCGGCAACGACCGGGTGAGCAGGGTGCAGTTGTCGCTCGGGTCTTCGGGCGTGCCCGAGACGTTTCTGATCGATGGGCGCGGGCGAATCGTGCGGCAATATGTCGGCGATATCCAGCCGGATCAGGTGGCGGGGATCGCGGCCGCGGTGAAGGCGGCGCAGTGATGCGGTGGCTGTTACCTTTCGCACTGATGCTGACCGCGCCGGTGGCAGCGCAGGTCGCGGCCCCGGCGGAATATGCCGATACGCAATTGCCCGATCCGGCTCGCGAGATGGCGGCACGCGGATTGATGGAAACGCTGCGCTGTCTGGTATGTCAGGGGCAGTCGATCGCGGACAGCGACGCGCCGATGGCGGGCGACATGCGCGCGCTGGTCCGCCAGCGTATCGCGGCGGGCGAGGAGCCGGCGGCGGTGCGCGACTGGCTGGTCGAGCGGTACGGGGCATATGTGACCTATGACCCGCCGCTGGGGGCGGCGACCTGGCCGTTATGGCTGGCGCCGCTGCTGCTGCTGGGCGTGGGGGCATGGCTGGCGCGGGGCAGTTTCCGGCGGAAGGAGCGCTAATGGGCTGGGCGATGCTGCTGCTGGTCGGGCTGGGCGCGATGGCGCTGGTCGTGGCGTTGCGGCTGGCGCGGCCGTTATGGCCGATGATGGGCGCCGCGCTGATGCTGGGTGCGGCGGGTTATGCGGTGCAGGGGCATCCCGGCGTGGCCGGCGCGCCGGTGTCGCCGCGCGCGGAGGGGCTGGCCGAGGATGACGGGCTGCTGGACATTCGCAGCCGGATGTTCGGGCGGTTCGGACCGGATGCAGCAATCTTTACCGCGGCGGATGCGATGAACCGCTATGGCCGCGACCGCGGCGCGGTGCAGGTGATGCTGGGGTCGATCGGCGGCAATCCCCGCAGCGTGCCGTTCTGGACGCATCTTGGCACGACGCTGGCGCGACATGACGGGAACCAGATGTCGCCGGCGGCACGCTTCGCCTTTGCGCAGGCGCGGCGCCTGGGGCCGCGCGACCCGGCACCGTTGTTCTTCGAGGGGCAGGCGCTGATCCGGGCAGGCGATTTCGCCGCCGCCCGGCCGCTATGGGCGCGCGCGCTGGCCCTGTCCGATCCGCAGGCCGGATATGCACCGGAGGTGGCCAAGCGGTTGATGGTGCTCGACCGGTTGCTGGCGGCGCAGGGCGGGGGGTAGGTGTTTCGGGAGCGGTGTTACGCGATAGGGGTTGGGTGACTTCGTGGAATCATCGTTTCCGCGCAAGAGTGTCCGAAAAGCGGTCGAATTCCGAGAATGCCCGGATTGGGGTAGAAAGCCGATGTCCTGGTTTACGACGAACATCCGCAAATGCTCGTTTGGTTATTCTGGATAGCACCGATCCAGCCATGATCCTGCTACTCTGACACGCTACGCCGCGAGAACGAGCCGCGCGCAATAATGCAGATCGGGCAGGCGTGTCATAATCGTGGGACCGGGCAGGCCGGGTATACGGGGGAAAGGCCGCTCCCTCCGCTTTGATCTACCCTCTCGCATATCTCTAGCGAAAATAGGCCGTAGGCGGTTCGGCTTAGCCTACTTTTTGCGGCGGGTAGATGGTCGCTTCTCCCCTTCCCAATGCAGGTCCGGCCGAACGAACCAGCTAGAGTCCTGATGGTCAAAATGCTTTAGCTCTATGGGCCTAAGGCCTAATGCCTCCCCCAGCATTTTGGGTGACATGATGCGCGTGGTCAGGCCCTTGATAACCGGCCTTTCCCGTTGGGCATTGATAATCCGCAACAGTGATGCTTCCATTGTGAGGAAGCAGTACAAGCCATTCACCTCAGCCGTTCTGATATGCCATGCGTCTTGCGAGTTCTTCTGCCCCATAACTCTGACTAGCTCCAAATACAGCTTGTCAGTGGAACGAGATAGAACGGTCTTTATGTCGTCAGGCGCAGGAACGTTATGGCTAAACGCGGTCATTAGTATCCCGTCTGATGGATCGCCATCGATACTCGGTAGCTCACCTCGACCAAACAGATTGAAGTCAAACCAGCCAACGTCCGCAAAGCGCGCTCTAGGATGGCCTTCACGTTCAAGCAGAAGATGATGAGAGGTCCATAGCTTCGCCCGGCCGATCTTTGCTAGTTGAGCAATGGCAGCGAGATAGCAGATATTCTCATATTCCTCAGAGTTAGAACCCTGTCGATACACAGGAACTTTTGCCGCATAGCCTGTCCCTCTAACCGTAGAGCCAAACCTCTTTTCGCCGGTAGATATCCACCCTGTTTCGTGCGTTACCGTGTGGTGATGTACGTTGCTATCAATCAATATGCCGATAGGATCAGGAGGTAGGGCTTTCTCCGCTACCAAGGTGCTGTTGCGTATTGCGCGCTTACTAGCCCAATTCCGGTACGAAGCCGCCAATTGTTTGATGCGACTATCAAGCACCGAAGCGGCGAGCCTCCTCGTCATACATAGATTGGGAAGTTTTGCGGGCTTCCTCATCATGGCCATCTTCTAGAAGAGGCAATATCTGCCGTAGCAGACTGATACCTGATCCAAGGGTAAGAGGTCCGCCATGATTTTCTGGAAGGGGGTATGGCGGAACGATCCCGAATAGCTTCTCGGCAGTTAGAATAGATGCCTTAAGCGCAGGAACGTTCCTGTTTGAAAAGCGACCCTTAGCAAATACCTGTTCTGTCTCGGCGTCATGTAACGCCTTAGCTATCTTGTTCAACGCAAGCTTGCGTTCGGTCATTCTCTTTTCGGCAGCGGACTTCACTATGTCACTGACGATGCTTCCAGAGGGCTTGCTCTCAACCGTATCCGGCTTGGCGAGCTTCTCCTTTAGGGTCGCTATCTCGTCGGTTTTGAATGAAAGCCGAGCCTCAAAGCTGCTTATCCGTCCATCGTAATACCAGCGGCAGATTTGCCATATGGCCACAGAGAGGATGGCCAATGAGATCACGAACGGAACGGGAGCGGCCACTACCACGGCGAGTTGCGAACCGACTGATTTGATAGTGCCTTCGAAGTCCATCCGCTCACTATGGCGCAGCCTTGGGCAGCTTGCCACGCCCTTAGCAGACTGTTACATAAGGCATTACCAACAGTGACAGCGGCCTATGGAAAATCCGTTGTTTCTCAATGCCTTAGGAGGGTGGCGGTAAAATCCTCTTCTGGGCACTGGCGGTACGTCGACTAATGGACGAGCGTGCTTGGGAACTTGAAATGACGCCTTGAGGGAGCGAGGCGCACCCCGCTCCCCCGGATGCGACAAAGGGTCGGATTTACTGCCCGCGACCGGTCTTGGCCTGCAGTTCGTCGATACGCTTCGACGCATCCGCCTTGGTCAGCGTGTCGTCGAAGGGTTCGCCCGCTTCCTCGGACAGCGTCTTGAGGTAGCTGGCCTGGGCGCCGGTCATCGCCTCGTCGCCGGTGGTCCAGTCGTCGGGGTCCTTCTCGGCGTTGGAGAAGGGTTCGCTCTTGGGATTGTCGGTCATCGCGATCGGTATCCTTTCGCGATGACCAACCAACATGTTCCTTGTCCGTTCCCTTATGCCGTCCATGCCTGGTACGGCAGGTCCAGATCGTCGGCGACCGCCTTGTAGGTGATCTTGCCGTTCATCACGTTCAGGCCGTTGGCGAGGTGCGGGTCGGCGCGCATCGCCGCCTCGGCGCCCAGATTGGCGAGCTTGAGCGCGAAGGGCAGGGTCGCGTTGTTGAGCGCGAAGGTCGAGGTGCGGGCGACCGCGCCGGGCATGTTGGCGACGCAGTAATGCGTCACGCCGTCCACCTCGAATACCGGGTCCTCATGCGTGGTCGCGTGGCTGGTCTCGAAGCAGCCGCCCTGGTCGATCGCGATGTCGACCAGCACCGATCCGCGCTTCATCGTCTTGAGCATGTCGCGGGTGACCAGCTTGGGCGCGGCGGCCCCGGGCACCAGCACCGCGCCGATGACGAGGTGCGCTTGTCGAACCGCCGCGGCGATCGCCGCCTTGCTGGCATAGGCGGTCTTGATCTGGCTGGAGAAGAACATGTCCAGCTCGGCCAGGCGATCGTTGCTGATGTCGTAGATGGTGACGTCGGCGCGCATGCCGACCGCCATCTGCGCGGCGTTGACGCCCGAGACACCGCCGCCCAGGATCGCGACCTTGGCGGGGGCAACGCCGGGCACGCCGCCGAGCAGCACGCCGCGTCCGCCCTGGAACTTCTCCAGATAATGGGCGCCGACCTGTACCGACATGCGGCCGGCAACCTCCGACATCGGCTTCAGCAGCGGCAGGCCGCCGCGCGGGGCGGTGACGGTTTCATAGGCGATGCAGGTGGCGCCCGACTTCATCAACCCTTCCGCCTGCGGCTTGTCGGCGGCGAGGTGGAGATAGGTGAAGAGCAGGTGATCGGGGCGCAGCATCGCGATCTCGCCCGCCTGCGGCTCCTTGACCTTCACGATCATGTCGGCGCCCGCGAAAACCTCGGCCGCGGTGGGCAGGATGGTGGCACCGGCGGCGACGTAATCGGCATCCTCGAAGTCGATGCCGCGTCCGGCGCCGGTTTCGACCACGACGCTGTGGCCGGCGGCGGTCAGCTCCGCCACGGACGGCGGGGTGAGGCCGACACGATATTCGTGGTTCTTGATTTCCTTGGGAACGCCGACGCGCATGACTTGTCTCTCCTGTAACGTGTTGCGCATTGCTGTACCGGCAACAGGATCGGAGAGGCTCGCAAACTCCTCCCGCCTTGCTATGTTCGCTGCATGATATGTGCGTTCAAGACGGGTAACGCAGGATCGTTATGAGCGATGCGATCGAGCGAAAGATTCTGGCACTGTTGACGCAGAATGCCGATCTGACCAGTGCGCAGATCGGGGAGCGGGTGGGACTGTCGCCCAGTGCGGCGCATCGGCGGGTGGCGGCCTTGCGCGAGGCGGGGGTGATCGCGGGGTACCGGGCGGTGCTGAGCCATGCGGCGCGGGGCAGTCCGACGATCGTGCTGGTCAACGTGACGCTGCGCGACCAGCGGCAGGATACGATGGCGGCGTTCGAGCGGGAGATCGCCGACCGGCCGGAGATCGTGCAATGCTTCCTGATGAGCGGGGAGGCGGACTATATGCTGCACGTCGAGGTGCGGCGCGACGACAGTTTCGAGCGCATCCACCGCGAAACGCTGGCGCAATTGCCCGGCGTCACGCGGCTGGCGTCGCATTTCGTCATTCGCGAGGTGGTGCGGCGGGGGTGAGCCGGTCGGCGACCGCGGCGGCGGTCATCGGCATGCCGAACAGGAATCCTTGCGCCGAGGGGCAGTGCTGGGCGCGCAGATAGTCGGCCTGGGCCTGCGTCTCCACCCCCTCGGCGACAACTTCCATGCCGAGGCGGCGGCCGAGCCCGACGATCGCATCGACAATGGCGGCGTCGCCGGAGCCGGCACAGAGATTGCCGACGAAGCTGCGGTCGATCTTGATGACGTCGACGGGAAAGTCCTTGAGATGGGTGAGCGAGGCGTAGCCGGTGCCGAAATCGTCCAGCGCGATGCGTATGCCGCCGGCATGGAACGCCTCCAGCATCGTGCCCACCGCTTCCGCGCCGCGGCCGAGGAACACGGTCTCCGTCACCTCCAGCTCCAGCCGCTCGGGCGGGATGCCGGCATGGTGGAGCCGGTCCATGATCCGCTGCACCAGATTGTCGTGACGGAACTCGGCGGGCGACAGGTTCACCGCGATGCGACCGGGATCGAGGCCGGCGGCGAGCCATTGGCGGATGTCGGCGATGACGCCGTCCAGCATCCGCTCGCCCAGCGCGGGGGCAAGGTCGAAATCCTCGAACGCGGCGGCGATCGTCTCGGGCGCCTGGATGCCGTGATGGCCGTGATGCCAGCGGAGCAGCGCCTCGAACCCGGTGATCCGGCCGTCGTGCAGCGACACCTTGGGCTGGTAGAAGGGCAGGATGCGCGCGTCGCGCACCGCGGCGCGGGCGATGCCGAGCATGGAGGCGCGGCGTTGGAGATGCGCGCGCATCTCCGGCCGGAACAGCGACAGCGTGCCGCGGTGCCGCGCCTTGCCCGCATAGAGCGCGATGTCCGCCGCCTTCAGCAGGTCGGCGGTGTCGCCGCCGTCGCGCGGGTATAGCGAGGCGCCGGCGGTCGCCTGGCAATCGAGGATGTGGTTGTCATGGGCGAAGGGTTCGTGGAGCGCGCGCAGGGCGGCACGCACGGTGTCGCCCACCGTATCCACGTCCTGATCGGGGGCGAGGGGGATGAAGGCGGCGAACTCGTCGCCACCCAGGCGGCCAAGGACCGCATCGTCGCCCAACGCCCGGGCGAGGCGGGCGGCAAAGGTGGAGAGCAGCCGGTCGCCCGCATCATGGCCGATGGTGTCGTTCGTCTCCTTCAGGTGATCGACGTCGAACAGCGCGAGTGCAAGGCGACGACCGCTGGCGCGGGCCCGTTCGATCGCGGCGTCGAGATGCATGGTGAAATGCGCGCGGTTGGGCAGGCCGGTCAGCGCGTCGTGGTTGGCGGTCCAGCGGATGCGGTCCTCCGCCGTCCGCTCCTCGGTCACGTCGCGCACGGTGACGAGGACACGCGCCAGCGTGCCGGATGGAGCCTGGATGCGCCAGCCATCGGTGCGCATCCAGCGTTCCTCGCCGGTGTCGGCGCGGCGGATGCGCAGCGTCACGTCGAAGCGATAGGCGCTGTCGCCGGCGCGAACCGCCTCCACCAGGGCGGACAGCAGGTGGCGATCCTCCGGCACGACGAGCGCGAGTGCGGTGGCCACCTCGGGCGCGGCATCGGGGGATAGGCCGAGCATCGCCTTGAACTCGGGCGACCATTCGCGGCGGTCGCGAACCGCGTCATAGTCCCAGATGCCGAGCCCGGCCGCCTGGGCGGCGAGGCGGAAGCGTTCCTCGCTGGCGCGTAGTGCCTCCTGCGCCAGGGTGCGGTCGTCGATATCCTCCAGCGTGCCGTACCAGCGCACCACGCGCCCCAGATCGTCCAGCCGCGCGGCGGCGCGTGAGCGGAACCAGCGATAGCCCGCCGGGGTGCGCAACCGGTATTCGACATCGACCGGCTGTGCACTGGCGATGGCGGCATGCCAGGCGGCAACGGCGCGACCGACGTCATCGGGGTGTACCGCGTCCAGCCAGCCATGGCCCAATGCGTCGCCCGGCTCACTGGCGGTGACGTCGCACCAGCGGGGGCTGGCCGCCTGAATGGCGCCGTCGGGGCCGGCGGTCCAGCCGATCTGGGGATTGAGTTCGACGGTGTGGCGGTAATGCGCCTCGCTTTCGCGCAACTCCTGTTCGGCGATGCGCTGCGCGGTGATGTCCTGCGCGACGGTGATGGTGGAGGCGACATGGCCGTCCGCATCGCACAGGAAGGAGACATGGACGGCGCACCACACGACGCTGCCATCGGGGCGGCGATAGCGTTTTTCGATGCGGAAGGGTTCGGCGCGTTCGCGTTGCGCGCGGTAGAGCGCGCTGCTACGCGCGACATCGTCGGGATGGGTGAAGGCCTCCATCGACACGCCGTCCAACGCATCGGCGGAGCGCCCGATCAGGTCGCAGAAACAGCCATTGACGGCCAGGACGCGCAGATCGACGTCGCGGTGCAGAATGCCGATGCGCGCACGGCTGAGCACCTCCGACAGCGGTGGCCCGGCCGAGGCGTCCCACGGACCGCCCAGTTCGTGCAGCAGCGGGCTGCGCCGATCGGGACCCAGCGCGGCAGGGGGCAGCCCGGTGACCTTGCCGAAACCTCCGCGATCCAACCGTCCCAACCCCAAGCCCCCCAAATCATCTGCCGGTGATGTCGACCGCGCGACAACGATCAGGCGAGAGTATAGGTATTCAGGTCAGAGGTTTAACAATGGGTGACAGACCCGTTTCGGGTCGATCGCGGTGCTTGGAGAATGCGGCCGGCGCGGCGATGGGGGGCACCGCGCCGTGCAGCGAAGCTGCCTTGTCAGACGGCGCTTCGCTGCTGCTCGACCGCCTTTGAAGAAAGATGCCGGCGCATCCCGCGAGCCATCAGAAGCGGACGAGCAGGCTACCGCGAACCGACAGCGCCAGATCGTCCTGCCGCTCCTCGGCATTGAATTCGCCCGCCAGGCGGAAGCCGTAGGAGCCGCCGATCGCACGGACCCGGCCGATCCAGCCGCTGGTGCGCTGCGTCGGGTCCAGCGTGAAGCGCTGCCCACCCTCGAACTGACCGGTGGTGGCGCCGAGTTCACCGGCAAGGATCTCGCGCCGGCCGCCTTCGACCTCGACGCGGAACCAGCTCTGGTTGACGACCTGACCCATCCAGTTGCGCGAATTGCCAAGGAAATCGATGCCCGCCGCCAGGCTGGCGGTGCCGGCCAGCTCGTCACTGGTGCGCGTGTCGATGCGCAGCGCGAAGCCCTTGCCACCGCCCTGATCGGCATGCGCCTTTTCGCTCAGGCGGTAGTAATCGATCGCAGCGACAGGACGAACGAAGAAGCGTTCGCCGCCCATTTCATAGGACATGGCGCCCGAGGCGGAGAACAGGTCGCCGTTCCAGTCGCTGCGTGCCAGGCGGTTGACCTGGGTGGCGCCGGCCGTGCCGAGGAAGCGGCGCTCGCCATCGAAGTTCACGCGTGCGGCGGAGATGCGGGCATTGGCGGCAAAACTGCCCCAGTTGCCGCGCCAATATCCGGCCGCCTCGTACTGGCCGCTGTTCACGCGGTTGGCGTTGGCCTTCATTGTCTGGCGCCCGTCGAGATAGGCGAGGGCGACGCCGAAATGGCCGATGCCGGTCGCGCGCTCGACGCCGCCGGCCGCGCCCCAGCCCGACACGTCATAGCCGCCGCTGGCGACGCTGCCCGTCTTCAACTGCCACGCAGCGGGCGCGATCCAATAGCCCCAGTCGCCCTCCTGGCGCAGCAGGCCGGTGGGGTCGGCGATGACGCGGGCGATGGCGCGCGATCCCATCGTCACCATCTCGAACGTGCCATCGGCCTGATCGGGCAGCATCTGGTCGACGGTGCGGCGGAACACGGCGCCGTCCGCAATCCCCAGCACGACATTGCCCAATTCGGCATCGGTGGCGAGTGCGGCATAGGCGGCGTCGTACAGCTGCGCGGTCTGGCGACGCAGGCCGAGTTCGGTGGTCGTCTTGCGCGCGATATCGACGCTTACCTGATTCGCAGTGGCGGCCAGCGTCCCCTTGAACAGGAAGGGGATGGAGGTGGTGGACAGGGTCAGCCCCTCCACCCCGGCGAGGGTACCGGCGCGAAGTGCGACGTGGCGACCCTCCACCCCGGTCAGGCTGGTAATGCCGACCGCCAGCGTCGCACCCTTTTCGATGGTCGCGCCGCCGATCACGTCGAGCGCGGGCGTGGTGCGCGTGCTGCCGTCCAGCGTCACGCCCAGCGTCGCCTTGGCGCCCATGGAAAGCGAGGCGATGCGCGCCGGTGCGGTGAGTGCAAGCGTGCCGCCGCCCAGATTGACCGCCAGCCCGGCGGCGTTGGCGAGGGCGCCGCGGAAGCCGGCGGTGTCGCCGATGCGCAGCACGTCCACGCCGCCGCCGAAATCGGCGGTGCCGGCGAAGCGGCTGGTGCCGGCCAATATCATGGTGTCGTTGCCCGCGCCGAAGCGCAGCGTGCCGGCGACGGTGCCGGTCTGGATATCCAGCGTATCGTTGCCGCCGCCGAAGCGGATATCGCCGTTGATCGCGGCGCCGGCCACGCCCGACTGGCGGATGGTGACGTCGCCGGTGGCTGCCGACACATCGATCGCGACCGAACGTCCGGCGGTGGCGAGACCCCCGGTGGCGGCGATCACGCCGCTATTCTCGATCGTCCGGACGGTGCCGGATGCGTCCTGGATGGCGATGGCGGTCGCATCGGCGCCGCCCGCGGTCACCTGGATCGTGCCGCCATTGCGGATCAGCGGCACGGTGGCGCCGGTGTCGATGCGCAGCGCGGTGGCGATCGACTGCGCGGTATCGCCGCCATTGGCCGCGACGGTGCCGGTGACGTTGACCTGCGGCACGCTGGCCCCCGCACCGATGCGGATCGCGGTGGCGCTGGCCCCGTTCGCGACGGCCGCGACGCGCCCTGCGACACCCAGGCCACCGGCGATGGTCACGGTGCCGCCCTGTCCACCGATGACGAGAGCCTGTGCGGTGATGCCCTTGTAGACGCCGCCGGCCTGGATCGTGCCGTCGACCACCATGCCGAAGCCGTCGCTGCGTCCGGCGAGCGCGCCGACCGCGACCGTGCGGTCCGCCGCGCCGACCAGCACGGCGGGGGCAGCGCCGAAGGACGTGACGAGGGCGGTGCCCTCCTGCGCGTCGTCGATGCCGTCCTTGTCCTCGTCGCGGTCACTGGGGCTGGCGTCGCGCGGGGGCACGGCGAAGATGATGCCGCCTGCGACATTGTCCGCGACCAGAAGCGCCGGGCCGCCCTGCAACAGATCGTCGGCATCGAGCTTGTCGACCGAGGCGGGCAGGGTGGTCGAGCGATAGCCGGTCGCGGTCAGCGTGCCCTGAACCTCCAGCCGGCCGCTGACCGGTCCTTCGATCCGCGCGGCGCTAGCGTTCAGGCCGGTGGCGCCGATCGCGCCGGCGAGCCGGACATTGCCGGTGACCGCACCGGTGCGCACGCCGACCGCGCGGTCGCCGGTCACGGTGGTGGTGCCGTTGTGCACGAGGTTGCCGGTCAGCGGGCTGTCGAGCCGGATGCCGGCGGAATCATTGCCCTGGACCGTGATGACGCCGGCCTGCGCATGGGTGATGTCGCCGGCATAGGCGCCGGTGACGCGGATGGCGACGCGGTCGCTGCCCTTGGCGAAGGGGCCGTCGAGATCGCCGTCCTTGTCGTCGTCGGCGGGCTTGTACGTCTCGTCCAGCGTGATCTTGCCGCTGTTGGTGATGCCGCCACCCCCGGCGGTCGCGGCGATGCCGGTCGCGCCATCGGCGTCGCGGATGGCAATCGTGCCCTGGTTGACGACGGCGTTGCGGCTGTCCTGCGTGACCGCGGTGCCGGTGGCGATCTCCACCGATCCCTTGTCGGTGATGGTGATGGCATCCGCCGCGCCGCCCTTGACGTTGGCGGTGCGCAACGGTGCGGTCTGCTTGGTGGCGATGCTGGTCTGCGCGGTGGCGGGCACGGCAGATACGGCGAGCATGGCGGTGGACGCCATGAGGCAGGTACGCATGGAGAAGACCCTTTTTCTGTCCCTTTGTGGAACCAGACGGAGCCGAAAGCGTGCAGCCTTGATCGGGTGGTCAGAAGCGCGCGTCGAGCCCGAGGCGCAGGGTGCGCGGCCGGAGCGGCGTCACCTGTCCCATGCCGACGCGGAACGGGGTGCCGAGCGCGAAGCGGTTGCCGCGCGTGTCGGTCAGGTTGTCGATCGAAAGCGAGATGCCGAAGGGGCCTCTGTTCAGGCGCACGGTGGCGGCGCTGTCGACATAATCGCCCTGCCACTCGCCCAGATAGGGGCCGATGCCGAGACGCGAGCGGCCGACATAGCGCGCCCAGCCATCGACCGCGATGTCCCAATGGTCGTTCAGCGCGGCGCGGTAGCCGACGCCGAGGCGCGCGGTGCCGTCCGCGACATTGGGGATGTCGCCGCCCAGCCGCAGCGCGGAGACCGCGGCCTGCGACAGCGCCTCGGCAACCCAGGGGGAACGCGCGCTGGCGAACAGCGCCGCGCCCGTGCCGAAGGCGGTGACCCGGCTGCTGTTGACCGCGCCGGCGGCGTCGATCTGCCAGCCCGGTGCCGGGCGCCAGCGCAGCCCGAGCGTCGCCGACCAGATGGTGCCGTCGCCGAGATTGGCGGTGGAGGGCAGGCCCCAGGGATCGAGGTAATTGGCCTGTATGCCGTGCCAGCGGCTGCGCGACAGGGCGAATTGCGCGGACCAGCGGCCCGCTTCGTCGCCCAGCCGGGCGCCGGCCTCCAGCGCATAAAGCCGGTCGCTGAGGAAATGGCGCACCGTCTCGCCCTCGATCGCCAGGCCGCCGGGGCGGAACCCCTGCTGATAGCGGGCATAGAGCGTCGCTGCGGGCAGGCGCCAGGTGAGTGCCGCCGAGGGCAGGGCGACGCGCATGGTGCGGGTATCGGTCAGTTCCGGGGCGGCGCGCAGGGCGAGCGGTGCCGCTTCGTCGGCACGGCCGCGCAGCTCGACCTGCGTCAATCGCCCGCCGGCGGTGGCGAGCAGGCGAGGGGTCAGCGCCACCGCGCCCTCGCCGTACAGCGTCGCCTCGGTGACCGACTCGCCGCTGCGGATGGTGGGGGTGAGGCCGATCGGGGGTACGAAGCGGCGGTCGAGGTCGCGGCGATGGTCGATCAGGCTCAACCCCGCGACCCAGCCGCTGCCATCGCGACCCGCCTGCCAGACGCGTGTTTCCGAGGTCAGCATCCGCGTCGTCTGGCGCTGCACCAGCAATTGCGGGTCGCCGCCGGGCAGGGTGGCATCGAAGCGCTCGGTCAGCGACTGGCGGACGATGCCGGTGGCGGAGCGCAGCGACACGCCGCCGATCCGCCCGGTGATCGCCAGCTGGCCCAGGCCGAAGCCGGTGCGATAGCCTTCACGCAGGGCCCGGTTGTTGACCAGCGGCGGTGCCGCCTCGTCGGCATATTGGCTGTCGCGGCCGTCGATCGACTGGCCGGCGCCCGATGCCTCGACATACCAGTCGGGTGCGACCTGCCAGCCGATCGCCGCGCGTCCGCCGGCCATGGCGACGCGGTTGGCGTTGTCGCGGCCGAGCAGGGGTTTGTCGATATAGCCCCCCTCACGTCTGGCGTAGCCGACGATGCGGGTCGCGACGCTATCGGTGACGGGCAGGTTGAGCATCGCGGCGATATCGCCGCCGGGCTCGCCGTCGCTGGTCGAGGACAGGCCGGCGGTCAGGCTGGCGCCGGGGCGGGTGGCGTCGGGGGCGGCGGGGACCATGCGGATGATGCCACCAAGCGCACCCGATCCGTAAAGCGTGCCCTGTGGTCCCTCCAGCACCTCCACCGCACGGACGTCGTAAAGCTGCAGGCTGGGGTCGGCGCCGTTATAACCGAGGCGCAGGTCGCCCCAATATTGGCCGACGATCGCCTGGGCGGGGCCGGTGAAGCTGGAATCGGCGATGCCGCGGATGAACAGCTTGTTGCGGCCCTGTCCGAGATGGGTGGAGCCGACGCTGGCGGTGCGCGAGACGATGCGTTCGGTGCCGCCCGCGCCGCCGCCGAACGCCAGATCGCCGCCATCGATGCGCAGCGCGGTGCCGGGAAACCAGCGCGCCGGCACCGCGCGCTTGCTGGCGACGACGACGATCTCGCCGGGGGGCTCCTCGGTCGGCAGCGGCACAAAGGGGCGCGGCGGCGGGGGTGCCGGTCGGGGGCGGGGGGACAGGCGCCAGATCGTCGCACCCGCCCGCTGAACCTGCGCGCCGCTCGCCTGCGCCAGCCGGTCCAGCGCGGCGCGGGTGGACAGGCGACCGGCGATCGAAGGGACGGGGCGGCTCCACAAGGCGGGGTCGACTGCGATGCTGACGCCGTGCTGTCGACCCAGAACGGCGACCGCCTGGCCCAGTGGGCCGGCGGGCAGCGCGATCCGGGGCTCGCCGGCCATTGCCGGCGCCGCCCCGATCAATCCGGCCGTCAGCAGGAGGTGCCGCATCAGGACCCCGGACCAAGCTCCCACCCGTCGCCGCGGCGGACCATCGCCACATCGACGAGCGCCCCCAGGCTGGCGGGATCGCGGCGGATGCCGTCCAGCGCGACGGTGCCGGTAAAGGGGCGGGTGGCGACCGCGGGGGCGACGGTGATGCGCAGGCCGAGCGCCTGGCCGACCTCTGCCGCGACGGTGCCGAGGGGGGTCGCCAGATAGCTGAGCTGTCCGCGTTCCCACGCCCCGACCGAGGCGACCGCGACGTGCGACACCACGCGGTGCGCGCCCGTCACCTCCAGCCGGTCGCCCGGGCCGAGCGCGAGCCGCTCGCCGGCGGGATCGACCATCACCCCGCCCTCCGCCACCGCGACGCGCAGGCCGGTGGCGGCGCGCGCCACATCGAAGACGGTACCGGTATCGACCAGTTCTTCTCCCCCGACGCGGACGCGGAACGGATGCTGCGCGTCATGCCGGATGGTGAACAGCGCCTGTCCGCGCTCCAGCGCGGCGAGGCGGGTATCGGTGCGGTCGAGGATCAGGCGGGTGCCGCCGGCCAGCGCGATGCGGCTGCCGTCCGCCAGGGCCACGGTGCGGGTGGCGCCGGCCGCCGTCTCCACGGCATAGGGCTGCGCCGCCGGATCGGGGTCGCCGACGACGAAGAACACCGCAGCGGCGGCGGCGGCCGCGGTGGCGACACCGGCGGGCCACCAGCGGCGGCGGCGCGTTGGTGCAAAGGCGGGGGTGGGCGCGGGGACAGAGGCCGGGGCATGACGCAGCAGATCGGTCATGTCCGCCAGGTTCGCGGCGGCATGGTGATAGCGATCGGCGCGCACAGGATCGGCCGCCAGCCAGTCGGTCAGCGCGTCCCAGTCATCGAACGCGGGATCGGCGCTGCGTATCGCCCAATCGCGTGCCGTCTCGTCATCGCCGTCACCTGCCATCATGGCCTCCTGCGGTGAAGGACGGAGACATGGGCGTCAAACCTCATCCCATTGCTCCTTCAGGTCGATGAGCGCGCGGGACGCCTTGCGCAGGTCGCTTTCCACGGTGCTGAGGCTGACGCCGTTTTCCTGCGCCACGTCGCGCTGGGCGACGCCGTCCAGGCGGTGGCGGCGGAACACGCGGGCGACGCGGTCGCCGAGCGACTGGAGGACGCCCTGCGCCTCGGCGGCACGCTCGCGGGCGATCAGGACGCGCTCGCCCGCCGGATCGTCCGACTGGCCGGGGGTGGCGGGGCCGGTAGCATCGCCCCAGGCATCCTCGCGCCGGCGCTGGGCGCGCTCGGCCCGGTAGCGGTCGATCATCAGCGTGTCGGCGGCGCGATAGAGATAGGCGAGCGGCGCGGCGATCGGCCGGGTGGGCGGGGCGGCGGCGACCTTCATCCACAGGTCCTGCAACACATCCTCCGCCGCGTCGCCGGCACCGCGCGCGGCCAGAAAGCGCAGCAGTTGCGGCCGGTTCGCGAGGAACACGGCCTCCAGTCCGGCAGGAGGGGACGGGGGATCGGGCGGCGACACGGCGGCGCGATAGCCGATGGGCGGGGCGTGATCCAGATCAAGCAGGCGGCTGATCGGGACGGATGAGTTCCAGCCGTTGCGGAATGGTGCCGATGTCGATCCCCTGTTCGCGGAAGCGGGCGAGCAGCATCATGAACACGTTGCTGCGCGCGCCGTAAGCCGCGCGCGGTGTCGCGACATGCGCAAAGGCGTTGAACAGGATGCGCCCGTCGGTGATCGCATCGATGAACACGGCGGGCGCGGGATCCGCCAGCACCGCCTCCTCGGCGGTGAAGGCGTCGAGCACGATTCCACGCACCGCCTCCGCATCCGATCCGAGAGGCACGGAGAACTGGATCTGGATGCGGCCCAGCGGGCTCGCCAGCGTCTTGTTGAGCACCGATTTGGTGATGAGTTCGGAATTGGGGACGATCAGGGTGGAATGGTCGGCCAGCTCGATCTCGGTGGATCGCACGCTGATTCGCTTCACATCGCCCTCGTCCAGCCCGACGCGGATCAGATCGCCGATCTTGATCGGGCGCTCGGCCAGCAGGATCAGGCCGGACACGAAGTTGGACGTGATCGCCTGAAGGCCGAAGCCGATGCCGACGGACAGCGCCGACAGCAGCAGCGCGATCCGCTCCATGCCGATGCCGAGCGACGCCAGCGACCAGACCACCGCCAGCGCCACCCCGACATAGCGCGCGACGAGGCTGACCGAGTTGCGCCCCGACCCGTCCAGGTCGGTGGCGGGCAGGTAGCGCGTTTCCAGCCAGCGCATGAACAGGCGGACCAGCGCCAGCCCCAGGAACAGCGCCACGATTCCGCGCAGGATCGTACCCGGCGAAATCGCGATGCCCCCGAACTGGATGCCCTTCGCCAGCGCACCCAGCCGGCCGAACAGCGTGTCCACCCCGCCGCCCGCCCCGAAGGGCGAGACGAGCATGACCAGCGCGACGATCACCAGGGCGATACGCAGGCTGCCCGACAGCAGCAGCCCGAACTGGTCCACCGCGCTGCCGCGCACGCCGAGCGCGCGGGTGAGCATGATGCCGACCCGGCTGTCGCGGGTGAACACGCTGGTCGCGATGTCGTCCACCGCGACGAGGAGCAGATAGACGGCCGATCCCAGCACGGTCGCCCAGGCGATGAACTGCGCGACGATCAGGCTGAACCCGATATAGCCGAGAAGCAGCGCGATCAGCGCGACCCCGACCAGGATCCAGGCAAGCAGGGTGGCGGCACCGAGCCCGGCGCTGGTCGACTGGCTGACGGCATCGTCGCGCGCGGCGCGGTCGGCACGCAGGCGGCCGATGGCGAACAGGAAGGCGGCGATCAGCAGCAGGTGGAGCAAGGCCTCGCCCGCCTGGGTCGCGACGTTCAGCGCGGCGCTGACGCCGACGATGCGGACCGTCGCGGTCGCCAGGATGCTGAGAAAGGCAAGCACCGCCAGCACCCAGGAGAGCGGGCGCAGCCGGGTCGCGGTCTCGTCGTCGAGGGGTGCGATCCGCCACGAGGGCTGGGTCCGCATCAGCACCGCGCCGCTGACCGAGGCGGTGAAGCTGCCGAAGCCGACCGCCAGCACCAGCGCATCGAGCAGATCGCCCCAGCGATCGGGCAGCAGCCCGGACCAGCGTAGCCCCTGCACGAAGAATGTGGCGCCGAGCAGCGGGGCGAGCGTGCCGATCAGCACCCGCCACAGCGCATTGGCGGAGCGGCGGACGCGGTGACCCGGCGCCCCGTCGATCAGGTGACGCTGGCCCAGCCGCTGCACCGCAAGCCGGATCGGCATGGCCAGCGCCAATCCCAGCACCGTGCCGAGCAGCGCCTGCCAGGGGAAACCGCCGCGCCACTGCGCCCGGATCTGGGTGGTCCCCTGGGTCAGGAACAGTTCGACCCGGCGCATGTCGCGGGGAATGGCGGTGAACACGGCGTGCCAGAAACCGGGCGACAGCGGGGAGGCGACGCGGGCCGAGATGGTTTCGTTGAACTGTTCGGCCTTGCTGCGGTCGATTTCGTCGACCAGTTGCTGTGCCTCGACGCCGGCAAGGCGGCCGCGCTTGATCGTGGCGTCGATGGCGGCGCGCTGCCGGTTCAGGTTCGCGCGTTCGCGCCGGATGTCGGGGGCCTCGTTGGCGGTGGCGGCTCCCAGCCCGCCGAGGCGTGCATCGACCAGCTTCAACTGGTCCTCCAGCGCAGTGGCCGCCGCGGTGGCCGCCGCCTGGGCGGCGAGCGCCTTGGTGCGCTGCGTATCGCGGTCGTCGTCGTCGAGGCGTGTGTCGAGTGCGCGGTCGACGGCATGGAGATCGGCCTCCGCCTGCGACAACTGGCCGGACAGGGTGGCGATCGGCGACTGCGCGGCGGCCGGCGTCGTTGGCAGCAGGCATGGGGCGAGCAGGAACAGGGCGAGCGCCAGCCGGTGGAGCAGGGTGACCGAAACCGAGACAGGCGGGAGGAAGGCAGGGAAACGTGGCCGCATGGGCGAGGGTGTAACCGAAGCAAGGCGTGCAGGCCAACGCCCTCTCCCCGACGGGGCGGGAGTGCCACGCGAAAAAACGCCCGGCACGCTTGCGCGCCGGGCGGAGGTTACGCCTAGGGAGCATTCCAGGCGATAGGGGTGCCGCCGGAGAGAAGGGGCGGCGAAAGGGAAATCAGAGGCCGTTGGCGATCGCCGTATTGCCGCCCGCCGTGGCGGACAGATTGTCCTCGCCGGCCGACAGGTTTCCGGCATCGAAATTGTCGATCGCGGTCAGGTTCTCGTCCACGGTCCCCTCGTCCGCGTTCAGCGCGACGGTGTCGGCGGAGTTCTGCGTCGACCCCGAGCCGCCGCAGGCCGCCAGACCGATCGTCGCGACGGCCAGCGTCGCCAGGGTGAAAGCTTTCTTCATCAGGTCCTCCTTGTTGAAACGGGTGTGGGCGCAGGGGCGCCGCCGCGCAGCGCATCCCCGATCAGCGCGAAAAAGGCGCGGCTGTTGGCGCAGCGGTCGGCCTCCCATTCGGGATGCCACTGCACGCCCAGCACCTCAGCTCCGCAGGGGCGGGCGGACACCGCCTCGACCAGGCCGTCATCGACCGCACGGGCCTCGACGCTCAGGCCGCAGCCCAGCCGGTCGATCCCCTGCTGGTGAACCGAATTGACCGACAGGCGGCAGGTGCCGGTGGCACGCGCCAGCCGGCCGCCGTCCGCCAGTTGCACCTCGTGCCGGTGGCCGAACATGGCGGCATAGTCGCCGTCCCAGGGGCCGCGGAAATGCCGGTCGGCGCAATCCCCGCCGGTCAGCGTGCCGCCGAACAGCACGTTGATCTCCTGCAAGCCGCGGCAGATGCCGAAGACGGGTTTGCCGATCTCGATCATGCGGCCGGCCAGGGCGAGGGCGACGGCGTCGCGCTGGGGGTCGGTGGCGTGGCCGGGGGCGAGCGGGGTACCGCCGTAGCGCGCGGGAGAGACGTGGCTGCGCGAGCCGGTGAGGAGCAGTCCGTCGAACAGGGCGGCGAGCTGGCGCGCGTCGGTGGCGTCGCTCATGGCGGGGACGAGGAGGACGGTGGCGTGCGCCAGGGTGGCGAGGGGGGTGATGAAGCGGCTGGCGACCGCCTGGACGGGGCGGCCGGCGACCTCGTTGCAGCACAGGACGCCGATGACGGGGCGGGCACGCTCCATCAGTCGACCGCCTCGGCCAGGGTTTCGCGAATCCGGTCGCGCGCGCCGCGGTCGAGGCGCTGCGCCTCGGGCTGGGTGACGATGGCGTCGGCGGGCACGTCGGACAGCAGCCAGACATTGCCGCCGATGGTGGCCGCGCGGCCGATGGTGACGCGGCCGAGAATGGTGGCGCCGGCATAGACGACGACATCGTCCTCCACGATCGGATGGCGGGCCAGGCGGTCGCGTGGTGTGGCGCGCGCGGCACCCAGCGGGCTGCGCGCGCCGAGCGTCACATGCTGGTAGAGGCGGACGTTCCGGCCGACGATCGCGGTTTCGCCGATGACGACGCCGGTGCCGTGGTCGATGAAGAAATGCTCGCCGATGGTGGCGCCGGGATGGATGTCGATGCCCGTGCGCTCGTTGGCGAGTTCGGAGATCAGCCGCGCGACGATCGGCGCGCCGAGTTCGTAGAGCGGATGCGCGATGCGGTGGTGCAGGCTGGCGATGGCACCGGGATAGCAGAGCAGGATCTCGTCCACGCTGCGCGCGGCGGGATCGCCCAGGAACGCGGCCTCGACATCGCTGTCGACCAGACGGCGGACCTCGCCCAGACCGGCGGCGAACAGGCGGGTGATCGTCGCGGCCTGATCGGCATCGAAGCGGGCCTGCGACTCATGCTGCCAATAGGCCAGCTCGTTCTCGATCTCGCGCTCAAGCTCGCCAAGCGCGGCGATCAGCTTGGCGGCGACGAAATGATCTTCCTCGGTGACGGCGCCGCGAAAACCGCCGAGCCGGCGGGGATAGAGCGCGGCGGCGAGCAGCTCCACCACCCGCTCGACCGCGCCGCGGGCGGGAAAGCGCGCGGTGCTGGCGGGATGGCGGCCCCGCCAGTCGCGGCGGGCGGAGGACAGCGCATCCACCGCGTCGGACAGCGTCGAGCGGGCGGGAATGGCGGTGGTCTGCGTCATCGAAGTCCTCCTTCCTTGCCAACCAGCATATCCCATCATCTTAGTAGGGATAACAAGAAAAGCTATACCCCGGCCAAGCGGGACATTCACTTACAGCATGCGATCGTTTGCGTTGGACTTGCGCGCGGCGCCATCGGCATAGGTGGCGATATGACGGGAGAGAACGGGGACATGCAGGCGGACGGGCAGGCGGACGGGCAGGCAGGCGACGGGGCGATACGCAGCATCCTGATCGTCGGCGGCGGGACCGCGGGCTGGATGACCGCGGCGGCGCTGGCGCACGCCTTGCCACGCGGCTGCACGATCACGCTGGTCGAATCGGATGCGATCGGCACGGTCGGGGTCGGCGAGGCGACGATCCCGCCGATCCGGCTGTTCAACGACACGTTGGGCATCGACGAAGGCGAATTCCTGAAGGCGACAAAGGGCAGCTACAAGCTCGGCATCGAATTCGTCGGCTGGGGGCAGGAGGGGCATCGCTACTTCCACCCGTTCGGCACCTTCGGCAAGCCGTTCGACCTGCTGGCCGTTCACCAGCACTGGCTGCGTGCGCGGCGCGCCGGCTCGACCATCCCGCTCGATGCCCTGTCGATGGCGTGGGGGGCGGCGGCGCGGAACCGCTTTGCACCGCCGCTTGCCGATCCGCGCAGCGTGGGATCGACCTTCGACTATGCCTATCATTTCGATGCGGGGCTTTATGCCGCATTCCTGCGCCGCTTTGCCGAGGCGCGCCGCGTCGTGCGGGTCGAGGGGGAAGTGGGCGATGTCGCACTGGACGGCGAGAGCGGGCAGGTCGCGCATGTCACGCTGACCGACGGGCGACGGCTGGCCGCGGACCTGTTCGTGGATTGCAGCGGCTTTCGCGGGCTGCTGATCGCAGGGGCATTGGGGGTCGGGTTCGAGGACTGGACGCACTGGCTGCCATGCGACCGGGCAGTGGCGGTGCCCAGCGCCAATACCGGGCCGTTGACGCCCTATACCCGCTCCACTGCGCGGGCGGCGGGGTGGCAGTGGCGCATCCCGCTGCAACATCGCACCGGCAACGGCTATGTCTATGCCAGCCGGCATCTGTCGGATGACGAGGCGGCGGCGACGCTGCTGGCCAATCTGGACGGCGAGGCGCTGGGCGATCCGCGGCCCTTGCGCTTCACCACCGGGCGGCGGACGGCATTCTGGCGGCGCAACGTGGTGGCGATCGGTCTGGCGAGCGGCTTCATGGAGCCGCTGGAATCGACCAGCATCCACCTGATCCAGGCGGGTATCGCCAAGCTGCTCGCCTATTTTCCGACGCGTGCGTTCGAACCCGCGGGCATCGCCGAATATAACCGCGTCGCGGTGACCGAAAGCGAGCGGATCCGCGACTTCCTGATCCTGCATTATGTGCTGACCGAGCGCGGCGACACCGACTTCTGGCGTGCATGTGCGGCGATGGACATCCCCGATACGCTCAAGCTGAAGATCGATCACTTCCGCGCGCATGGGCGCCTCGTCGCGCGTGAGATGGACCTGTTCGGCCCGGCAAGCTGGCTGGCGGTGCATATCGGGCAGGGCAACTGGCCGGCAGCGCTCGATCCGCTGATCGCCTATGCCGGCGAGCCGGCCGAGAGCGTGCGCTTCGTCGAGCGGCTGGCCGAGGCGATCGCGCGGGGGGCGGAGACCATGCCCGAGCACGCCGCCTTCATCGCCCGCCGCATCGCCGGCTGATTTTACCGATAAGATGCTGCCGCTGCGGCATTTCCGCAACAGCATCGCCAATCCTGCAATCCATTGCATAAACTGCTTTGCAAACGATTGTTGGATTGGTATTCCGAAATCCTGTTTCGCCTGCCGATGAGAGAGCAGGGCCATGAGAGGAAGAGCTGAATGAGCAAGGTTGCGCTTCGTTGCTGTGCGTCGGGGATCGCGCTGTCCCTGGCGTGGACCATGCCCGCCACGGCGCAGACCGCTCCCGCCGCGACCGAGGCACCGGCCACGGATACCGATGCGGCGCCCCAGGCCGCCGCCGAGCAGAGCGACGACATCGTCGTGACGGCGACCAGCGGCGAGCGTTCGCGCTTCCGCAGCTCGATCTCGGTGTCGCAGGTCAGCCAGGATGCGATCCGCAACTTCACGCCCCGCTCCGAGGCGGAGGTGTTGCGCAACATCCCCGGCCTTCAGCCGTCCGACACCGCCGGCCCCGGCGGTAACGCCAATATCGGCGTGCGCGGCATCCCGGTGTCGACGGGCGGTTCGGAATATGTGGCATTGCAGGAGGACGGCCTGCCCGTCACGCTGTTCGGCGACATCAACTTCGGCAACAACGACTACTGGATCCGCTTCGACCAGAATGTCGAGCGGGTGGAAGCGGTGCGCGGCGGTTCGTCCTCCACCTTCGCCAGCCAGGCGCCGGGTGCGGTGATCAACTATCTGAGCAAGACGGGCGACCGCGCGGGCGGTTCGGCCGCGTTCTCCAAGGGGCTGGATTTCCGCGAGAACCGGGTCGATTTCGATTATGGCGCGCCGATCAGCGACAGCTTGCGCTTCCATGTCGGCGGCTATGCGCGCAACGGCGGCGGCCTGACCAACGAGGATTTCAACATCCTTCGCGGTTATCAGATCAAGGCCAACGTCACCAAGGACCTGCCCGACAATCGCGGCTATGTCCGCCTGCTGTTCAAGCGGCTGGACGAACAGGCACCGACGAGTTCGGCGACGCCGGCCGTGGCGCGGGTCCAGGGTAACAAGATCACCGACTTCACCGCGCTGCCCGGCCTCGATCCGCGCGACGGCTCGACCTACTCGATCTACAACCGCGCCTTCCAGTTTCGCGATTATGACGGGCAGCTTCGCTCCGCCGAGGTAGAGGGTATCCACCCGCGCGTCACCTCGATCGGCGGGCAGTTGCATTACGAGTTCGACAATGGCGTGACGGTGGACGACACCATCCGCTACCAGGACATGAGCGGCAACTTCACCACGCAGTTCGCCAATGCGCTGTCGACGTCGAGCCTGCTGGGATCGACGGTGAACGGCCAGACGGTGGGCGCGATCCGCTATGCCGCCGGGCCGAATGCGGGGCAGCTTTTCACCGGCCAGTTCGTCAACAACAACCCCAACATCAACACACTGATGAAGGACATGGGGAATTTCGCCAACAACCTGACCGTGTCGGGCAAGTATGACGTGCTGGGCGGATCGCTGCGCGCGACGGCGGGCTGGTTCCACATGAGCCAGACGATCCGGCAGGACTGGCACGTCAACCGCCAGTATAGCGAACTGGTCGGCGACAATGCCGCGCCGCTCGACCTGTTCTCCACCACCGGCGCGCGGCTGACCGCGGCGGGGCAGGCGGGGTTCAACGACAATTGGGGCACCTGCTGCGCGCGCCGCGTCGACCTGACCTACACCAACGATGCGCCCTTCGTGTCGCTGTCCTACGAGAATGGCGGCCTGGACCTGGACGGCAGCGTCCGGTTCGACACGGTGAAGGGTGAGGGCACCGCGCAGGGCGGCGTGCAGGGACCGGTGACGGTGGTGAACGGCGCGGCGATCCCGTCGCTGGTGCTGAACCCGACGGTGGAGCGGATCGATTATCGCGACAGCTATGTCAGCTGGTCGTTCGGCGCGCTCTATGCGCTCAACACGCACACCAGCCTGTTCGCGCGGGTCAGCCGCGGTGGCCGCTTCAATGCCGACCGGCGCGTGCTGAGCAACAACTTCAACGCGGACGGCTCGCTCAACACGCAAGGCCGCAACACCTCGGTCAACTTCCTGAACCAGCAGGAAATCGGCTGGAAGCAGCGCGGCGAGGTGATGAGCGGCAGCTATTCGGTCGAGGTTACCGGATTCCGTTCGACACTGACCGAGAATAATTATGACTTCACCCGGCTGACCAATCCGGCACCGAACAACAATCCCAACATCTCGAACAGCTATCGTTCGATGGGTATCGAGTTCACCGGGCGGTTCAACCTGGGCAATTTCCGCCTGGCGGCCGACGCGACCTATATCGAATCGAAGATCACCGACAGCGCCACCGCAGAATTGCGCGGCAATCGTCCGGGCGGGCAGCCCAAGTTCATCTACCTGATCTCGCCATCCTATGATGCGGGCTTCTTTGCCGGCGGCGTCAGCGTCAGCGGCCAGACGAGCGTACCGCTGGACGACTTCAACACGCTGACGGTAAAGGGGTCGACCTTCCTCAACGGCTATCTGAAGCTGCGCCCGACCGATCGGATCGAGGTCGGGCTGAATGCCAACAACCTGCTGAACACGCTGGGCTTCCGTGGCGGCGGTACGGTGGTGCCGCTGGCGCCGGCATCGGCGACCAGCACGCTGTTCCAGGCGACCGCGGTCTATGGTCGCACGGTGACGGCGTCGATCCGGTATAATTTCTGATCGGTAGGTAGGGGGGAAAAGGGCGGGGTCGGCGAGGAGCCGGCCCCGTTTTTTGTTTGCCTATTACCCTCTCCCCTCGGGGGAGAGGGAGGGACTCGCCGCGAAGCGGTGGGAGGGTGAGGGGCAGACCAGTGGCTACCCCTCACCCTTCCCACTGCCTGATGGCAGCGGGCCCCTCCCAGCATCAGGTCGTTCATGCCCCCGGCATGAACTAAATAGCATGGGGTGCTATTTCCCTGATGCTCCCCGGAAGGGAGAGGGTGAGCAAATCACTTGATCGTCACCCGGTCGCCTTCAATCGACAGGCGGAAGAATGGCGCCGCCGTGCCGCCGAACTGTGCGCGGCGTAAGGTCGGATCGGCGGGATCGCACCCTGCCAGCCCCCAGGCGTCGACGAAGCTGATCACGTCCAGCTCGCCCGTCACCCACCAGCAATAGGCCTGATAGGGCTCCGCCGCCGGGTTCGCCGCGACGAGACCGGTGCCGTTCACCGGCCGCCATGGCCCCGCCATCGATTCCGCGACCATCGCGTACAGCCCGGTGACGCCGGGCAGGCCGGGGGCGAAGCGCTTCCCTTGCGTCGACCAGAACAGATAATAGCGCCCGTCGCGGTGTATGACGTGCGGGCGTTCCAGCTCGCTGTTGGTGCCGATCGACTCGACCGGCGGCGCGTTCAGCATCCAGCGGTCGCCCTCGCGCCGCGCCGCGCCGATCACGCCGTCATGCACATCGTCCACCCAGCCGGCCGATCCGACGAACAGCAGATATTCGGCGCCGTCAGCGGGATCGCGGAAATAGCCGGGGTCGCGAAAGCCCTTGATCCGGTCGTCCACCGCCTCGCGCTGATCGGCGACGAGATAGGTGGCGCCATCGGCGGCGACCGATTCGACCGGCTTGGTCCAGTCGCCGGTGCGCGGGGTTCCCGCATCGACCAGGAAGCGCCCTCGTGTCTCGAACAGGCGCTGCTCGAAGGTACGGGGGCCGCCGGGCCGGCCGGAGGCGGTGAAATACAGGGTAAGCGTCTCGGCATCGTCGCCCAGCACCGCACAGCCGGACCATTCGCGGCTGCCGGGTGTGACGCCGGGATCGAACGTCCAGCCATGATCGCGCCAGCCATCGGCGCCGTGGCTGGTCAGGCGGATGCGCGCCGCGTCATGGCGCATGTCGGGATCGGGAAACCGCTCGGTCGCCAGAAAGAACCAGAAGCTGCGACCGTCGACGATCACCGTCGAACCGTCCGCGCGCTGGATCTGCCACATGTCCCACAGGTCCAGCCCCGGCGCGATCGGCACCACGTCGGCCGCGCCGAACACGGGCAGCGACGCGTGCGGCATCTGCTCCGGGATGCCGGCCACGGCGTCGGCGGACCAGTGCGAGGGAAGGGGATCGAGTAACGGCATCGACAATGGTCCTGGCATGGAAGGAGTGACGGTCAGGAAGCACGGGTGAGGCGGAACAGCGCGACGCTTTCCGCCTTCATCGCCGGCATGGGCAGGCCCGCGGTCGCCAGCGCATCGCCGCCGATCACGACGCCGCCGCCTCGCATCGCGGCGAACAGCGGCGCATCGGGCGCGGGGTGGCCGGGCACGGTGGCAATCTCCAGCAGCGCGACGCGTACGTCCCCCGCGCCGGTCAGCATCGGCAGCACGATCGGCGGCGGGCGGCGCAGCGTGGTGGGCGCGACGCGGGTGACGTGCAGGATCAAATCGTCCGGCTCCCCATGCGCCTGCCAGACCAGTCCGTCCGGCCCTTCGCCCAGCCACACGCGCCCGCTGTGCAGCCGGTCGCGCAAAGCCTTGTAGCGGGCGATGCCGGCGGCGAGCAGGCCCGCCTCTTCCGCGGCCATCTCGGCCGGGTCCAGCTCGACGCCGAAATGGCCGGGCAGCGCGACGGCGGCGCGAAACGCCATGCCTTGTGCACGGCCGGTGGAATGGGCGGGTGCGGCGCCGACATGCGCGCCCATCATCTCCGGCGGCATGAACATCAGGAAGCCGCGCTGCATCGACACGCGCGACACCGCGTCGATGCAGTCGCTGGTCCAGAAGCGGTGCGTGCGCGCGGCGATGCCGGCATCGATCCGGCCGCCGCCGCCGGCGCAGGACTCGATCTCCACCGCCGGGTGCGCGGCACCCAGCCGGTCGAGCAGATCATAGACGCCGCTCACCTGCGCCACATAGGCTGCGCGGCCCTCCGCCCCGGCGGCGGGCGCCAGATCGCGGTTATGGTCCCATTTCAGATAGGCGATCGGCAACCCGGTCAGCAGCGCGTCCAGCCGCGCGAACAGATGGTCGCGCACCACAGCCCGGCCGAGGTCGAGGACGAGCTGGTTGCGCGCGGTGATGCGCGGCACGCCGTCCACCGCCAGCACCCAATCGGGATGCGCGCGATACAGGTCACTGTCGGGATTGATCATTTCCGGTTCGACCCAAAGGCCGAACTCCATGCCCAGATCCATGACATGGGTTGCCAGCGGCGCCAGTCCGTCCGGATATTTGCGTGCGTCCGGCTCCCAGTCGCCAAGGGCCGCGGTGTCGTCGTCGCGGCCGCGGAACCAGCCATCGTCCAGCACGAAGCGTTCGACGCCCAGATCGGCGGCGCGCGTGGCAAGTGCCTTCAGCGCCGCCTCGTCATGGTCGAAGTAGAATCCTTCCCAACTGTTGATGTGCACCGGGCGCGGGCGCATCCCCTCCGTCGGCCAGGGCGCGCGGGCGCGGATCGCGGCATGGAACGCCTGTACCGCGCCGTTCAGGCCGGTGTTGGAACAGGTGGCGAGCAGGTCGGGCGTCGTCAGGCTCTCGCCCGGCGCCAGTGATACCTCGCCGGGGGCCAGCGCCATCCCCATCTGCAGGACCCAGTAACCTTCGTCGTCGCGCTCCAACAGCAGGCGGTGATTGCCCGACCAGGCCAGTTGTGCGGCATGGACGCGCCCGGCATGGCGGGTCGCCCCCGGCCCCTCGACGAACAGGCCCGGCGGGCCGGCATGGCCGGTCAGCCCGCGTCGGCCCTCCCGCGTCCAGCCTTGTGCCGGCATCGGCTCTACCGCCTCGACGAATTCGGCATTGTGGCGGCCGGTGAAGTGGCGGATCGCGGTGCAGTCGTGCGGCAGGGGCAGGGTGCCGCTCGCCAGCCAGTCGACGCTCAGCGGCGTGTCGCCGTTGTTGGTCAGCGTGGCGGACAGGGTGAGCATGTCGCCCGCCACCGCGATCCGCTGCACCAGCGTCAGGCCGGCGGCATCGTCACGCAGATGCACGGTAATCGCATCCGCGCCGCAATCGATGTCCTGCGTCGTGAAGCGATGTGCGGAGTGGCGGCCGCCGCGATGCGCGCGCAGCGCCGCCGGGCCGAACCAGCCGGCGCCGTAGGCGGGGACCAGCGCCAGCGGTTGATCGACATCCAGCGAGAAGGAGGCGGGGGCCCGCAGATCGGCCAGCGCCGGCAGCGTCTCGGCGTCCAGCCGGCCGCCCCACCAGCGCCACAGCGGCGGGCCGTCGTCGCGGCATTCCAGCACCATGCTCGTCGTCGGGCCGTGCAGGGCGATGGCGCTCATGCCGCGGTCGCGCCCACCGGCAGGCCGGCGGCATTGCGCTCCCGCACCGAGAAGACGGCGGCGGCGGCGGCGAACATCAGCACGCCGCACAGGCTCAGCACATGACGCGGATCGCCGCCCAGCAGCGGCTGATAGGCAAAGGGCATCGTCGCCGCGAACAGCAGCATCGGGATGACGATCATCATGTTGAAGATGCCCATATAGACGCCGTTGCGCTCCGGCGGGATCGACCCGGCCAGGATCACGTACGGATTGCCCATGATGCTCGCCCAGCCGAGGCCGACGCCGATCGCGGGCACGAACAGCAGCGCCTTGGTCTCGATATGCGGCAGCCACAGCATGCCGATCCCGGCAAGCACCAGACAGGCGGCGTGAAGCGAGGCCGCGCCGATGCGGCGGGCAAGCGGCACCATCGCAAAGGCCGCGATAAAGGCGACGCCGTTGTAAAACGCCGCCATCTCGCCATTGGCCAGCACGGCGGAATGGAAGCCCGACGAATTGGCCTGGGCGGTGCCATAGACCGACCGGCCGATGGCATAGATGATGTACGCCCAGTATCCGGCCATCGCATACCATTGGAACAGGCTCATCAGCGCCAGCTTGCGCATCGCCACCGGCATGTCGCGGATCGCGGTGCCGATCTCGGCCAGCACCGCGCCGGGGGACTTGGACTGCGCGGCGATGCGGGCCTTTTCCTCGGGCTCCAGCGGCAGTTCGGGCACGCGCCGGATCGACCATAGGATGGTGGTCAGCGACAGGACCGCGCCCGCCATGAACGTCACCCGCGCGGTATAGGGGATGTTGTGCGCGTCGACCCAGTCCTGGTTCATCCCGAAGAAGACGAGGATGGAAGGCGTGAGGAAGGCGAGCATCTGGGCCAAGCCGGTGAACGCGCTTTGCGTCAGGAAGCCCAGTCCGTGCTGCGGCGCGTCCAGCCGGTCCGCGACATAGGCGCGGTACGGCTCCATCGTGATGTTGTTGCCCGCGTCCAGGATCCACAACAGCGACGCCGCCATCAGCAGCGACGCGCTCAGCGGCATGAAGAACAGCCCCAGCGCGCACAGCACCGCCCCGAACAGGAAATAGGGGGTGCGCCGCCCGAACCGGCTGTCCGTCCGATCGCTCATCGCGCCGATGATCGGCTGCACCACCAGCCCAGTGATCGGCCCGGCAAGCAGCAGCAGCGGCAGGCTCGCCTCCTCGGCGCCCAGATAGCTGTAGATCGGGGCCATGTTGCCCTGCTGCAGGCCAAAGGAGAATTGCAGGCCGAAAAAGCCCAGGTTCATCTCCAATATGCGGGCGAGCGGCAGATGGGGCTTGGGTTTGCGCATCCGGAACGATCCTCTGTCGGGAAAACCCGTCTTTCGCGGATTTGGCCGCATCCTAGCTGTTTGCACGCAAACCGCAACAATCGTTTGCAGAAGGGTGAACATGCCCGATAACGGGACAGTTTCAACGATTGTCCCGAATTGAGCCCGGCTGCCGACGCTCCTATGCTGACCGGCAAAGGGGGGAGCGAGGGGTGGCAGCACAGCCGGGGGAGGGCGCCGTCGGGCGTCTCGCTATCGCATTGTCACTCGGGCATTTCCTCGCCTTTGTGGATCGTTTCACGCTGGCCGCGCTCATGCCGGTCCTCGGCCCCCGCCTCGCCCTGGACGACGCCGCGACCGGCCTCCTCCTCGGCCCCTGCTTCGCCCTCCCCTACGCCACCGCCGCCCTCCTCCCCCGCAAACCCATGCACGGACTGGCCGGCGGGATCGCCCTGTGGTCGGCGAGCGGTGCGGCGATGGGATTTGTCAATTCGTTCGAAGGGCTTGCGGCCGTCCGCCTTGGTTTGGGGGTTGGGCAGGCGGCGTTCATTCCCGCCGCAATGGCGCTGGTCGCGGCGCGGCCGGGGCGGGCGCGGGCGGCGGGGCTGGCGATGTTCACCATGGCGTCGGCCTTTGGGCGGAACGTTGCGCTGGTGAGTGCGGGGGGCGGGCTGGCGGCGTTGGCGTGGTTCGGGGTGGCGGCGGTACCCTATGGGTGGCGGTGGCTGTGCGTGGTGACGATCCTGCCCAACATCGTGCTGCTGATCGTGCTGATCCGGTGGGGGGCCAAGGTGAGCGGAGCCATGGCGGCGCCGGGGAGCGCGGCCGCGCCGACCCCGACGCCGGCGGGCGGGGTGAGGACGATGCTGCTGTACCTGCTGGCCGCGATGCCGGTGCTGGTGATCCAGAGCCTGGCGGCGTGGCTGCCGACGCTGATGGCGCGGCAGCATGGGCTGGAGCCGGCGAGGGCGGCGATGGTCGGCGGGATCGCCATGCTGATCGGGTCGCCGCTGGGGCAGGGGCTGGGCGGGGTGATGATGGCGCGCTGGCCGCAGGCGCGCGAACGGGGAGGGCCGGCGCTGGTCACGCTGCTCGCGCTGGCGATCGTGCCGGCGCTGGTGGCGGTCGGCGCCGGCACGACCGTGGCGGTGGCGGGGATCACGCTGGCCGCGGCGATGCTGGGGATGAGCGCGTTTGCCGGGTTGTTCATGGTGCAGCAGGAAATCGCCCCGGCGCGCCGGGCACAGGCCAGCGGCGCGTTCCTGACCGTGATCACGCTGGTTGGCATCGGCATCGGGCCGTTGGCGGCGGGCGTGGCGAGCGGGCACAATGCGGGGGGCATCGCCGGGGGACTGATGATCGTGATGATCGCAGCCGCGGCGACCGCGCTCCTGCTGCTGATCGTCAGCCGGAAGATCGGACGTCCGTCCATGGCGTCGGAGGCGCCGTGACTGCGCCCGACCAATGGCAGTTTGACAGCGACGCGCTGTCCCCCGACGACAGCTTCGTCCGCTACCGCGAACTCTACGCGCCGGGCGCGGACGCCGTGCGGTTGAGCCGACCGTTTGCGGCAAAGGTGCGGGCGTGGCGACTGCACCGCGGCCTGTTGTTCGACCGCCGATTGCGCGGGGTGGGTCATGAACGCGACGCCGCTCGCGTGCAGCGCGACTCATTCGACCATTTCACGCTGACCTTTGTCCTGTCGGGCGATCAGGCGGTGGATACGGGCGAAGGCTTTCACCAGCTTCTGCCGGGCGAGGCGCTGCTGCTGGACATGACGCTGCCGATGCGCCTGCGATCCTATGACGCGCATATCGTAACCGTCAGCATTGCGCGCGACCGTCTGGCGGGGGCGGCGGGCCAGTTGGACGGACTGCACGGGGCGATCCTGACCGGGCCGGGCGCGGGGTTGCTGGGCGATTATCTGCGGGCGCTGGTCGACCGGATCGCGGCCTTGTCCGACACGGCGCACGAACCGGCGATGACGGCGCTGTCGGCGCTGGTCGCGGTGGCGCTGGGCAAGGCGGTGGACGAGGATTCCGAGCTGTTGGCGGCCCGGCGCGCAACCGCCCGGATCGAGCGAATCCGCGCGTTGATCGACGCACGGCTGAGCGACCCCGATTTCACCGCCAGCGAGGTCATCGCGACCAGCGACCTGTCGCGCGCTACGCTGTATCGCACGTTTCGGCCTTATGGCGGATTGGCCGGCTATATTCAGTTGCGGCGGCTGGAACGGGTGCGCCGGGCATTGGGCGATCCGCGCGACGAGCGGCCCTTTGCCACCATCGCGCTCGACAGTGGCTTCGAAAGCTCCAGTCATTGCAGTCGCTTGTTCACCGATCGCTTTGGCGTGCGGCCCGGTGCGTATCGGAAGATGATGGCGCTGAATACTGACACTGACGATCCACGCATCGCCATGCGGATGTGGCAGGCGGAAGTCAGATAGCCGGGCGGAGTTTGATCGAGATCAACTTGTCTCACAAGTGAGACGTAGAGGCATTGGCGAAAACTTCACACCTGTGCATGACGGAAAAGGCCCGTTTTCGGGGGGATGACATGGGGGGGCATGTGGGTTTGGCGGTGGAGCGCGAATCCACGCCTGCAGCGCAAGAGGCAGGCGTCCGGGAGAATATGGTTGCCTATCGATTGAAGCCGCCGACGTCGTTGGTGGGGTTGATCGCGGGCGCAGGCATCTATCATGCCGGAGGGGGCGTGGGGCAGGTGGCGGTCGATTGGCTGCTGCCGGGGCCGGCGCAGATCTGCGTGATGCTGGGTGGCGGGCCGATGACTGCGATGATAGGCGCGCGTCGCTTCGATCCGGTGCCATCGGTGGCGCTGTGCGGTCCAACGTCGCAGGTGGTCCGGGTGCAGACGCAAGGGGGGCGGGTGCTGTCGCTGGGGCTGACCGCACAGGCCTGGGCACGGCTGACACGCCACTCCGCCAGCACGGCGCACAACCGCTTCATGCCATTGCATGCGATGCTGCCCACCGGGGCGGCGGCGACGCTGGCGGAGGCGATGGTGGTCGCGGCAACGGGCTCCGATCCGATGGACACGATCGAGGCGGCGCTGGCACCGCTTCTGGCCGTGCCGCATGACGACGAACCGATGATCACGGCGCTGATCGCGGTATTGAACGAGGGCGGGCATCACAGCGCATCGGCGGTCGCCGAGCGGCTGGGCATGTCCGAACATACGTTGCGGCGGATCGCGGTCCGCTATTTCGGGATGACGCCCAAGCTGTTGCTGATGCGCGTCCGCTTCCTGCGGGCGTTCGTGCGGCTGTTCGTGCTGGGGCCGAACGGGAGATATGATCCGCTGGAAGACGGCTATTTCGACGTGCCGCATTTCCTGCGCGATGCCCGCTACTTCCTGGGCATGACGCCCAGGCAGTTCATGGCAATGCCGACGCCGTTCCTGGATGCGGTGTTGCGAAACCGGTAAGGCGGCGGGAAGCGGGATTTTGCGCGGGGCGAGCGGGCGGGCTATGGCGCCAACCCCACGCCCATGCAGGAGTTCGCCCCGATGCCTACCCCCGACCTGACACCGATCGAACAGGCACGGTTCGTTGCCGATACGCTGGCGATCGCCGAGCAGCTGGCGGCGGACACGGCGTGGCGGGCCGACTTCATCGTCGGCATCGGGCGGGGCGGACTGGTGCCCGGTACGTTCCTGAGCCATGCCACCGGCCTGCCGATGCTGTCGGTGGATTATTCCTCGCAGGAACCGGCATTTTCCGCGGACCTGCTGGTGCAACTGGCGCGGCGCACGGCGGGGGGCACGCGGTTGGTGTTCGTGGACGACATCAACGATAGCGGGCGCACGATCCGCTTCATCCGGGCGGCGTTGGCCGATGCGGGAGCGGATATGGCGGCGGTGCGCTTCGCGACGCTGATCGACAACGTCACCTCGACCGAGCGGGTGGATTATTTCGCGCAGCGAATCGACCGGACCGTGTTCAAGAACTGGTTCGTCTTCCCCTGGGAGGCGGTAGCCCCGGCCGAGAGCGTGGTCGAGGATGCGCAGGCCGTGCCTGAGCGGCTGGGCTGACGATCATGCATTTCGACGATCTGCTGCACCATTATTTCGGCACGACCGACCTGTCCGCCCTGTCGCCCGACGCGATGGCGGATGGTGTGGAGCAGGTGAGGATCGCGTTCGGCACCGAGCGCGAACCGGGGCGGCGATTTGCCTTATGGGTATTGCTGGATGCGCTGGGGGCGGCGCCCTTTCCGGCGGATGCTTTCGAGGACCCGGCGCAGCGGCGGGCGGCGGAGGATTATCTGGATGCAATGGGGCGGCTTTCGCCCGACGCAGGATGATCCGGGGGTGTCGAGAGAAGGGTTTCACGCGAAGACGCCAAGTGGTGGCGTTTGGCGGGGTTTTGCGTGACCCTTTGGACGGAAAACCGGCGTTCGCTGTGCTGGATGAGTGAGCCTTGGGCTCGCGGAACATCTTCGCGCCTTCGCGTCTTCGCGTGAACCTGTTCCGGCGGATTTATTCGCCGGGCTTCCGCGTGAAGTCGAAATGGATGCGGACCCAGGCACCGATCATCGGTTTGCCGCCGATGCGTGGGGGGCGGATGCGGAATTGCCAGGCGGCTTCGCGCAAGGTTCGGGCGAGGCCGCTCCCCATGTGCGAATCGCCCAGAACCCGGCAATTTTCCACGCGGTTGTCGGGCGCCGTCTGACAGGCGATTTCCGCCCACGCTTTGGGCGGGATGTTGCGCGGCAGATAGCCGTTCAGTTCGGCGTCGGTCGGCTCGCGCAGCCAGTCGGCCTTGTAGAGCCGCTGACCGCCGGGACCGGCGCCCGGGCCATAGGCGGCAACACTGTCCGCGCCGCTGTCATCGCCCTGCGCCGTGCCTGCGCCCCGGCCAACCGGGCCGGCATTGGGGATGCGCGCGATATCGCTCGCCTCGAACAGCGCTTTGTCGCCCCATAGCCAGGGGGTGGCGGGCGCTTCCTCGGCCGGCTTCGTCCTGGGTTCGATGGGGGTGGGCGGTTGGGGAACCTTGGCTGCGGGCGGTGCGCCGGCGGAGGGACTGGATTTTTCCGCGCTCGGTTGCTTGGTGGGTGCCGGGGCGTCGCCACCCTCGGTTTCCGGCGACAGCGAGAAGCTGTTGGTGGTCGGCCCCTTCTTCTGCGGCGTGAAGCTGGGTGCGAGATGGAGCAGCAGCCAGGCCAGCAGCAGGTGCGCGAGGAGCGTCAGCCCGAGCGAGGCACCGCGGCGGCGGAGAAACAGGCGATGACGCTCCGGCAGATAGCGGAGCAACAAGGCCGGGCTCACGGACGATGGGGACCGTGGCGCCCGGCCGTGCATGGTCAGGCCCGGTTCGCCGCGCTGAGCACCGCACGAACACTGGCGGTGGCGATGTCGGTGTCCATGCCGACGCCGAACACGGTGCGACCGTCGGCGGTGCGGGCCTCGACATAGGCGGCGGCCTGCGCATCGGCGCCGTGGCCGATGGCGTGTTCGTTATAGTCGACGATTTCTAGCGCCGGACCGGTGCTGTCGGCCAGCGCGGCGATCACGCCCGATATCAGGCCGTTGCCGCGGCCGGAGATCGAGCGCTGCTCGCCCTCCACCGCCAGTCGGCCGACGAACAGGCGGTTGCCCGCGCTGCCGCTTTCCTCGTAATCGACCAGTTCGAAGCGGTCGCCGGGGCGGGGCAGATAGGTCGCCTCGAACCGGTTCCAGATATCGGCGGCGTTCAGTTCGCGGCTGGTTTCGTCGGCCATGGCCTGAACATGCTGCGAAAAATCAGCCTGGAGGCGCTTGGGCAGCTTCAACCCCTTGTCCTGCTCGATGACCCAGGCGACGCCGCCCTTGCCGCTTTGCGAGTTGACGCGGATCACCGCTTCATAGCTGCGGCCGAGATCGGCGGGGTCGATGGGGAGATAGGGAACTTCCCACAGGCCGTCATTACGTTGCTCTTGCGCGGCAAAGCCCTTCTTGATCGCGTCCTGATGACTGCCCGAAAAGGCGGTAAAGACGAGATCGCCCGCATAGGGGGTGCGCGGGTGAACGGGCAGGTTGGTGCAGTAGGTGACGGTGTTCACCACCGCATCGATATCCGACAGGTCGAGCCGGGGATCGACACCTTGCGTGTACATGTTGAGCGCGACCGTCACGAGGTCGCAATTGCCGGTCCGCTCGCCATTACCAAGCAGGCAACCCTCGACCCGGTCGGCCCCCGCCATCAGCCCGAGTTCCGCCGCCGCGACACCAGTGCCGCGGTCGTTATGGGTGTGGAGCGAGATGACGACGCTGTCGCGGTTCGGCACGTTGCGGCAGAACCATTCGATCTGGTCGGCATAGACGTTGGGCGTCGCGCATTCGACGGTGGCGGGCAGGTTCAGGATCAGCGGGTTTTCGGGCGTGGGACGCAGCACGTCCATGACCGCCGCGCAGACCTCCACCGAAAAATCGAGTTCGGCGGTGGAAAAGGTTTCCGGGCTGTATTCGAACTGCCAGGCAGTGTTCGGGCGCTTGCCCGCCTCGTCGCGCAGGATCTTGGCGCCGGCGACCGCGATCTCGCGCACCTCGTCGCGGGTCATGCCGAAGACGATCTTGCGCCATGCCGGCGAGACGGCGTTGTAGAGGTGGACGATCGCCGACGTTGCGCCGTCCAGGCTCTCGAAGCTGCGCTCGATCAAATCGCGGCGCGACTGGGTGAGGACCTGGATGGTCACGTCGTCGGGAATGCGGCTCTCGCGAACGAGGCCGGAGATGAAGTCGAATTCGGTGGCGCCGGCGGACGGAAAGCCGACCTCGATCTCCTTCAGGCCGACCTTGACCAGGAGGTCGAACAGGCGGGTCTTCTTTTCCGCATCCATCGGGTCGATCAGCGCCTGGTTGCCGTCGCGCAGATCGGTCGACAGCCAGCGCGGCGCGCGGGTGATGACGGCATCCGGCCATGTCCGGTCGGGCAGGGCGATGGGCGGGAAGGGGCGGTATTTGGTCGTGGGATCGCGGAGCATGATCGAGTCTTCCGGTCGGACCGCGTGGGAGGAAAGATGACGCGGTCGGTTGGCGCTAGCGGTTCATCTTGCCCTTAGGGAAGCGCGCGCGTCACGCCCGTCCACCCTAAGGGCGGATAAGTCGTAGCAGCAGGCCGGCGCGATCGATCATGATGGCGTTCATGGCCGGTGGCCGGGAATTTGTCCACCATTGTCGGCAGGGGGCTTGCAACGAACATTCCGTTAACGAGCGCGGTGTAACCACAAGGCCTTGTTTGCCAGCGTCTTTTATCGATCGGACACCCTCATGCGCCAGCTCGTCTATATCAGCACGGTTCGTCACGGGGTGACCGCAGATGCCGCGGCGATCCTGGCGGCGTCGCGCCGCAACAATGCGCGCGCGGACGTGACGGGGCTGTTGTTCTTCGACGGGAAGCGCTTCCTGCAGGCGCTGGAAGGCGAGGAGGCGGCGGTGAACGCAACGTTCACGCGTATCCAGGCGGATGCCCGGCACCATGCGCTGGTCGTACTGTCCGACCGCAGCGTTGTGGCGCGCAGCTTCGGCGGATGGGCGATGGCGTACCGGGCGCCGGGTGAGGATGATGCGGACGGACTGGCGCGGATCGCGGCGCTGACGGCCAATGCCTCGGCATCGGTGCAGGCGACCTTTGCGAGTTTCGCGCGAATCAAGCGGGCTGCCTGATCCGCGCGGGCAACGGGTTTATTGAGCCGCGAAGGCGGCGTTGATCGTCAGGTCGACCTTGTCGGATACGACGGGGACCGCCATGCCCAGGCCGAAGTCGCTGCGCTTGATGGAGCCGGTGGCGCGGAAACCGATGTTGAGCTTCTTGCTCATCGGGTTGGCACCTGCGCCGATGAAGGTCGCGTTGAGGGTGACGGGCTTGGTGATGCCTTTGATGGTGAGATTGCCGGTGATGACCGCAGTGTTGCCCGAGGGCTTGACCGAGGTGGAGATGAAGCGGGCGGTGGGGTGATTGGCCACGTCGAAGAAGTCGGCGCTCTTCAGGTGTTTGGCGAAGGCGGCGCTGGTGACGGATAGGTCGTCGATCTTGAAGGTGACGTCGACCGTGGTGGCGGCGGGGCGGGCCGGGTCGATGGTCAGGGTGCCGTCCGAGGCGCCGAACTGGCCTTCGAGCATGGTGAAGCCCATGTGGTTGACCTGCCAGGTGACCTGGGTGTGCGCGGCATCGACGGGGTAGGTGCCGGCGGTGACGCGCGAGGCGACGGGGGCGCCGGGGAGCGTCTGGGCGATCGCGGGGGCGGAGGCGAGGGACGCGGCGAGGGCCGCGGCAAGGATCAGGCGCATGGGTGTTCGGTCTCCTGTTGGATGACCGATTTGACCATGAAGCGCGGCGGGCCGAAAGGTCCGGAATGGAAACAGACGGTTGCGCGAGTAGCGCTCCCCCCGCCCGGTGCACGGGCGAGGGGAGGGCCGGTGCGGATCAGTTCTTGGTCTGGTCGACCAGCTTGTTCGCGCCGATCCACGGCATCATCGCGCGCAGCTCGGCACCGGTCTTCTCGATCGGATGCGCAGCGGCCAACTTGCGCGCCGCCTTCAGCTCGGGCTGGCCGGCGCGGTTGTCGAGCACGAACTTCTGCACGAAGCGACCCGACTGGATGTCGGCAAGGACGCGCTTCATCTCCGCCTTGGTCTCGTCGGTGATGATGCGCGGGCCGGTGACGATGTCGCCATATTCGGCGGTGTTCGAGATCGAATAGCGCATGTTGGCGATGCCGCCCTCATAAAGCAGGTCGACGATCAGCTTGGTTTCGTGGAGGCATTCGAAATAGGCCATTTCGGGGGCGTAGCCGGCCTCGACCAGCGTCTCGAACCCGGCCTGGATGAGGTGGGTGACGCCGCCGCACAGCACGGCCTGCTCGCCGAACAGGTCGGTTTCGCACTCTTCCTTGAAGTTCGTCTCGATGATGCCCGAGCGGCCGCCACCGACGCCCGAGGCATAGGCAAGCGCCACGTCATGCGCATTGCCGCTGGCATCCTGATGGATCGCGATCAGGCAGGGCACGCCGCCGCCCTTCACATATTCCGACCGCACGGTGTGGCCGGGACCCTTGGGCGCGATCATGATGACGTCGACGTCTGCGGGCGGCTCGATCAGGCCGAAATGGACGTTCAGGCCGTGCGCGAAGGCAAGCGCGGCGCCGGGCTTCAGATTGCCCTTGATATCCGCCTCGTAGATCGCGGCCTGATGCTCGTCGGGGGCGAGGATCATCAGGATGTCGGCCCAGGCGGCCGCTTCCTTGTTGGGAAGAACCTTGAAGCCGGCGCCTTCGGCCTTGGCAGCGGAGGGCGAGCCGGGGCGCAGCGCGATCGCGATGTTCTTGACGCCCGAATCGCGCAGGTTCTGCGCATGGGCATGGCCCTGCGAACCATAGCCGAGGATGGCGATGTTCTTTTCGGAAATCAGGTTCAGATCGGCATCGCGATCGTAATAGACACGCATTCTGGCACTTCCTTTCTATGGATTGGGGAGCGGGTGGGGTGTTCGCCCTCACCCTCCCATGGCCTTGCCATGGGCCCCGTCCTCTCCCGGTGGGAGAGGGGTTTGGATCAGGCGGCTTCGCGGCCGCGGGCGATGGCGACGATGCCGGTGCGGGCAACCTCGACCAGACCGACCTCGCCCATCAGCTCGACGAACTTGTCGATCTTCTCGATCGTGCCGGTGACTTCGAAGACGAAGGAGCCGATGGTCGCATCGACGACGCGGGCGCGGTAGACCTCGGCCAGGCGCAGCGCCTCGATCCGGTGGTCGCCGGTGCCCTTGACCTTCACCAGCGCCAGCTCGCGTTCGACATGCGCGCCCAGTGCGGTGAGGTCGGTGACCTTGTGGACGGGCACGAGGCGGTCGAGCTGCGCGATGATCTGTTCCATCACCGGCGGCGAGGCGCTGGTGACGATGGTGATGCGGCTGACGCCCTTGTCGGCGGTGATCTCCGACACGGTCAGGCTCTCGATATTATAGCCGCGCGCGGTGAACAGGCCGGCGATCCGGGCGAGGATGCCCGGTTCATTGTCGACAATGACCGCCAGCGTGTGGCGTTCGGTGGCTTCGGTCTTGATGTGCAAAATCGTTCCTCCCGGCCAAGGGGAAGGGGAACCGCTCGCGTAGCGCGTGGTGGAGGGGACACTCCACCGACGCTTTCGCTTGCCATACTCCCCCTCCACCATGCCGCTTCGCGTCACGGTCCCCCTCCCCGTGCCGGGGAGGAAAAAAGTTTCAGACCAGCGCCTTGGCCTCGTCGTCCATGGTGCCCGAGACCTCGTTGGCCTGGAGGATCATGTCCGTGTGCGCCGCGCCGCTCGGGATCATCGGGAAGCAGTTGGCGAGTTTCGCCACGCGGCAGTCGACGATCACCGGGCCGTCATGGTCGAGCATCGCCTGTATACCGTCGTCCAGCTCGTCGCGCTGTTCGATGCGGATACCCTTCCAGCCATAGGCCTCGCCCAGCTTCACGAAATCAGGCAGCGAGTCCGAATAGCTTTCGGCATAGCGGCTTTCATAGGTCAGCTCCTGCCACTGGCGGACCATGCCCATATATTCGTTGTTCAGGATGAAGATCTTGACCGGCAGGCGGTACTGGCTGGCGGTGGCCAATTCCTGGATGTTCATCTGGATCGAGGCCTCGCCCGCGATATCGATGACGAGTGCGTTCGGGTTGCCGATCTGCGCGCCGATCGCGGCGGGCAGGCCGTAGCCCATCGTGCCGAGCCCGCCCGAGGTAAGCCACTTGTTCGGTTTTTCGAAGCCGAAATGCTGCGCGGCCCACATCTGGTGTTGGCCAACCTCGGTAGTGATGATCGGATCGCGGGCGTGCGTCGCCTCCCACAAGGCCCGCACCGCGCGCTGCGGCATGATCGCGTCGCCGACTTCCGGGAAGGACAGGCAGTTGACCGCACGCCATCCGGCGATGCGCCGCCACCAGTCGCCCGTCTCGGGCCGGGGATGCTGGCGCGCCTTCCACACGCGAACCATGTCCTCCATCGCATGGCCGACATCGGCGATGATGGGCAGGTCGACGCGAACATTCTTGTTCACGCTCGACCGGTCGATATCGACATGCACCTTGCGGCTGTTCGGGCTGAACGAGTCGAGGCGGCCGGTGACGCGGTCGTCGAAACGGCTGCCTAGCGCGATCACGAGATCGGCCTGGTTCATCGCCATGTTCGCCTCATAGGTGCCGTGCATGCCCAGCATGCCGAGGAACTGCGGCGAGGAGGCCGGGAAGGCGCCAAGGCCCATCAGCGTCGAGGTGACGGGCGCCCCGCTGATCCGCGCAAGCTCGCGCAACAGTTGTGAGGCGGCCGGACCCGAATTGATGATGCCGCCACCCGTATAAAGGATCGGGCGCTCGGCGGCGGCGAGCATGTCGACCACCTGCTCGATCTCGCTCGGCTCCGCCTTGATACGGGGACGGTAGGTCTTGTGCTGGATGGGCCCCGGCTTCGCATATTTCGCGGTGGCGACCTGCACGTCCTTGGGAATGTCGATCACGACCGGTCCCGGGCGGCCCGAGGTCGCGATATGAAAGGCCTCGTGAACTACGGCGCCGAGGCGCGCGGGGTCCTTCACCAGATAGTTATGCTTGGTGCAGTGGCGGGTGATGCCGACGGTATCGGCTTCCTGGAACGCATCGGTGCCGATCAGCGCGGTCGGCACCTGACCGGTGATGACGACCATCGGGATCGAATCGAGCAGCGCGTCGGTGATGCCGGTGACCGCATTGGTCGCGCCAGGGCCGGAGGTGACGAGCACCACGCCGGGCTTGCCCGTGGCGCGGGCATACCCCTCCGCGGCATGGGTCGCCGCCTGTTCGTGGCGAACGAGGATGTGACGCAGCCGACCGCCGCTTTTCTCCGCATAACGGAACATCGCGTCGTAGATCGGCAGCACGGCGCCACCCGGATAGCCGAAGACGACCTCCACGCCGAGATCGCACAGCGCCTCGACCAGAATATCGGCTCCGCTCTTCTCCGTCATCATCGGTCCTTTCACTGGCACACGGTACGAAACGCTGTAGCGCCTCGTCCAAGGGGCGGCTACCGATGATAAAAGTTCGTGTCAACCATCAGTTTCGTAATAAAATGTCCGCTGCATCGCGGCGCGTTTTATGTTCATGGCCAAAAACGCGGACCCAATCATCGTCCAACTGGTTGCGAAACCACGTATATTGCCGCTTGGCATAGCGTCGGGTGGCGAGTGCGCCGGCGGCGGCGGCCTCGTCGGGAGAAAGGTGTCCGGCGAGCAGCGCGGTAGCCTCGGGCACCCCGATCGCGCGTCGGATGGGCGCGTCTGCGGCAAGGTCGGTGCGGGCGACGAGTGCTGCGACCTCCTCCAGTCCGGTGGCGAGCATGTCGGCGAAGCGGGCGTCGATGCGCGCGAACAGCCAGTCCCGATCGGGGAGGAGAACGAGGGCACGGGGCTCGATCGTGTCGGCGATGCCGCCATGCCTGTGCGCCTGCCATGCGGCGAGTGGACGGCCGGTGGAGCGGACGACCTCCAGCGCGCGGGCGACGCGGGTGGTGTCGGCGGGGTTGAGGCGGGCGGCGGCCGCCGGATCCTCGACCATCAGCGCGGCATGGGCCTGTGCGACGGGTAGGGCGCGAACGGCGGCGCGGACGCTTGCGTCGATGGCGGGAACCGGCGCGATGCCATCCAGCAGGGTACGCAGATAAAGGCCGGTGCCGCCGACCAGGATGGGAAGCCGGTCCTCGGCCAGCGCCTCGGCGATCGCGGCCTTTGCATCGCTGGCCCAGCGGGCGGCGGAGTAGCCGGCATCCGCACCATCGACATGGCCGAACAGGCGGTGGGGCACGCGTGCTTCCTCCTCGACCGGGGGCCTTGCGGTCAGGATGCGCAGGTCGCGGTAAACCTGGGCGGAGTCGGCGTTGATGATCGTGCCGCGGTGCGCCAGCGCAAGGTCCAGCGCGAGAGCGGACTTGCCGCTGGCGGTTGGCCCTGCGATGAGCGCGACCTTCGGTAAAGGAGCCTTCATGTTCACAGCGACGCTGATAGCAGCAGGTGGCCGGCTGGCCGACGGGGATTTGCAGGCGGCGGCGGATCGGCTGGCGGCCGCATCCATCGAGCCGGGGGCGCGGCGCTGGATCGATCGCGGCGTGGCCGCCGATATCGACTTTGCGGGCGACCCGCTGGTGGCTCGCGAAGCGCTGGAGGGCGCGTTCGCCACGACGGATATCGTGGTGCAGCCGAGCGAGGGACGCGAAAAGCGGCTGCTGGTCGCGGACATGGATTCGACCATGATCACGGTCGAGTGCATCGACGAGCTGGCCGATTATGCCGGGATCAAGGCGGAGGTCGCCGAGGTGACCGAGCGGGCGATGCGCGGCGAGCTGGATTTCGGGGCGGCGCTGGATGCGCGCGTCGCGCTGCTGGAAGGGCTGGACGAGCGCGTGATCGCGCAGTGCCTGGCCGAACGCGTGACCCTGATGGCGGGCGCACGGACGCTGGTGCGCACGATGAAGGCGCGCGGCAGCCTGACCGTGCTGGTGTCGGGCGGTTTCACCCGCTTTGCCGAGCCGGTCGCGGCCGAGATCGGGTTCGACCGGGCGATCGCCAATGTGCTGGAAATCGAGGGCGGACGGCTGACGGGCCGGGTGCGCAAGCCGATCGTGGGGTCGGACACCAAGGAGGCGACGCTGCTGGCGGCACTGGCCGAGCGCGGGCTGGAGCCGGGCGCGAGCATGGCGGTGGGCGACGGCGCGAACGACCTGGCGATGATCCGCCGTGCCGGGCTTGGCATCGCGTTCCGGGCCAAGCCGATCGTCGCGGGCGCAGCGGGCGCGCGGGTGGATCATGGCGACCTGACCGCGCTGCTCCATGCGCAAGGGATTGCGCAGAGCGCGTGGGTGGAGGGCTGACCCCTCCACCCGGTCGCGATCAGCCGTTCACCACCACGCAGGGCACGCCGGAGCGGGCACAGGCCTGGGTCGCGGCGGCGCGGGTGGCATAGCCGCCGGCCTGAAGCCGGGTGACGCCGCCGGCGGGGACGTAGAAGGGTTGGGCGCCGGTCAGCCTGGCGCGGACCTTGCCCCACTGCGCCTCGGCATTGGCGCGGTCGCGAAAGGCGCCGAGCTGGATGCGCCACGCACCGGATTTGGCGGGGGTCGCCGCGGGCTTGGCTACAACCGGGGTCGGCTTGGGCGCAGCCGGGGTCGGCTTTGCGGCGACGGGGGTGGGTTTCGGCGCGACAGGGGACGAGGCGGGCAGCGGCGTGGTGCGGATGGCCGGCTGGCGCGGTGCCGGCGGCGTCGCGGCCGGGGTGGCGGCCAGCGTCGGCCGGGGAGCGAGGGTGCGGGCCTGCGCGGCATATTGCTGGGCCAGGCGCGTGCCGCGTTCGCGATCGGCGGGCGTGATATACTGGTCCATCTGCAACAGCGTCTCGGACGCGGCGTTGAGCCCGGCCTGCGACGCGCGGGTCATCAGCGCATAGGCTCGCGGATAGTCGCGCGTCACGCCATCGCCGTTGAAGAGCATGGTGCCGAGCACGAGCTGCGCGCGCGGTTCGCCGCGGCCGACCGACTTTTCCAGCCAGGGCACGGCGTCGCCCTTCTTGCCGGACTGGAACAGGGCGAGGCCATAATTGTCCTGCGCCTGTTCATGGCCCTGCTGCGCGGCCTTGCGGAACCAGCTTTCGGCGAGCGCGGGGTCCAGCGGCACGCCGCGGCCGAGCTTGTAGGCCTGCGCCAGATTGAACTGCGCGTCCGGGTCGCCGGCGACCGCGGGGCCGCGCCATTGTTCGACCGCAGCCTTGTAGTCGCCGCGGCCCCAGGCATCCACGCCGGCTTTCACATCGGCGCCCGCGGGCCATGCCGCGCCCATCGATGCCGCCACCAACAGCAAGCCAAGCATCCGCTTCATCACCATCGACCCTTATTCCTGTTCATCGGCCCTGCGACACGTTCCAACCATAGTGGACCGGATCGGACACGGAACGGTGTTAACCCATCCTTATCGGGCCTGGTGCCACCAGAGCGCTTAACAAAGGGCTCCATAGCGGAGAACGGGGGAATATGCGCGTTCTGGCGATGGCATCGCAAAAGGGCGGGTCGGGGAAGACGACCCTGTCCGGACATCTGGCCGTGCAGGCCGAACTGGCGGGGCAGGGCCCGGTCGTGCTGATCGACATCGATCCGCAAGGGTCGCTGGCGGACTGGTGGAACGAGCGGGAGGCGCCGACGCCCGCCTTTGCGCAGACCAACGTGACAAGGCTGGCGGCCGACCTGGAGACGTTGCGGCAGGAGGGTTTCCGGCTGGCGGTGATCGACACGCCGCCCGCGATCACCATGGCGATCCAGAGCGTGATCGCGGTGGCCGAGCTGATCGTCATCCCGACGCGGCCGAGCCCGCACGACCTGCGCGCGGTGGGGGCGACGGTGGATCTGTGCGACCGGGCGGGCAAGCCGCTGCTGTTCGTGGTCAACGCCGCCACACCCAAGGCGCGGATCACCACCGAGGCGACGCTGGCACTGGCGCAGCATGGCACGGTGGCGCCGGTCACGATCCACCAGCGCACCGATTTCGCCGCATCGATGATCGACGGGCGCACGGTGATGGAGGTGGATGCCAAGGGGCGCTCCGCCGCGGAGGTCGCCGCCTTGTGGACCTATGTGTCGGATCGGCTGGAGAAGAACTTCCGGCGTACCGTGTTCAGCGTGCCCTCTGCCGTGATTGGCGCGGGCGTGCGGCCACAGGCGAACGGCTTTGGCCGGCGGGTGGTGAGCTGATGGCCGCGCAGCCCAAGCCCGCGGCGTCGCTGTCGTCCGGGTTGCTCGCCCGCAAGGGCCAGGCGCGCCCGGCGATGCGGCGGCAGGACGCGGCCGGACCGGACGATCTGGGCTGGAACGACATGGGCGCGGGCGCGCCGGCACCGGACGTGTTGCCGCCCGTGCTGGTCGAACGGGCCGCGCTGGCACGCGAAGTGGCTGGCGGGCCGACCCTGTCGGCGGCGGCCGCCGCGCAAATCGGGCGCGACAGTGCCGCACAGGTGCGCAAGACGGGTCGGGCCGCATTCACGTTGCGCCTGGACGGCGAGCGGCATCTGCGGCTGCGGCTGGCGAGTGCACTGGCGCATCAATCCGCGCAAAGCCTGGTGACGCAGGCGCTGGACCAGTTTCTGGCAACGATGCCCCAGGTGGATGCGCTGGCCGTCCAGGTATCGGCAAAGGACGGCTGATATGACGCGATCGATCATTGCGCTGGGCGTGTCCGCCCTGGTGCTCGGCAGTGCCGTGAGCGGCTGTGCGGTGCAATCGCGCAGCGTGACGCCGGCAGTGGCGAATGGCGGCGATGCGCAGGCGGTGAAGGCAGCGGCCAAGGCGGCGAAGCGTGCGCAGCGTGCTTTGGCGAAGCAGGATGCCGCGGCGGCGGTCGGCTTTGCCGAGGAAGCGGTGCGCCTGCGGCCACGCGATGCCAGATACCGGCTGGTGCTGGCGCAAAGCTATCTGAAGACGGGTCGGTTCGTCGCGGCGCGGGCGGCCTTTGGCGATGTGCTGGCGCTGGAGCCGGACAATGGGCGCGCCGCACTGAACCTGGCGCTGACGACGATCGCGGGTGGCGACTGGCTGGCGGCGCGGGGCGTGCTGGCCGAACATGCCACGCGGATTCCGGCGGCGGACCATGGACTGGCACTGGCGCTGGCGGGTGATCCGGCCGGCGCGGTGGCGATGCTGACCGCGGCGGCGCGCGAACCCGGTGCGGGCGCACAGGTGCGCCAGAACCTGGCGCTGGCGCTGGCGCTGGCCGGCAATTGGCAGATGGCGCGGGTGGTGGCGGCGACCGACATGTTGCCGGCGGATGTCGATGCGCGGATGCAGCAATGGGCGGACTTCGCGCAGCCGCATGGCGCCGCGGACCAGGTGGCGACGCTGTTGGGGGTGACGCCGGTTGCGGACGCAGGGCAGCCCCTGACGCTGGCACTGCACGCGCCGACGCCGGTGGCGCCGCCCCAGCTTGCCGAGAAGGTGGGCGCCGAGCAGATCGAGGACGCGCCGATGCAGCCGGTGCCGCCGGTAACGAGACCGCCGGCGATCGTGTTCGCGGCGCCGCGTGAAGTGGTGCAGTCCCTGCACGGCAGGACCCGCGTCGGCGGGGACCCGGTGGTCCCGCGGCGTGCCGATCCGGCAACGGGGGAATGGTACGTCCAACTGGGCGCCTATGGCAGTGCGGAGGGCGCACGCGAGGCGTGGAGCCGGATCGCGCAGCGGCTTGCCCGGATCGGGGAACATGCGCCGCGCAGCACGACCTTCCGGTCGGCGGACGGCACGGTGTACCGGCTGTCGGTCGGCGGGTTCGCACGGGGCGATGCCGAGGGGCTGTGCCGGCGATTGAAGATGGCGGGCGGCGACTGTTTCGTGCGGCGGCAGGCGGGCGACCGGGTGGCGGCATGGGCGCGCGGCGGGATCATGCTGGCCGCGCGCTGACCGGGCGTCACAGCGTCTGTGCGCAGGCCCAGCCGCTGGCCCATGCCCATTGGAAATTGTAGCCGCCGAGCCAGCCGGTGACGTCCACCGCCTCGCCGATCGCATACAGGCCGGGGACGCGGGTGGCCTGCATATCCTGTGACGACAGCTCGGCGGTGGCGATGCCGCCGACGGTGACCTCCGCCTTGGCAAGCCCCTCGGACCCGTTGGGGGTGAAGGACCAGCGCGACAGCCGATCGGTGGCGGCACGCAAAGCCTTGTCCGTGCAGCCGGCAAGATCGGGGGCGAGGGCGAGGCGATCGGCCAGCGTTTCGGCGAGACGGTCGGGCAGGTGGGTAGCCAATGCCCGGCGCGGCGAGAGGCGCGGCGTCGCGCGCTTGGCGGCGATCAGCCAGTCGGGGTCCATATCGGGCAGGAAGTCGATCGTCACCGCATCGCCGTGGCGCCAATAGGACGAGACCTGCAGGATGGCGGGGCCGGACAGGCCGCGATGCGTGAACAGCGCGGCTTCGCGAAACTGCGCCTTGTGACAGCGGGCGACGACCTCTGTCGCGACGCCCGACAGGCTGCGGAACAGGGTTTCCTCGCCACCCAGCGTAAGCGGGACGAGCGCGGGCCGCGGCTCGACCACCTTCAGGCCGAAGCGACGGGCGAGATCATAGGCGAAGCCGGTCGCGCCCATCTTGGGAATGCTCGGCCCGCCGGTGGCGATAACCAGGCGGTCCGCCTCATGGGTGAGGCCGCCATGGCGGACGCGGAAGCGGCCATCGGCATGGGCGACATCGGTGATCGGCTGGCCCAGTTCGATCCGCACGCCGCCCCGGTCGCATTCGTCGAGCAGCATGATGACGATCTGGCGCGCGGAGCCGTCGCAGAATAGCTGCCCGAGCGTTTTTTCGTGCCAGGCGATGCCGTGCGCCTCGACCAGCGCGAGGAAGTCGGCGGCGGTGTAGCGGCGCAGCGCCGATTTGGCAAAATGCGGGTTCGCCGACAGGAAGCGGTCGGGGGCGGTGCCGATATTGGTGAAGTTGCAGCGGCCGCCGCCCGAGATCAGGATCTTCTTGCCCGGCGCATCGGCATGGTCGAGCACCAGGATGCGCCGCCCGCGCTGGCCGGCGACGGCGGCCGCCATGAGGCCGGCGGCACCGGCGCCGAGAATGATCGCGTCATAGTGCATTGTTGGATTCGCCGGCTTGACGGGGGTGGGGTGGCTGCGGCGACTCGTAAGTGGACACTACACCCCCTGGGCCGTGTCCACTTACCGTTTTTGCAATCGTCGGTTTGAGGGAGGGGGTCGGTCTTTGCGCGGCCGGGGTCATGGCCGGGACATAGGGGATGGGGGGTGTGTAGGACAGCGGATTTGGTTCTTGCGGAGGCGCGGAGGCGCGAAGAGAAGGAAGGAGGTTGGTTCGCGCGGAGGCGCGGAGAGAAGGAAGAAGGTCGGTTCACGCGAAGACGCGAAGGCGCGAAGAGAAGAAAGAAGGTTGGTTCGCGCGGAGACGCGGAGACGCGGAGGTGTTGCGTTCGTGGTGAAGACGCGCCTCCTCTCGTTCGGAAGACGATGTTGAAGCCAATGGGGTTCGAGAGCCTTCGGCTTGGGAAACTCTCCGCGTCTCCGCGTCTCCGCGTGGAACAACCTTCTTTGCGGCTTCGCGGCTTCGCGTGAACCATCTCTCTTAACGCAGCTTCGTGATAGAGAGACCGTCTTCCTTGGCGCGCTGTTTGATCGACTCCTCGCTGCGGGTCATCGCCTTGGATATCGCTTTGAGCGCCATGCCCTTCTTGGCGAGGGTGTGCAGCTTCTGGATCTCGTCGGGGCGCCAGGACTGGCGGTGGCGTTCGAACTTTTCGGCCATCAGATCGGCTCCACGCTGTCGAGGGTGATCGCATCGGCGCGGCCGGCGAAGTCGAGTTGCTCGCCGGGGATGGCGCCGATCAGGGCGCGGGCGAGGGGGGCGGAGAAGGCGATGCGGTCGGCGGCAGGGTCCGCCTCGTCATGGCCGACGATCTCCAGCGTGCGGCTCTGCCCGTTCAGGCGGAAGCGGACACGGGTGCCGATGCCGGCCTCGTCCGACCCGGGCGGGGGTGCGAGTTCGGCGGTGGCAGCGCGCGTGTTCCAGTAGCGGAGGTCGCGCTTGAGCGCGTCCCTGGCGTCGGCGGGGGCCGCGGCGATCCGGCGTTCCAGCTCGGCGACGCGGTCGCGGATCAGCGCCAGACCGCGCGGCGTGACGAGGTTGGGGCCGGGCGGGATCGGCAGCTCGAACTTGGGTTCGAGATGTTCCTCGTCGGATTCTCGGCGAAAGGCTACGCTCATGGATGAACAACGCTTTGGGGCATGGCGCGGGTCCATGGCCGGGGCGGGCGCCGCCCGCAATAGCGGCCTAGCGCTGCCCCGCCAGATAGCGTGCCAGCCGGTCGATCATCTCGTCGGGGATGCGGCGGGCGATGACCGGCATGGTGGCATGGGTCTTGCGCGCGTCGACGACATTCTTGTCACCTTTCCAGTGCCGTAGCCGCTGGGCGAGGTAGAGGGGCTTTTGGCCCGACAGGACGGGGTAGGGTTTGCCGGGGGCGTGGCAGCTGGCGCAGGCGGGAAGTTGCAGGCGCGGGATGCCCTGCTGGACGATGCGGCGTGCCATGGGGTCCGGCGCGGGGGCGGCGGGGGCGAGGCCGGGCATGGCGGCAAAGTGGGTGGCGAGGGCGCGCATCTCCTGCTCGGTCAGCGCGGCGGCGGCGTTCTGCATCACCGCGCTGTGGCGGGCACCGGTGGCGTAGGCGCGCAGGGCGGTGAGCAGATAGGCGGGGCTCTGACCGCCCAGGACGGGGATGTCCGGCTGGTTGCGGCCGCGGCCGTCCGCGCCGTGGCAGGCGATGCAGCCGGTGAGTGTGGCGGTACGGATGCCGCGGACGCCGACGGTGCCGGCAGCGGCGGCATCCTGGGTCAGCGCGCGGTACTGCGCGGGGGTCATGCCCGGCAACGCGCGGACGAAGGCGACCATGGCCCGGATCTCGTCGCCGCGTTCCGGTGCGGGCCAGGCGGGCATGCCGCTATATTTCACGCCGTGTTTCAGGATCCAGTAGAGCTGCTTGTCGGTCCATTGCCGGGCGTTGACGGACAGGTCGGGGGCGGGGGGCGTGGCGGCCTGCATGACGGGGGAGGGACGCTGGCCGGGGGCGCCGTGGCAGGAGGCGCAGGCGCCGGCGAAATGGCCGGCGGCGCTGACGAGGACGCGAGGGGCCTTGGGGTCGTCGGGCGCGGAAAAGGCGGCGTGCGTCTTCACCGAATTGCGCATGACCCAGTGGAGGAACCAGTCGGTGACCGGCCAGTGCCCGCTGGAGGCGGCGACGTTGAAGAGGCCGGACCAGGCAAAGAGCATGCCGGCGGCGAACAGGCCGAACAGCGTGGCGGCGACGCGTTTCCAGGTGAGGCGTATCGTCATGACCGGGCTTCCCGCAGGCGGAGCAGGCTGGCGAGCATGGCAAGCCCGCCGAAGAAATAGGCGGCCGCGCCGATCATCAGCATGACGACGCCGCCGACCTGTTGATCGGCGAGCGGCTCCATGCCGTGCGCGGCGTGGAGGCCGGCATAAAGCGGTCGGGGCGCCAGTCCGATCAGCGCACCGAGCAGGGTCATGTGCATCGAGGTGAGCAGCATCGCCGCCACCCCCCCGGCGCGGCGCGCCCAGCGGGCGTCACCCGCCGCCCCCAGCGCGGCGGACCAGAGCAGCAGGCCGGCGACGAGGAAGCTGGCCTGTTCGGCGATCAGGACGAGCGGGTAAGCCTCGGCCGCGAGGCGGAGTGCGGGTACGTGCCAACTCCACACCACGACCAGTTCGACCACGGACATGGCGAGCGGCGTGACGATGCGGGGAAAGCGCGTCGCGGGATCGGCCGACGTGCCGGCGATGGCGAAGGCGAGCAGGGGCGCGGCCACCGCGACCGCGATCATGTGCCCGGCCATGTGGCCGATCATGCCAAAGCCGCTGCCGGCAAAGGCCCAGCCCAGCAGGAGAAACGCCGCACCGGCGGCAAGGCACAGGCGCCTCATCGGCAATCGTTCAGCAGGATGACGGGCAGCGCGGTGAAGATCACGCCGACAAAGCTGAGCGCGGCGAGAAGCAGCGTGGCGGTGGCGAGAAAGCGCAGCCGGTCGATATCGGTGCCCTGTTCGTGCGGGGGCGGATCGCCCGGCGCGCGCGACTGGACAAAGGCGATCCAGCCCGAGACGAGGATGATCCCGAGCGCCACCACCGTGCCGATGGTGAAGGCGGTGGGAAAGAGCGACCATTCGCCAAGCTTCGCGCAGGACACCGCCGCCCAGATATAGGAAAACAGGAAATGCACCGCCCAGACGCCGGGCGGCACGATGAGCGTCCACAGCGTGACCTTCAGCCGCTTCACGCGGTTGCGGAAGCCGGGTTTCATACGGATCGCTCCTGCGCCCGCCCCATCACGCCACCGCCGGGAACAGGCCGATCGTCGCATAGGCGACAAGGGCGGTGAGGGCGAGGAAGTGCTGATACACGGTGATGTTGCGGATGTCGGCGTCGTAGGTGGGGGTCATGCGCCCCGCGAGGCTGCGGGCGAGCGCATAGCCCTGCATGATCGCACCGATGCCGGCGTGCACCGCGGTCCAGATCGCGAGCGTCCAGACGATGGCGGGGTAGACATGCGCCTCCGGGTTCATCGCATATTGCCATGGGCCGGCCAGCCCGGCGAACAGGCTGGCGAAGGTGGCAAGCAGGCTGGCGACGAGCAGGGTGCGGGCCAGCGTCACCTTGCCGCGGGCATGCACCTCACGGGTCGCGATCGTGCCGGCCCAGCCGACCAGCGTCAGGGCCAGGGCGACCATCGGCCAGACCATGCCGGGGCCGGGAAAGGCGGGCGGCGGGAATTCGGCATGGATCGTCCAGAAGAAATAATAGCCGAAGACGAGGCCGGAAAAGGCGGTGGCGTCGGCCATCATGGTGATGAACATCGCCCACCAGCCCGAGGACGACGGGCCGGAAAGATAGAGCGGCACCTCCAGCCCGTGGCCGATCGGCTTGCACGGCTTCTCCGGGATCTCGGCGGTGCCGGTCCATAGCCACCAGAGCACCATGGCGAGCGTGGCGAAGGCGGCGAACAGCGCGGCCATGTAGAGATGATAGGTGGTCAGGATGAACACCGCGCCGAGCACGATGGCGGTCAGCATCGGCTTCCAGCTCGGCGTGCCGAGGCGGATGACGGCGATGGGGCGCGCATCGAGCACGGTGGTGATGATCGTCTCGCGCCGGCCCTCCTCCGCATCGGGCAGGAAGAAGCGGCCTTCGTCGACCTTCTTCACGAAATCCTTCTGGTCCCAGATCGGATAACGGCTCTCGATCAGGGGGACCGAGCGGATGCCCCAGTCCTCGTCATCGGGCAGGGCCAGCCATTCGAGCGTGCCGGCGTTCCATGGGTTGCGCTTGCCCTTGGGCCGGGTGGGGGAGAGTGCGAGGTCGAGGCAGACGATCGCGACGCCGGCGGCGAACAGATAGGCGCCGATCGTCGAGGCGAGGTTCAACCCGCCGATGCCCAGTTCGGCCGGATAGGTGAAGACGCGGCGGGGCATACCCTCCAGCCCCGACAGGTGCATGGGGAAGAAGGCGAGATTGGCGCCGACGAACATGATCCAGAAGGCGATGCGGCCCATGCGGTCGGACAGTTTCTTGCCGGTGATCAGCGGCCAGTAATAATAGAGGCCGCCGAACAGCGGCAGCAGCGTGCCGCCGATCAGCACGTAATGGAGATGGGCGACGACGAAATAGGTGTCGTGCGCCTGCCAGTCGAACGGCGCGACCGCGACCATCACCCCGGTCAGGCCGCCGACGACGAAGATGGCGAGGCTGCCGGATGCATACAGGAGCGGCGTCGACCATTTCACCTTGCCCGCCCAGAGGGTGGCGATGAAGGCGAAGATCTGGATCCCCGTCGGGATTGCCACCGCCTCGGACGCGGCCGAGAAGAAGGCCAGGCTGATCTTGGGCAGGCCGGTCGCGAACATGTGGTGCACCCACAGGCCGAACGATAGGAAGGCGGTGCCGACCGCAGCCAGCACGATCCACGGATAGCCGAGCAGATGCCTTTGCGCAAAAGTGGGGATCAGCATCGCGAACAGCGCGATCGACGGCAGGAAGACGATATAGACCTCCGGGTGGCCGAAGATCCAGAACAGGTGCTGCCAGAGAAGCGGATCGCCGCCGCGCGCGGCATCGAAGAAGGGCCAGCCGAGCAGCCGCTCCATTTCGAACAGGACGTCGCCGGCGATCAGCGGCGGGAAGGCGAACAGGATCATCACCGCCACGACCAGGATGTACCAGGCATAGAGCGGCATGAGGTTGAGGCGCATGCCCGGCGGGCGGCATTTGAGGACGCCGACGATCAGTTCGACCGCGGCGGCGACCGAGGACACCTCGATGAACGAGAGCCCCAGCATCCAGATGTCGGCGCCCAGCCCGGACAGGTCGGTGCGGGTGGTGAGCGGCGGATACATGAACCAGCCGCCATCGGGCGCGGCGTTGAAGAAGATCGAGCCCGACACGAAGACGCCGCCGATCAGGAACGACCAGTAGCCAAAGGCCGACAGGCGCGGGAAGGGCAAGTCGCGCGCGGCAAGAAGCTGCGGCAGGAGGATGATCGACACCGCCTCGAACATCGGCACGGCGAACAGGAACATCATCATCGAGCCGTGCAGCGTGAACAGCTGGTTGAAGGTGTTGGCCGAGACGAGGTCGTTGTCGGGCACGGCAAGCTGGGTGCGCATGATGAGCGCCAGGACGCCGGCGAACAGCATGAAGCCGAAGGCGGTCAGCGTGTACCACACGCCGACGCGGTTGTTGTTGGTATCCGTCCAGCGCAGGAACAGCCCCTCGGGCGGCTTCCACACGGCCCGCAGGCGTTCCTCCTGCGCGCGGCGGAGGTCCGGATCGTCTTGTGCGTGGAGGCTCATTTGAGGCCCTGAAGGTAGCGGGCGATGGCCGTTGCTTCGGCTTCACGCATCTGGGGGAAGGCGGGCATGCGCACGCCGGGCTTGGTCGCCTCAGGGTGGCGGATGAAGCGGGCGATGTTCTGGGTCGTCGGCTCCAGGATGCCGGCGGCGAGCGTCCGGCGGCTGCCGAAATGGGTGAGGTCGGGGCCGATCGTGCCCGCCTGCGTCGTGCCGCGGATGCTGTGGCAGGCGCCGCAGCCATAGCTGGCGAAAAGTTGCGCGCCGGCACCGGCTTCGGTTTGCGCGGGGCGTGCCTGCGCGGCGAGCCAGGCGTCGAACGCGGCGGGCGGCATGGCGACGACGTCGAACGCCATCAGCGCATGGCTGAGCCCGCAAAATTCGGTGCAGACGCCGCGGTAATGCCCCGGCTTCTCGGCGCGGACGACGAGATTGGTGACGCGGCCGGGGATCATGTCCATCTTGCCGGCAAGGCCCGGCACCCAGAAGCTGTGGATCACGTCTCCGGCGGTGAGTTCGAGCGACACGGTGCGGCCGACGGGCAGGCGCAGTTCGTTGGCGCCCTCGATCGGGCCGCCGGGGGTGCGATACTGGGTGCGCCACCAGAATTGCTGCGCATCGACGCGGATGCGCAGGTCGGCAGGGCCGACAGGGGCGGGCTTCATCATCGGCAGCGAATAGACGAGCAGCCCGCCGAGCAGGATCGTCGGAAAGACGCCGCCCAGCCACAGCACCATGCGCATGCCCTGTTGATGGGTGATCGCACCCTCGGCCGAGGTGACGGCACGGCGCATCAGCCAGAACAGGCCGGCGGCGAGCAGGACGGCACCGATCAACAGTAGGATCAGGAGCGAGCGCAGCGCATCCGCCTCTGCCCCGAACGGCGCGAGCGCGGACTGGTGCGTGTTGCAGCCGGAAAGCCAGGCCAGTCCCGAAACGGGGCACAGCCAACGAAGTGCACCCCCACGACCCCGGGTGCCTATCACCTTGATACGAAAGCCGCTGATCGCCGGCACCCCTTTTGCCCACCCCCCTGTAAAGAGTGGACCCAGCGCCGCGTCTGTGCCATGTGGCCGACGCATTTCACGGGACGCACCTAATCCAGGCTGGTCTGGATAACACTCGGAAGCCGGGAACGATCCTTGGTTTTCGAGATGCGATCCCCATTTCTGGAGCCTCATGCCCTTTTCGTCTCTCCCGACGCTTCTCTCCGAAGCGCTTGGTGCCCGCGGTTACGCGGCACCCACCCCCGTCCAGGCCGCCGTCATCGAGCCGGAGGCCATCGGCCGCGACCTGATCGTGTCCGCACAGACCGGTTCCGGCAAGACCGTCGCCTTCGGCATCGCCATGGCCGGCGAGCTGCTGGAGGACGGCACGCTGCCGCCGCCGCGCACGCCGCTGGCGCTGGTCATCGCACCCACGCGCGAACTGGCATTGCAGGTCAGCCGCGAACTCGCCTGGCTGTACGAAGGGGCGCGCGCGCGCATCTCTACCTGCGTCGGCGGCATGGATGCCAGCCGCGAGCGTCGCTCGCTGAGCAACGGCGCACATATCGTGGTCGGCACGCCCGGGCGTCTCCGCGACCATCTGGAGCGCGGTGCGCTCGACCTGTCGTCCTTGCGCGTCGCGGTGCTGGACGAGGCGGACGAGATGCTCGACATGGGCTTTCGCGAGGATCTGGAAGAGATACTCGACGCAACGCCGAACGAGCGGCGCACCTTGCTGTTCTCGGCCACCATGCCGCGTCCGATCGCGCAGCTGGCCAAGCGGTATCAACGCGATGCGCTGCGCATCGAGACGATCGGCGAGGAACGCGGCCATGCCGACATCGCCTATCAGGCGGTGACGGTGGCGCCGGCCGATATCGAGGCGGCGGTGGTCAACCTGCTGCGCCTGCACGAAGCGGAGACGGCGATCCTGTTCTGCGCGACGCGCGACAATGTCCGGCACCTGCACGCCAGCCTGGTCGAGCGCGGCTTCGCGGCGGTGGCGCTGTCGGGCGAGCATTCGCAGAACGAGCGCAACCACGCGCTGCAGGCCCTGCGCGATGGCCGTGCGCGGGTTTGCGTGGCGACCGACGTCGCGGCGCGCGGCATCGACCTGCCGGGCCTGACGCTGGTGGTGCATGTCGAGATCCCGCGCGATGCCGAGACGTTGCAGCACCGTTCGGGCCGGACCGGCCGCGCCGGACGCAAGGGCACCGCGATCCTGCTGGTGCCGTATCCGCGCCGTCGGCGCGTCGAGGGCATGTTGCGCGGGGCGCGCATCCAGGCGGAATGGCGCCGCCCGCCGACTCCGGAAGAAATCCGCGCGGGCGACCGCGAGCGGCTGCTGGCCGCGCTGCTCCAGCCGGTCGAGGTCGACGACGAGGACAAGGCGCTCGCTGAAAAGCTGATGGCCGAAAAGCCGGCGGACGAGATCGCCGCGGCGCTGGTGCGTGCGCATCGTGCCGCCATGCCGCAGCCCGAGGAGATGGTGGACAGTGGCGAGCGCGACGGCCGCAGCGACCAGCGCGAGCGGCGGGCCGGGTTTGAGGATACCGCCTGGTTCCGGATGAATGTCGGCCGGCGGCAGAATGCCGATCCGCGCTGGCTGATGCCGCTCCTATGCCGTCGCGGGCATATCACCCGCAACGAGATCGGCGCGATCCGCATCCAGCCGAACGAGACTTTGTTCGAAGTGCCGAGCGCGATCGCGGCGCGCTTCGCGGCGGCGCTGAAGCGTACCGCGGCCGAACATGCCGATGACGGGATCGAGATCGAGCCGGCCGAGGGCGGTGCGATGTCGAGCGGTCGCCCGCAGGGCCGTGCGCCGGCGGGTGCGGGTGGCCCCGGCGGTCCGCGTCGTCACGCGCGTGGACCGAAGGGGCCGCGGCGGTAACTTATTTTCCCTCTCCCCGCCGGGGAGAGGGAGGGGCCCGTCGCGTAGCGATGGGAGGGTGAGGGGTTGCCAAGCAGTGTTGCGCTGCTTGGCGGCCCCTCACCCAACCAGCATCAGGTCGGTCATGCCCCCGGCATGACCTGAACAGCGCGGGGCGCTGTTCACCTGATGCTCCCCGGAGGGGAGAGGGCTTTTTGTTTAGGCGATCTCTCGCCCGGCCTTCCATAGCCTGAGCGCCTTGCCCTGTACGGGGAGGCCGTCGAACGGGGTGTTGCCCGCAGACGCGAAGCGGTCGCCGAGGATCTGCCACGGCGCGCCGGCGTCGAACAGCAGCAGGTCGGCGGGCTTGCCCGGCTCCAGCGTGCCGGTATCGAGCCCCAGGATGCGGGCCGGGTTCGTCGCCAGCTTCTCGAACAGTTTAGCCAAGCTCAGCCGCTCGTCGCGGACCAGCATCAGTGCCAGCGGCAGCAGCGTTTCCGCACCCGCCATGCCGGGCGCGGCGTCGACGAAGGGCAGGCGCTTTTCCTCCGGCCCATGGGGGTCGTGGCCCGAGGCGATGACGTCGATCGTGCCGTCCGCCACCGCGGCAAGTGCGGCCTGACGATCGCTTTCGCTGCGCAAAGGTGGTGACAGGCGCGCGAAGGTGCGGAAATCCGTCGTCGCGATGTCGGACAGGTGCAGGTGGGCGGGCGTGATGCCGCAGGTGACGCGCACGCCGCGGCGCTTGGCGGCGCGGACGAGGTCGAAGCCGGCGGCGGTCGTCACCTGGCGGATGTGCAGGCGGGCGCCGGTTTCCTCGGCAAGCATCAGGTCGCGGGCGATGGCGAGCGCCTCGGCGATGGCGGGGGCGGCGGGCAGGCCGAGGCGGGTGGCGGTTTCGCCCTCCGTCGCGACCGCGCCCGCCGCGAGGCCGCCATCCTCGGCATGGGTGATGACCGCGAGATCGAGGTCGTGCGCATAGGCGAGGACCCGGTGCATCACCCCGGCGTCCGCGATCCAGCCGCGCCCGGTGCCGACCGCGCGCGCGCCGGCCGAGGCGCAGATCGCCATTTCGGCCATGTCGGTGCCGGCGAGCCCGCGGGTGGCGGCGGCAATGGGGTGGATCCACAGATCGGGCTTGCCGATCAGCGCGGCGCGCTGGACGATGCCGGGATCGTCGAGCACGGGCGACTGGTCGGGCATCAGGCCGACGCGGACGATGCCGCCGGCGCGGGCGGCGGCGCGGTCGACCTTGAAGATGCCGAGGTCGATCAGGCCAGGGGCGAGCGTCTTGCCCGCGCAGTCGATGACGGTCGCGTCGGCGGGCGCGTCGCCGGTGCCGAGGATGGTGCCGTCCTGCACCAGAAGCGTGGCGCGCTGCTCGCCGCGGACGGGGCAGACCAGGGCGGCGTTGGTGAAGGCGGTGACGGTCATGCCCAGCCCTCCACGCCGCGCGCCCTTCGCGTCAGGACATCCAGGCAGGCCATGCGGACGGCGACGCCCATCGCCACCTGTTCGGTGATCGCCGATTGCGGGCCGTCCGCCACCTCCGAATCGATCTCCACCCCGCGGTTCATCGGGCCGGGATGCATGACCAGCGCATCGGGCTTGGCGCGCTTCAGCCGTTCCGGCGTGAGGCCGTAGCGCAGGCGATATTCGCGGGTGGAGGGGATATAGCCGCCGCCCATGCGCTCATTCTGGACGCGCAGCATCATGACCACGTCGGCATCCTCGATCGCACGGTCGAAATCGGTGAAGGGGGTCACGAACATCCGGTCGATCGCGGCGGGCATGAGGGTGGAGGGCGCGCAGACGCGGACCTCTGCGGCAAGTGCGGTGAGGGCGAGGATGTCGGAGCGGGCGACGCGGCTGTGCAGGATATCGCCACAGATGACGACCCGCTGGCCGGCGACATCGCCTTTGGCGCGGCGGATGGTCAGCATGTCGAGCAGCGCCTGGGTCGGGTGTTCGTGGCGGCCGTCGCCAGCGTTCAGCACCGGGCAGTCGACCTTGTCGGCGATCAGGCGGACCGCGCCGCTCGCCATGTGGCGGATGACGATCACGTCGGCGCGCATGGCGTTGAGCGTCTGCGCGGTGTCGATCAGGGTTTCGCCCTTCTTCACGCTCGATTGCGCGGCGTGCATGTTGACGACATCGGCGCCCAGCCGCTTGCCGGCGATTTCGAACGACAGCAGCGTGCGGGTGGAATTCTCGAAAAAGGCGTTGATCTGTGTGAGCCCGGCGAGCCGCGTGTCGGGCACGTCGCGCGTTCCCCGGCCGATCCACTGCTCGGCTTCGTCGAGCAGGAAGCTGATCTCGTGGGGCTGAAGCCCCTCGATCCCGGTCAGGTGCCGGTGCGGGAACACGGCGCCGCCCGGTAGGACGGCGGCGGGGCGGTGGTCGGAGGTCTGCATCAAAGCCGCCGGGTAGCGAGCGGGCGGGGTGGGGGCAAGAGGGGAGAGGGGAGAGGGGGTTGGGCCTACGCCATGGTCAGGGCGTCGATCGCGGCTTGCAGGATATGGGCGGCGGCGAAGTTGTCGATCTTCTCGGCGCGTTTGGCGCGGCTCATGTCCTGTTCGATCATGAAGCGTTCGACCGCGACGGTGGACCAGCGTTCGTCCCAGAGCAGGACGGGCCCCAGATCCTCACAATTGCGGGCAAAGGCGCGGGTGGATTGCGAGCGGGGGCTTTCCGAACCGTCGAGATTGAGGGGGAGGCCGATGACGAGCCCCCTGACCGACTGCTTGCCGATCAGGTCGGCGAGCAGCGCCTTGTCCTGCGCGAATTTGGTGCGGCGGACGAGGGTGGCGGGGCTGGCAAAGGTCCAGCCGGCGTCGCACAGCGCGGTGCCGATCGTCTTGGTGCCGACGTCGAGGCCGAGCAGGCGGCCGCCGGTGGGAAGCGCCTCGCGAAAGACGTTGCGGTCGAGCGTGATCACCGTGCGAACGCCGCCAGCCGGCGGTTCGCATCCGCGCGGACATTGGCCCAGAACAGGCTGTAGTCGTAGACATGGTAGTTGTTGCCGGGCAGCACATAGGGGCCGACATTGGGGCCGTCGCCGATCAGCAGGAAACCGCGATCGCCGCAGCGGGCGGCAACGCGGTTCGGCAGCAGGTCGGCGGTCTTGAGATCGGGCGAGGGGTAGAGCGTGCCGAGATTGGCGGTGGCGGGTGCCTGCACGTTCGGGGTGCCGGTCAGCGGGTTGGTGCACAGCATCGGCGTGTCGCGGCGCGGGGCGCCGTTGAAGCCCTGCGTCTGATCATACACGTCGAGGATCAGCGATGGGTCCGCCGGCTCGGCAAAGGTCTGCCACGAGAGGATGCAGCCGGTCTGGTCCGCCGTCCCGCAGGCGGGCAGGCCCATGCGCGGCAGATCGGTGGTGACGGAGACGGGCCAGCCGACCACATAGGCGGCGACGATACGGCGGGCGAGGGCGGGGTTGCCCGCCACCCGATCGCGCAGCAGCCGGGTCAGGTGGAGCGCGCCCTGGCTGTGCCCGGCGAGGATGATCGGGCGATCCGGGCCGATCGTGTCCAGAAACGAATCGAACGCCGCGTCGATGTCGCCATAAGCGAGCGCCAGCGCCCGTTCGGCATCCGCCACGCTGGTCAGGAAGGCGCCGAACGTCGCCTGGCGATAGCGCGGCGCCCAGACATCGCCCGCCGCGTTGAACGCGCTGGCCTGGCCGCGCAGGAACAGCGCGGTGCGCTCGTTGGTCTCCGCATCGTCCAGCGGCGCGTTCCAGCTCGCCTTGCTGATATAGGAGGTCGGGTGGATGAAGAAGATCGCGGCCCCCGTGCCGGTCTTGCCCGGCGTGTGGCCGGCGGGCGTCCATTGTGCCGGATTGTTCGGGAGTTCGGGACGCGCGAGCCACAAGGCGGTGCGATCGTAGAGCGACGGCGGGGCCGCCGGCTGTGCCCGGAACGATTCGCCGGGCACCGTCGACCAGCGCAGCAACTGGTTGCCGAACAACCGGTAGGCGAAGGTCGCGGCTATCGCGAGCACGGTGAGGCCCGCGACGACATAAAGGAATTTGCGGGCCACATCATATCTCCGTTGTGCAGTGCAGCAATAGCATCGCCGCCGCAACCGCCAACTCCGTGCCGTAGCGTTGCGCAGGTTGCAATCGGCGTCACGTGGCAAAAGCGTTGCGCGCGGAGTGGCGGCATTGTAGCCGCAGGGGCATGTCCGTAGATACTGCAACCGTGAAACGGATCGCGAGCCTGGCGCGCATCGCGATCACCGACGAGGATGCCAGCCGCCTGGCGCCCGAACTGGGCAACATTCTGGGCTGGATCGAGCAACTGGGCGAGGTCGACACCAATGGGGTCGAGCCGATGACCGCGGTGATCCCCAATACGCTGCGCCTGCGCGACGACGTGGTGAACGCCGATCCGCTGACCGGCGGCGACCTACGCGACGCGCTGATGGCCGGCGCGCCCCAGGCCGAACATGGCTTCTTCACGGTGCCCAAGGTGATCGAATAATGAGCGACGTGACCAATCTGGGCATTGCCGGCATCCGCGACGGCTTCCGCGCCGGCGACTTCTCCGCACGCGAGGTGGCCGAGGCCTTCAACGCGAAGGTGGCGGCTGCCAAGGCGCTGAACGCGTTCCTGGTGGAAACACCCGACCATGCGCTGGCCGCCGCCGACGCCGCCGACAAGGCGCGTGCGGCGGGCGAAGCGTCCAAGCCGCTGGCCGGCGTGCCGATCGGCATGAAGGACCTGTTCTGCACCAAGGGCGTGGCGACCACCGCGGCGAGCCACATCCTGGAAGGCTTCGTGCCGCCCTATGAGTCCACCATCTCGCAGAAGCTGTGGGATGCGGGCGCGGGCATGCTCGGCAAGCTGAACATGGACCAGTTCGCCATGGGTTCGTCCAACGAGACCAGCGCGTTCGGCAACGTCATTTCGCCATGGCGGCGGAGCGACGGCGGCAATGCCGCGCTGGCGCCGGGCGGATCTTCTGGCGGATCGTCCTCGGCGGTCGCGGCGCGGCTGTGCCCGGGTGCGACGGGGACGGACACCGGCGGGTCGATCCGCCAGCCGGCTGCCTTTACCGGCATTTCGGGCATCAAGCCGACCTATGGCCGCTGTTCGCGCTGGGGCACGATCGCCTTTGCCTCCTCGCTCGACCAGGCGGGACCGATGGCGCAGGACGTGCGCGACTGCGCGATCATGCTGGAGGCGATGGCGGGTTTCGACGCCAAGGACGCGACGTCGCTGCAACTGGACGTGCCGAACTGGGAAGCAGGGCTGAACGCGGACCTGAAGGGCAAGCGGGTCGGCGTGCCGCGCGAATACCGGGTCGAGAACATGCCGGCCGAGATCGAGGCGCTGTGGAGCCAAGGTATCGACTGGCTGCGCGATGCAGGCGCCGAGATCGTCGAGGTTTCGCTGCCGCATACGAAGTACGCGCTGCCGGCCTATTACATCATCGCCCCGGCCGAGGCCTCGTCCAACCTCGCGCGCTATGATGGCGTTCGCTATGGCCTGCGCGACCTGCCCGAAGGGGCGGGGTTGCAGGACATGTATGCCGCGACGCGGGCCGACGGCTTCGGCCCGGAGGTGAAGCGCCGCATCATGATCGGCACCTATGTGCTGTCCGCCGGCTTCTACGACGCTTATTACACGCAGGCGCAAAAGGTGCGGGCGCTGATCGCGCGCGATTTCGAGCGGGCGTTCGAGCAGTGCGACGTGCTGTTGACCCCGACCGCGCCGTCCGCGGCGTTCGCGTTGGGCGAGAAGCAGGCCGATCCGATCGCGATGTACCTGAACGACGTCTTCACCGTGCCCGCCAGCCTTGCCGGCCTGCCGGCGATGAGCGTCCCGGGTGGGCTGGATGCGAGCGGTCTGCCGCTGGGCCTGCAGATCATCGGCAAGCCGCTGGACGAGCAGGGCGTGTTGAACGCCAGCCTGGCGATCGAGCAGCGCGCGGGCTTCACCGCGCGGCCCGAGGCCTGGTGGTAGGCCTTGGACGCAGCCGATCTTCTTGAGGCTTGTCTCGAGTTGGTCGGCTGTGTTGTCGAGGCCGCGGGGAATCGTCGTGAACGGGATGACGATGCCCCGGCCCGGCGGCGAAGTGCGGCTGTGTTGAAGAATATGGGGTCGTCGGTCGGGCCCCGTTTGCATGTGTGGAGCAAAGGTCGCCGCGGTGAAGACCTGGCCGGTACCAAGCGCTCCGACGGATTTGGGCAGGAAGCGAAATGACGGAATCAACCTACCGCATCCAGGGTGCCACCGGCGAGTGGGAGGTCGTGATCGGCCTGGAGGTGCACGCGCAGGTGACGAGCCAGGCGAAGCTCTTTTCGGGCGCGGCGACCGCGTTCGGGGCGGAACCCAATACGCAGGTGTCGCTGATCGACGCGGCGATGCCCGGCATGCTGCCGGTGCCGAACCGCGAGTGCATCCGCCAAGCGGTGCGCACCGGCATGGCGATCGATGCGCAGATCAACCGCTGGTCGCGGTTCGACCGCAAGAATTATTTCTATGCCGATCTGCCACAGGGCTACCAGATCAGCCAGCTCTATCACCCGCTGGTCGGCGAGGGGGCGATCGAGATCGCGCTGGACGAGAAGGACCCCGAAGGCTCGGTCAAGTCGATCGGCGTCGAGCGCATCCATGTCGAGCAGGATGCGGGCAAGCTGATGCATGACCAGCATCCGACGCGTTCCTATGTCGACCTCAACCGATCGGGCGTGGCGCTGATGGAGATCGTCAGCCGGCCGGACATGCGGTCGCCGGCGGAAGCGGGGGCTTATTTGCGCAAGCTGCGCGCGATCCTGCGCTATGTGGGTTCCTGCGACGGCAACATGGAAGAAGGCTCGATGCGCGCCGACGTGAACGTCAGCGTGCGCAAAGTCGGCGATGAACTGGGCACGCGGACCGAGACGAAGAACGTCAATTCGGTGCGCTTCGTGATGGCCGCGATCGAATATGAGGCCAAGCGCCAGGTCTCCGTGCTGGAGGATGGCGGCAGGATCGTCCAGGAAACGCGGCTGTTCAACGTCGAGAGCGGCACGACGCGGTCGATGCGGTCGAAGGAAGATGCGCATGATTACCGCTATTTCCCCGATCCCGACCTGCTTCCGCTGGAGCTGGACGAGGCGTTTCTGGAGGAGTGTCGCGCCAGCCTGCCCGAATTGCCCGACGCCAAGCGCAAGCGGTATGAGGGCCTGGGGATCAGCGCCTATGCCGCCAATGTGCTGACCGCCGAGGTGGAGGCAGCGCGCTGGTTCGATGCGCTGCTGGAGACGGGTGCCAAGCCGGTGCCGGCGGCGAACTGGGTGACGTCGGAACTGTTCGGGGCGCTGAACCGGACGGGGAAGGGGATCGAGAACAGTCCGGTGAGCGTGGACCAGGCGGCCGAGCTGCTGGCGCTGGTGGCGGACGGGACGCTGTCGGGCAGTCTGGCCAAGCAGGTGTTCGAGGTGATGCTGGAGACCGGCGACGGCGCGGCCAGAATCGTGGAGGAGCGCGGGCTGAAGCAGACCAGCGACACCGGTGCGATCGAGGCGGTGATCGCGGGCGTGCTGGAGAAGAACCCCAACCAGCTGGGGCAATATCGCGGCGGCAAGGAGGCGCTGTTCGGCTTCTTCGTTGGGCAGACGATGAAGGCGATGGGCGGCAAGGCGAACCCGGCCGTGGTCAACGACCTGCTGAAAAAGGCGCTCGGCTGAGGCTCGGGGGCGGGCGGGCAGCTTGTAAGAAGCTGCGCTTGCCCGCCTCGGCCACCCCGGATTAGGTTTCGTGCGGCTCGTGACGCGGGCCGGAACCGGGGGGTTTTAGCATGTCATCGCGCTGGTTCGCTGCGTTTGCGGCGATGCTTCTCGTCCTGCCGGCAATGGCGGACGCCAAGATCCGCTTCGACCGCAACTTCCGCTTCGACGGTGGCAAGCCGGTGCGGATCATCGTCTTCCGGCCGGACGTGAAGGTGGGGGCGATGGGCGCGGGCGGGGTCGAGGAGGCGAATGCCGACTGGACTGCAGCGGCACGCGACAAGCTGGTCGCCCAGGTCAAGGCGAACCAGCAGGCAGCCGGCAACGAAGCGGTGTTCCTGGCCGAGCAGGACGGCGAGGCGGGGCAGCTGATCGCGGAATATCAGGCGCTGTTCCGCACGGTGGCGGGCGCCATCGTCCAGCACAAGATGAACCCGGCGGCGAGCCTGCCGACCAAGAAGGACCGGTTCGACTGGACGCTGGGCGAAGGCGCAGCGCGGCTGGGGACGATCGGCGGCGGGGACTATGCATTGTTCCTGTCGACGCACGACGCCTATGGCACGGCCGGGCGCAAGGCGTTGCAGATCTTCGCCGCGCTGGCGGTGGGGGCGTTGGTGCAGGCAGGCGTGCACGAAAGCTATGCCGCGCTGGTCGACCTGAAGACCGGCAACATCGTATGGTTCAACGTCGATCCGGGATCGGGCGGTGACGTGCGCACCGACGAGGGCGCGGCCAAGCGGGTCGGGCAGTTGCTGGCCGAGTTTCCGACGGCGCAAGGGCGGCAGGTCGCGGCGAAATGATCGCGCAGGTGCTGGCGGCGCTGGCGCTGCTGGCCACAGGGCCGGCGCAGGGTGGTGCCGCGCAGGCTGGGCCGGGTGCGGGGATCGGCATGGGCTACCAGCCGGCGGACAAGGACGAGCGCGGGCTGTGGATGGAGGTGAACGAGCTGGAGCGCCGGTTCCGGACCAGCGCCTTCGTCATCCGCGATCCGGCGCTCAACGCCTATGTGCGCGGCGTATTCTGCCGGATGGTGGACGCGGCCGCATGCCAGGGGGTGCGCATCTATCTGGTGCGCACTGCGGATTTCAACGCATCGATGGCGCCGACCGGCATGATAATGGTCAATACCGGCCTGTTGCTGCGCGTGCGCAACGAGGCGCAGCTGGCCGCGGTGCTGGGTCATGAATATGCGCATTTCACGCGGCGGCATTCGCTGCGCAACCTGCGCGACATGCGGGGCAAGGCCAATGCGCTGGCGTGGCTGTCGGTGCTGCCGGTGCCGGGGCTGGCGGGCGCGGCGGCGATGGGCGCGGTGCAGTTCGGGCTGATCGGCGCGATCTTCCATTTCTCGCGCGCGATGGAGAGCGAGGCGGACGCGGGATCGGTGCCGTTGATGGTCAAGGCCGGCTATGACCCGCGCGAGGCGGAGAAAGTGTGGGAGCAGTTGCGCGCCGAGCAGGACGCGACCGCCGCGGCACGCCACACCCGCAGCCGCAAGAACGACAATGGCGGGCTGTTCGCCACGCATCCCCCCAGTGCGGAGCGGATCGCGGCCCTGCACGCGCTGGCGGCCGGCGGGACCGGCGAGGACGGGCGCGCGGCGTACAGCGCCGCACTGGCGCCGTGGTGGCCGCAACTGGTGGACGATCAGGTGAAGCTGAACGACACGGGTGCGACCGACTTCCTGTTGACCGCGCTGGCCCATGACGGGTGGACGGCCGACCTGCTCTATGCGCGGGGCGAATTGTACCGCGCGCGGGGGCAGGCGGCGGATCTGGGTCAGGCGGCGGGTTTCTATCGCGAGGCGATCGCCCTGCCGGGTGCGCCGGCCGAGGCGTGGCGCGGGGCGGGGCTGGTGGCGCTGCGCACCGGGCGGGCGGACGAGGGGCGCGCGGCGCTGGCGGAATATCTGCGGCGCAAGCCCGATGCGACGGACAAGGCGATGATCGGCATGATGGCGGAGGGGTTGTGATGCGCAGGGTACAGGGATGGGCGGTGGCGGCCGCGCTGATGATGGCCAGTCCGGCGCTGGCCTATAAGCTGGTGCCGCACGGCGTCCGCGTCGCGGTGGCGAAGTCGGCGCTGACGGTGCAGCCGCCGATCGACTGGAACCGGATGCAGTCACGCCCCGGCCGCAATGCGGAAGCCTGGACGCTGGACGGCATGCCGCTGAACGAGGTGACGTTCTATGGCGGCATTGCGGACGGCCAGACGCTGTTTCGCGAAGTGGACAAGAAGCGCACGCCGTTGCCGCGGTTCGGTGCGACGATGCTGGCGTCGGATGTCGTGCAGTTGTTCGAGAGCAGCTACCGGCTGGCGGGCGGCTCCGCGCTGTTCAGCGTGGACGATGTGGCGCCGGCGACCTTTGCGGGGCGGAAAGGCTTCCGCTTCGCCTATAGCTTCACGCTGAAGGATGAGGAGGTGAAGCGCCGCGGCGAGGCGATGGGGGCGATCGTGGACGGACGGCTGTATCTGATCAGCTTCGAGGCACCGGCGATCCATTATTATGAGCGGAACCTGGCCGATTATCGTGCGCTGGCCGGTACGGCGCAGTTGCCGGGTGCCAGCGTGAAGGTGTCGTGAGCGGGGTCCTATAAGATTGGCACTGGTTCGAGCACGTCCGGTCGCCCTCACCCTTCGCCGCCTTCGGCGTCTTTTCCCTCTCCCGGCGGGAGAGGGAGGGAGCGGTGATGCCGCGGACAGGGTGAGGGCGAACAGGGCGATCGAAAAGCGACTCGCGGGGCTCGATGGATGACCGTTGGAAATGTTTCCAATCGTCGAGGCAACCGGGATGACGCGTTGTACGCAGCGCCTCGACCATAGTCCGCTCGGCGGAAATGGAGCAGGGCGACGTCACCTCAATCCGTTCGTGTCGAGTAGAGATCGAGTAGCTCCGCAGGAGCGTATCGAGAGTCGTATCGAGACAGTGCTACACGGGGCGACGTGTCTCTCGATACGTCGTCTCGATACGCGGCTACGCCGCTACTCGACGACTACTCGAGACGAACGGGGGAGGGATCAATAGGATGTCATCCAACTTCAAGTCGAAATCCAGAGGTTGGAGGCTGTGCTTCGACCTCGCTCAGCACGAACGAAGACAATAACGGGCTTATTGCTGCGTCAGGTCCTGGTTCTTCACGACGCCGCCGGTGCCGCTGTTGCCGTCGAATGCGCCTGCATCGGTGAAGGTGCCGGGTTCGTCGCCGCCCTCGCCGCGCTCGACCGCGTCCGAGCGGGCCTCGACGGCCTGTTCGATGTCGCTGCGCGCGTCATCGTCCTGCGCGGCGGGTGGGCTGTCCGGATGCGTGTCCGGGCGATCTTCGGGAAGGCTGTCGGGATTCGGTTCGGGATCGTTCATGACTGTTCCTTGTTTCAGCGGCTCGTACCGGCAAGACCGCCGGTCTCGGCGCGCATCGCGTCTGTGCCGCCGATGTCGTCGGTGTCGCCGGGCTTGCGGGCGCCGACATCGCTGGCCGTTGCGCCCTCCTCGGGGGTGAGGGGCTGCGGCGGTAGCGGGTCCTGGCCTTGCTCGTCCTGAGCCATGCGATCAGATTTCCGCAGGCTGGCCGGTGCCCGGATCGCCCGACGGGGTGCCGGGGGAGGGCTGGTCGAAATCCGGGCCGGGGGGCGCGATTTCGGGGGGCGGGGCGTCGGGCTGTGCCGGCTGGGTGGGCTGCGGCGGAACCTCGGTCGGGGGCTGCGTGGCCATCAATTCTCTCCTTGGTACGATGGGCAAACGCGCGGGCGCGGCGCGGGTTGCCTGTTCCTCTTGCTCCGCCATGCCATGCTGATATAGACGCGCGCCCATCGGCAGTGTCCTGTGCGGGCGTGGCGGAACTGGTAGACGCGCTGGATTTAGGTTCCAGTATCGTAAGATGTGGGGGTTCGAGTCCCTTCGCCCGCACCAGTCCCGCCGCCCGGCGGGACGGAAAGCCGTCAAGAAATTTCTCCAGATTGAAGGCCTTAGGATGCAGACTGTCGAGACGCTGAACGAGGGGCTGAAGCGCGCCTACACGCTCACCATCACCACCCAGGACATCGACACCAAGGTCGATGCCGAGCTGAAGCGCCTCGCCCCGCAAATCCGCATGCCCGGCTTCCGCCCCGGCAAGGTGCCCGCGAACCTCGTGCGCAAGATGCACGGCCCGGCGCTGCAGCAGGACGCGCTGAACGCGGCGGTGCAGGAAGGCATCCAGTCGCTGATCGCCGACAAGGGCCTGCGCCCCGCGATGCAGCCGCAGGTGGAGCTGGGCGAGGGGTATGAGCCGGGCAAGGATGCGACGCTGACCGTGACGATGGAAGTGCTGCCGCAGGTGCCGGCGCCCGCCATCGACGGCCTGAAGCTGGAGCGTCTGACCGTGCCGGTCGCCGATGCGTCGATCGACGAGCAGCTGAAGAAGTTCGCCGAGCAGCAGAAGCGCTGGGACGATGCCGGCGACAAGGCGGCCGAGCAGGGCGACCTGGTCACCGTCGACTTCGTCGGCAAGACCGCCGACGGCGTCGCCTTCGAGGGCGGCACCGGCACCGATATGGGCGTCGAGATCGGCTCCGGGCGTCTGATCCCCGGTTTCGAGGACCAGATCGTCGGCGTGAAGGCGGGCGAGGAGAAGCAGATCTCCGTCACCTTCCCCGAGGACTATCCCGCCAAGGAACTGGCCGGTCAGCCGGCGACCTTCGACCTGGTCATCAAGTCGGTGAAGACCGCCGGCGAGGCGACCGTCGACGACGAGATGGCCAAGAATCTGGGCCTGGAGGGTCTGGACCAGCTTCGCGAGCTGCTGAAGGGGCAGATCGAGCAGGAGCATAACGGCCTGACGCGCACCTACATGAAGCGCAAGCTGCTCGACCAGCTGGCCGAGGGGCATGACTTCGAAGTGCCGCCGTCGATGGTCGAGGCCGAGTTCTCGCAGATCTGGGCGCAGCTCGAGCATGAAGCGACGCACGAAGCCGATCCGGAAAAGGCCAAGGCCGAGATGGAAGGCGAGCGCGACGATTATCGCAAGATCGCCGAGCGCCGTGTGCGCCTGGGCCTGCTGCTGTCCGAGATCGGCCAGGCAAACGGCGTCGAAGTGACGTCGCAGGAAATGAACCGCCTGATCGCGCAGGCCGCGCAGCAGTATGGCGCGGAAGACCGCCAGCGCTTCATCCAGTACATCCAGCAGGAGCCGATGGCGGCAGCCCAGCTCCGCGCGCCGTTGTACGAGGACAAGGTCGTCGACTTCCTGTTCGGCAAGGCCGAGATCACCGACCGCGAAACCACGCGCGAGGAACTGGAAGCGGCGATCGAGAGCGAGGACGGCTTCGCGACCGGCACGCACATCCACAACCATGATCACGATCACGACCATCATGACCATGGCCACGATCATGACCATGCGCATGGCCATGACCATGATCACGGCACGCCGGTGGCCGAGACCGAAGTGACCGGCGACGCGGAAGACGCGCCCAAGCCGAAGGCCGCCAAGAAGAAGGCTGCGCCCAAGGACGAGACGCCGGCCGCCGAGGGTGAGCCCGCGGCGAAGAAGCCGCGCGCCAAGAAGGCCGCTGCCGCCGAGGGTGAGGCAACGGACGCCGAGGAAGGCGCCGAGGCCGCCCCGAAGAAGCCGCGCGCCAAGAAGGCTGCACCGAAGACCGAGGCGTAAGGTCTTGATGGGTGCCCGTCCTGATCGACGGGCACCGCAGACGCCCTCATCCTTCCGGCGCTGTCGCGCCTCCCTCCCTCTCCCGATGGGAGAGGGAAGGGGCCCAACGCCGAGGGCGGTGGGAAGGGTGAGGGTGATCCGGCCCGACCATCGGCCGCCGGCTTCCTGACCTTCCAGACAGGCGCCCGCCATGTCCGCCGCTTTGCCCCGTATCGCCGTCCTGCTCCCGTGCTACAACGAGGAAGCCGCCATCGCGCAGACGGTTGCCGGGTTCCGCGCCGCGTTGCCGGATGCCGCGATCTACGTTTATGACAACAACTCGTCCGATCGCACCACGCAAGTGGCCGCGGCGGCGGGGGCGATCGTCCGGCGCGAGCGGATCCAGGGCAAGGGCGCGGTGGTCCGGCGCATGTTCGCCGATGTCGATGCCGACATCTATGTGATGGCGGACGGCGATGCGACCTATGACGCCACCTCCGCACCGGCGCTGGTCGCGCGGCTGGTGGACGAGCAGCTGGACATGATCGTCGGCCAGCGGGTCAGCGAGGCGGAACTCGCCTATCGCCGCGGCCACCGCTTCGGCAATGCGATGCTGACCGGCATGCTGGCGCGGCTGTTCGGGCGCAGCTTTTCGGATATCCTGTCGGGATACCGGGTGTTTTCGCGCCGGTTCGTCAAAAGCTTCCCCGTGCTGTCGGTCGGGTTCGAGATCGAGACGGAGATCAGCGTCCATGCACTGGAGCTGAAGATGCCGTGCGCGGAGGTGGCGACGCCCTATTTCGCACGGCCCGAGGGGTCGGCGTCGAAACTGAGCACCTATGGCGATGGCTGGCGCATCCTGCGCACGATCCTGAAGCTGTACCGGATCGAGCGGCCGATGTGGTTCTTCGGCGCGATCGGGGCGCTGCTGGCGGCGGTCGCCGTGCTGCTCGCGGTGCCACTGATGTTGACCTATCTGCAGACGCATCAGGTGCCGCGTTTCCCGACCGCGATCCTGTCGACCGGCCTCATGCTGCTGGCGGCGCTGAACCTGTTCGCGGGGCTGATCCTGGACACGGTGGTGCGCGGACGGCTGGAGGTCCGGCGGCTGGCCTATCTGTCCCATCCGGCACCGTCTGCCGGGGCTTGAACTCCGCTCGCGGTCACGCGACATAGGGGGCCTTCAGGGCATCAGAGAGAGTTTCATGCACAATCCGTTCGAGACCGGCGATTTCGCAAGCCCGCTGGCGCAGGCCGGCGTCGGTCTTCGGCAGACCCAGGCCGGTCTGGTGCCGATCGTCATCGAGCAGTCCAACCGTGGCGAGCGTTCGTTCGACATCTTCTCGCGCCTGCTGCGCGAGCGTATCGTGTTCGTGACCGGCGGTGTTGAGGACGGCATGGCCTCGCTCATCACCGCGCAGCTTCTCTTCCTCGAGTCCGAGAACCCGAAGAAGGACATCTTTATGTACATCAACTCGCCGGGCGGTGTCGTCACGGCGGGCATGGCGATCCACGACACGATGCAGTATATCCGTCCGCGCGTCGGCACGGTGTGCATCGGGCAGGCGGCGTCGATGGGCAGCTTCCTGCTGTCGGCGGGCGAGCCGGGCATGCGCGTCGCGCTGACCAATGCGCGGATCATGATCCACCAGCCGTCGGGCGGCGCACAGGGCATGGCGTCGGACATCGAGATCCAGGCCAAGGAAATCCTGCGCATCCGCCAGCGGATGAACGAGCTATACGCCAAATATACCGGTCAGCCGATCGACGAAATCGAGCGCCGCATGGACCGCGACACCTTCCTGTCGTCGGACGAGGCGAAGAATTTTGGCCTGATCGACGAGGTGTTCGACAAGCGGCCGGTGCCGAGCGAGGACGCCGCCGCGGCATAAGGCGAAACGGGATGAGCCGTTCTGTGTAAACGGCTTATTTCGATTGTGCGTTTACCGGGGTGCGATACGATGGGCACCCCACCAACGGAGCGCATCCGCCGGGCGGATGCGAGAGGTGATTGAATGACGAAACTGAGCGGTGGCGACTCGAAGAGCACCCTCTATTGCTCGTTCTGCGGCAAGTCGCAGCACGAGGTGCGCAAGCTGATCGCCGGACCGACGGTTTTCATCTGCGACGAATGCGTGGAACTGTGCAACGACATCATCCGCGAGGAAACGAAGTCGGCGCTGGTATCCAAGAAGGACGGCGGCGTGCCGACCCCGCAGGAAATCTGCAACGTGCTCGACGACTATGTCATCGGGCAGAAGCAGGCCAAGCGCGTGCTGTCGGTGGCGGTGCACAACCACTACAAGCGGCTGAACCACGGCGCTAAGGGTGCGGACGTCGAACTCGCCAAGTCGAACATCCTGCTCGTCGGCCCCACCGGCTGCGGCAAGACGCTGCTGGCGCAGACGCTGGCCCGTATCCTGGACGTGCCGTTCACGATGGCGGACGCGACCACGCTGACCGAGGCCGGCTATGTCGGTGAGGATGTCGAGAACATCATCCTGAAGCTGCTTCAGGCGTCGGACTACAACGTCGAGCGCGCGCAGCGCGGCATCGTCTATATCGACGAGATCGACAAGATCAGCCGCAAGGCCGAGAACCCGTCGATCACGCGCGACGTGAGCGGCGAGGGCGTGCAGCAGGCGCTGCTGAAGCTGATGGAGGGCACGACCGCCAGCGTTCCGCCGCAGGGTGGCCGCAAGCATCCGCAGCAGGAATTCCTGCAGGTCGACACGACGAACATCCTGTTCATCTGTGGCGGTGCGTTCTCGGGGCTGGAAAAGATCATCGGCGACCGCTTGCAGGGCAAGTCGATCGGCTTCGGGGCCTATGTTGCGGCGCCCGAGGAGAAGCGCACCGGCGAAGTGCTTCGCCAGACCGAGCCGGAGGATCTGCTGAAGTTCGGCCTGATCCCGGAATTCGTCGGCCGTCTGCCCGTCATCGCGACGCTGGAAGACCTGGACGTCGACGCGCTGGTCAAGATCCTGTCCGAGCCGAAGAACGCGCTGGTGAAGCAGTACCAGAAGCTGTTCGAGATGGAGGAGGTGGAGCTGGACTTCACCGACGACGCGCTGGTCACGGTCGCCAAGAAGGCAATCGAGCGCAAGACCGGTGCCCGCGGCCTCCGCTCGATCCTGGAGGCGATCCTGCTCGACACCATGTTCGACCTGCCGGGCATGGACGGCGTGGACGAGGTGATGATCGACAAGGATGTGATCGAGGGCCGCAAGGAACCGATCCGCGTCTATGCCGAGAAGAAGCAGAAGGATGGTGCCGCCGCCTGAGGGTGACGGCGCCAACCTTCTGGACGATCAGGAAAAGCGGCTCGCAAGGGCCGCTTTTTTTGTGCGCGGATGCCAGGTGTCGAAGCAAGCGGCACGACCAGCGGCCTGCCTTATTGATGCCGTGTTTCGGAACGGGACAGCGGGGCTGAAGCCGGCCCATTTTGGGTGGATCGCAAAAGGTAAACGCCACGTTAACGTTTGGCTATGACCAGACGTCTCGTTCTTACCAATGAAGCCGCCGGCCACCCGTTTCGGCGCAGTCTGCCGCCGCCACCACGCGCGCGGCGTGCGCGCAACGACGACAGCGACTGGCGGCTGTTCGCGCTGAGCTTCGCGGCGTTCTTTACCTGCTTCTACAGCTTCATTTTCTGACGGCCGCGCACGGCTCGTCACAGGCGCGGTGCAGCTTGTAGGCGAGCCAGGCAGAGACGAGGCACATTGCCGCGACCACGAACAACATGTCCTGCGGCGTCACGCCGAAGGAGGAAATGCCCAGCACCACCGCGGACCCTATCGTCATCGCGGCGCAGTTGACGATATTGTTGGCCGCCACGGTGCGTGCGGTCTGATCCTTCTCCACGGTCGTGGTCAGGAAGGCGTAGAGCGGCACTACGAACATGCCGCCGAAGACCGCGATGGCGAGCAGGGCGAGCAGGATGCCGATCGCGCGCGGTTCGTGCAGGAAGGTGAGCCAAGTGTAGAGGGTGCCGGCCGGTGCGGGTGTCCAGTGGCGGCTGAGCAGCGAGAACAGCACCACGCTGGCCCCCATCGCGATCACCGAGGCGGGCGCATAGCGGGCCGAAATCTCACCCTTCAGCAGCGTGTTGATGACCACGGACCCGATCGCGACGCCGACCGAGAAGGTGGCGATGGCAAGGCTGGCAACCTCCTTGTCGGCGGTCAGCACGTTCTTCACCAGCGGCGGGAAGATGATGATGAGCATCGAGCCGATGCTCCAGAAGAAGCTGATCGCGATGATCGCGAGGAACAGGCGGCGGATATGCAGCGTCGCCGCGATCAGCCGCCACGAGGCGGTGAAGGGGTTGTAATTGACCTTGAGCGGCGGCCCCGCGCGCGGGGCGGGGGGGACCATGCGGCCGGTGACCCAGCCGAGCGCGGCGACCGCCAGCACGGCGATGCCGGCGCCCTCCACCGAAATCCAGCCGGCGGTGACGGTGCCGAGGAGGATGGCGAGATAGGTTCCCGCCTCCACCAGACCGGTGCCGCCCAACACGTCGTCGGTGCCCAGATGCTGGGGCAGGATGGCGTATTTGATTGGCCCGAAAAAGGTGGAATGGACACCCAGCGCCAGCACGGTGCCGAGCATCAGCGCGAGCCCGGCACTGGTATAGCCCGCCTGCGCGATGAACAGCCCGGTGGCACCCACGGCCATGATCGCGATCTCCGCGGTCTTTACCAGGCGGATGATGCGCGCCTTGTCATGGCTGTCCGCCAATTGCCCGGACAGGGCGGAGAGCAGCACGAACGGCACGATCGACAGGCCGGTGGCCAGCGCGTTGAAATTGGCTTCCTGATGCGCGTCGTTGAAGATCGTGTAGGTGGCGAACAGCACCATCGACGTCTTGAACAGATTGTCGTTGAAGGCGCCGAGGAACTGGGTGACGAACAGCGGCAGGAAGCGCCGCCGCGTAAGGAGCCCGAGGGCATTGAGCATAATGAACGATAGCCCGATCGTGGCAGAAGGATGCCGATACCCATAGCCGAGCCGGGGGCGGGACGCCAACCGCTTATGAACATCGGTGAAGGTTCGCTTCCCGGGAAAAGGGTTTGTCCGGGGCGGAAGGGTGGTTAGAAGACGGGGATGCTCACGCTGCCCAACCTGCTGACGCTTTCGCGGATCGTGGCCGTGCCGCTTCTGGTCGGCCTGTTGTGGTGGCCGCACTGGACGCCCGGTTACGGCATCGCCTTCGCGCTCTACTGCCTGATGGGGATCACCGATTATTTCGACGGCTATCTGGCGCGCGCGCATGGTGCGGTGTCGAAGCTCGGCATCTTTCTCGATCCGATCGCCGACAAGATCATGGTGGCTGCGGTCATCCTGGTGCTGGTCGGCACGCATGACATTGCGGGCATCGATGTCGTCGCGGCGCTGATCATCCTGCTGCGCGAGATCGCGGTGTCGGGGCTGCGCGAATTTCTGGCCCAGTTGCAGGTTTCGGTGCCGGTCTCGCGACTGGCCAAGTGGAAGACGACGCTGCAACTGGTGGCGCTGGGCGGCCTGATCCTGGGCGGGGCGCTGCCGGGCTGGCCATGGGTAAAGGATGTCGGGCTGGCGTCGCTATGGCTGGCGGCGGCGCTGACGCTGGTGACGGGGTGGGATTACCTGCGCGTCGGCCTGAAGCACATGGATTGACCGCGATGCCCATTCACATGCTGTATTTCGCCTGGGTGCGCGAGCGCATCGGGGTGACCGAGGAACGGGTGACGCCGCCGGACGATGTTCGCGACGTCGCCGGGCTGATCGCGTGGCTGGCCGGGCGCAGCGACGGTCACGCCGAAGCCTTTGCCGAGCCGGCGCGACTGCGTGCGGCGGTGGATCAGGATTTCGTGGCGCTGGATGCGCCGATCGCCGGGGCGCGCGAGATTGCGGTGTTTCCGCCGGTGACGGGCGGATGATCCGGATCGTGGTGAGCCCGGCGCCGATCGACCTGCCGAGCGAGATCGCAGCGGCCGAGGCGGGGGGCGCCGGGGCGGTGGCGACCTTTACCGGGCTGGTGCGCGCCGATGACGGCGTCGATTGCCTGGAGCTGGAGCATTATCCGGGGGCGACGGAGGCGGCGCTCACGCGGGTGGCGGAGCAGGCGGTGGAGCGCTGGTCGTTGCAGGGGGCGACGATCGTGCACAGGGTGGGGCCGATGCGGCCGGGAGAGCGGATCGTGTTCGTCGCGGCGGCAGCACCGCATCGGGGCGATGCGCTGGCGGCCTGCGCCTATCTGATCGACCGGTTGAAGACCGATGCGCCGTTCTGGAAGCGCGAAACCCGCGGGGGTACCGCATCCTGGGTCGAGGCGCGGGAGAGCGACACGGCGGCGGCCGCACGGTGGAGTGCGACCGGGGCGGGGTGATCCGCCCCGGTTCGCCCCGGATCAGCCGATCTTGGGGATGCTGATGCCGTTGGTCAGGTGTGCGACACCGTTGGTGGCGCGCACGTCGGCCTGATCGACATAGGCCTTCTGGCCGTTCACGTCGGTCAGCATGATGTTGCCATTGGGGCCGATCTGCGCGGTGAGCGGCTGTCCGGCGAGCGTGGTGAGCGTCGCGGTGCCGCCGCCGGCGGTGATCTGCTGCTTCAACTGGTCGGCGGTCAGGGCGCCCGAGACGACGTGATATTTGATGATGGTTTCCAGCGCGGCCTTGTTCTCCGGCTTGGACAGCGTGTCGAGCGCGCCGGCGGGCATGCGGCTGAACGCCTCGTCGCTGGGCGCGAAGACGGTGAAGGGGCCGGGGCCGGCGAGCTGTGCGTCGAGGCCGGCGGTCTTGACGAGGCGGGCGAGGGTGGCGCGGCCGGGGAGCGTGGACAGGGCCTGGGCCAGCGTGGTGGTGGGCGCAGCGGTCGCGGCACCGGTCGCGGGCGCGGCCGGGGCGGTGCCCGTGGCGGGCGTCGCCGGAGCGGTCTGCGCAGGGGTCGTCGTCTGGGCCGGGTTGGTCGTCGCCGGCGCGGTCGGGGCAGGTGCCGTGGTCTGCGCGGTGGCGCCGGTGGCGAGCATCAGCGAGGCGGCGATTGCGGTCGAGGAAAGACGGACGTTCATCAACAGGGTCTCCCGTGGTTGTGCGGTGCAGCGTGCATCACGCCGCACCGGCGTGTAAAATTTAGAGGCCATGCCGCGCGGCGGACCGAGCCGCCGGCGGGGCGGGTGCCATCACCCCAGATTGGGGACGAGCACGCCGTTCACGACATGGACCAATCCGTTGGACTGTCGCGCATCCGCGACTTCGACATAGCTTTTGTTACCGTTCACGTCGGTCAGGGTGATGACCGACTGCGTCATGGTCGCGGTGAGCGGGTCGCCCGCCAGCGTGGCGAGCGTCGCCGTGCCGCCGCCGGCGTTGATGCGGGCGGTCAGTTCCTGCGCGGTCAGGTAGCCGGCGACGATATGGTAGCGCAGCAGCCTGGCGAGCGAGGCGCGGTTGGCGGGAAGCAGCAGCTGGTCCTGCACGCCCGGTGCCAGACGCGCAAAGGCGGCATCATTGGGCGCAAAGACGGTGAACGGGCCGGGCCCGGCCAGCGTCGCGGTCAACTCCGCGGTCCGCAGCACAGTGGCAAGCGTGGAAAGCGCGGGGGCCGCGGCAACGTTGTCGGCGATGGTGCGCGTCGGAGTCATGGTCGCGCCCCCGACGACGGGATTGGTCGGGGCGGTGACCGGCGCCGTGTCCGTTGCCGGGGTATCGGACGGCGCCACCGGCTTGTCCCGATCCTTGCCACATGCCGCCAGCGACATGGCCAGACCAAGAAGGGGAAGCATCAGGACGCGCAAATGTCGATCTCCAGCGATGTCGCATGACGAACATGCAACCAATGTGGAGATAAGACGAAGATGACGGAGTTTGGTTGCAGAACCGAAACATGGACGGCCCCGCAACGGCGGGATCAATAGGCGTCGGCAAGCACCTGTGCGAGCAGGCGGAAGTCCTTTTCGCGCGGAGACGCGCGGCGCCAGACCAGCGCGATGCTGCGCACCGCATTGGCGGCATCGAGCGGGCGGGCCGAGATGCTGGTGTTGTTCAGGATGCCGGCGCGCACCGCCATTTCGGGCAGCATCGTCATGCCAAGGCCGTTGTCGACCATCTGGACGATGGTGTGGAGCGAGGTGCCGAGCATCGTCGCCTCCGCGCGGATTTCCGGCCGGTTGCAGGCGGCAAGGGCATGGTCCTTGAGACAATGACCATCCTCCAGCAGCAGGAGGCGCGTCTCGTCGATCGCGGACACGGGGATGCGCGGCGTGGGCCGGTCGATGTCGATCGCCTGGAATGCGACAAACAACGGGTCCTCGAACAGGATCTGGCTGGTCACTTCGCCACACGAATAGGGGAGGGCGAGCAGGACGCAATCGGTGCGGCCGTTATGCAGCCCTTCGCAGGCGGGGCCGCTGGGTTCCTCCCGCAGGAACAGCTTCAGGTCGGGATATTGCTCGCGCAGCTGGGGCAGGATGCGGGGCAGCATAAAGGGCGCGATGGTCGGGATCACCGACATGCGCATCTCGCCCGACAGCGGTCGACCGGCGGCGCGGGCCATGTCGCCAAGCTCCTCGGCCTCGCGCAGGACGCGGCGGGCCTTTTCCGTGATCCGCTCGCCCAGCGAGGTGAAGCGGACGACGCGGCGGGTGCGCTCCACCAGGGTGACGCCGATCAGCGTTTCCAGCTCGCGCAGGCCCGCCGACAGGGTGGACTGGGTAACGTAGCACGCCTCCGCCGCACGGCCGAAATGACCATGGTCCTTCAGCGCGACCAGATATTGCAACTGTTTGAGCGTGGGGAGGTAGGTGGCGGCCATGGGAAAGCCAGATACCCGGTTCGTCGGGCGATGCCAGCCGCTTTCGTGGCTGGCGCGCGCGGAGGGGGGCGATCAGGCGAGGGCGCGGTAGAGGCCGTAGATGCTGGTAAGGGTGAGGATCGTGCCGACAAGGGCGAGCAGCGTCTTGGCGGGTACGCGCTTGGCGAGGAGCGCGCCGAAGGGGGCGGCGACGACACCGCCGATCAGCAGGCCGATCGTGGCGAGGGTGAAGGCGGCGAAGCCCAGTTGGGTGATGAAGGTGATCGAGATGGTGAGCGTCAGGAAGAACTCGGCGGTGTTGACCGTGCCGATGGTGGTGCGCGGCGTCGCGCCCTGCACCAGCAGGTTCGAGGTGACGACCGGCCCCCAGCCGCCGCCGCCCGCCGCATCCAGGAAGCCGCCGACCAGACCCAGCGGCTCGACCACCTTGGGCTCCTTGTTGTGCGGCGGATAGTGGAAGGCGCGGACGAGGAGATAGACGCCGATCAGCGTCAGATAGCCCAGGATGAACGGCTTCACCGTGCCGGCATCGATGTTGGACAGGACATAGGCGCCCAGCGCGCCGCCGATGACGCCCGGAATCATCAGGCGCAGGAACAGCTTCCAGTTCACGTTGCGGTGAAGCGCATGGCTGATCCCGGAAACGGCGGTGGTGAAGGTTTCGACTGTATGGACCCCGGCCGAGGCGGCGGCGGGTGGCACGCCAAGGCTGAGAAGCAGCGTGTTCGAGATGACGCCGAACGCCATGCCCAAGGCTCCATCAACGACTTGCGCGGCAAAACCGACGGCGATGAAGGGCAGGATGTCGATCAGGTTCACGCTCGTCGGGTCCATTGATGATCCTTGTCCTGTCGCGGTGCTACCGCCTTTGGCCTACAGCAAGAGCGAACGCCTACAACAAAGATAGACTTTAGCGCCATGCTCGTCGGGAAAGGTTGGCAGGGGGGAACGGCCGGAGGGAGAACGGTCGTCGGGCGGGCAATATCCGGCGAAAGTCTGGATTTCGGGCGTGCAGGTGCATAGATGCGGGATACCCCGATGCAAGGATCCGCGTATGCCGAGCCGTTTGGTGGCTTATCTCGATTCGATCCGGTCGCGCGATCCGGCCCCGCATTCGCGCGCAGAAGTGCTGACCTATCCCGGCGTCTGGGCGCTGGCGGGACACAAGGTCGCGCACCGGCTGTACAAGTCGCGGCTGTTCTTCCTGGCGCGGTGCGTGAACCACATGACCCGGTTCCTGACCGCGATCGACATCCATCCCGGAGCGACGATCGGTCGCAACTTCTTTATCGATCACGGCTTCGTGGTGATCGGCGAGACGGCACAGATCGGCGACGACGTCACCATCTACCAGTGTGTCACGCTGGGCGGCACCAGCCCGGACAATGGCGTGGCGGGCAAACGGCATCCGACGCTGCTCGACGGGGCGATCATCGGGTCGGGCGCGCAGGTGCTGGGGCCGATCACGGTCGGGCGGCGGGCGCGGGTGGGCGCCAATGCGGTCGTCACCAGGGATGTGCCCGAGGGGGCGGTAATGGTCGGCATCCCGGCGCGCGCGACGATGGTGGAGGGTGGCGCCGCGCCCGAGCCGCGCTTCGTGCCCTATGGCACGCCCTGTTCGGACATGTTCGACCCGCAGACGCAGAAGGTCGAGATGCTGCGCTGCGAACTGGAGACGATGCGTCGGCGGCTGGATACGCTGCTTGCCGAGCAGGATGAACGGCGCGACCGGGCCTGATGGGAAGCTGGGCCTGATGGGGGTCGTACCCTTTCCCCGCGCACCGTTGCAGGTCGGGTTCGACCGCCTGGAGCTGACGCGCATCCTGGACCTGTATGGCCGCATGGTCGCGGCGGGGCATTGGCGTGACTATGCGATGGATTTCCACCGCGACGTGGCGACCTTTTCCGCCTTTCGCCGCGCGGCCGAGCGGCCGGAGTTCCGGATCGAGAAGCGCCCCGCCCTGCGCCAGCGCCAGGGCATGTGGGCGCTGATCGGCGAGGGCGGGGCGGTGCTGAAGCGCGGGCATGAACTGGGCCCGGTACTGGCGCCGGTCGAGCGCCGGCTGATGAAGCTGGTGGAGGAATAGGCCGGGCGGTCAGGCCGCGGCCATCTCCACCGGGGGCAGGCGGCGCCCCGCCTTGCCGAGCAGGCCGACGACGCGGCGGCGCATCGGGTGCCAGAAGACCGACAGCGACAGCAGCGCGGCGCCGATGACCAGCGCGGTGAGGGCGGCCGACAGCTCGACCGCGCCGGCGGTACGGAACAGCGACCCCATGGCGAACAGCACATAGACCAGGCTGGAAACGAGCAGCGCCCGGCGGTCGACCGCAAGTGCCACGAAGCCGAAGACCGCGTAGAGGACGAGCGCGGCCAGTGCCGTGTCGATGCCGCTATTCTCGCCGAATACGCCGAGCAGTTGGAACACCGGATGCGCGATCATCGGTGCGGCGGCGAGATGCAGCCAGAAGGCGACATCGGCCCGCCGGGTGCGCCGGGCGGGATCGGACAGGTCCCAGCGCATCGCGAGCGCAAACATCGCAAGGCCGGCGACGAACAACAGCGGCCACATGGCGGCCTGCAGGCCGGGTGCGATGGCAAGGACGGTGCCGAGAACCAGCGCAGCGACGGCGCAGGCGCCGGCCGCGACGGTGATCGGGACCATGAACCGGCGCCAGTGCAGCCAGGCGGCCGCGGCTGCGCCCAGACCGGCAAGGGCGGTGACGATCGCGGTCGTCCGTTCGTCGCCGCTGTTCGGCGCGGCCGACAGAACCAGTGTCGTCAGGGTGGTGGCGATGCTGAATGCCACCCCGCCGACGAACGCGCCGAGCAGGATGATGCTGGGCAGTGCCATGCGGCGGCGCGCGGTGAAGACGATCGCCAGCATCCAGGCCGCGGCGGCGACGAACGCACCCGACAGATACGTCGCGATCGTGTCGCCGATCTGGCCGACCGCGACGAGCAGCAGGACAAGCGCGATCGACACGAAGATGTCGTTGAAGCCAGTGAGCAGGCGGAAATGCTCCTCGTCGACGGCCGGCGCGTGCCGCTCGCGTGCGACATGCGCGCGAAACGCCTGTGCCGCTTCTGCCGAGATCGCCCCGGCCTTTACCGCCGTATCCAGATCGCTTTCGCTATACATCCGCACCTCCCTGTTTCACGGGATGGTGACAGGCGTGTATTACAACGTCAACACACGATTGGATCGTATCATCGGGCGGACGCAAAGGCGGCGGCGATCCGGGTGGGATCGCCGCCGCCTTCGCTACTCATGGACACGGGTGATACGTGCCCGTCCGCCCGGTCTTACTTGCCGCCGCGCTGGCGGCAGCCGTCATACTGGCCCTTCTTGCAGACCGGGTAGCTGTCCTTGGCCGCGGGCGGGGGGAACGCCTCGCTGGGGCTTGGGGCCGGGCGGAACACGACCTGCGAACCCGGCTGCGGCGTGCCCTGCATCGCGCCGCCCTGGGGGGCGTAGCCGCCGGCGGTCGCGGCGCCGCCCGTGGTCTGGGGGCCCATGGTCTGGGCGGCAGGCGGCATCGACTGGGTCGGATCGGCGGCGGGATCCGGTGCCGTCGGGTTCGCGGCGGCGGCGGGATCGGCGGCAGCCTCCGTCTGGGTCTGGGGGGCGGTGTCCTGGGCGATGACAGGCGTCGCGAACATGGCGGTCGCGGCCAGAAGAATGAGCTTCATGCGGATCTCCTATAGCAGAAGTGCAAGTGCGTTAGCGCGATGCCCCAACGCCCTTTGCCGCACTTGGCTCCCTCGTTTCGGCCCCGACCCGGTCTTTCACTTGATTTCGATCAGTCAGATGCCGGTGTCCAGCGAATAGCCCGCCGACCGCACGGTGCGGATGATATCGGGCCGGTCGCCGACGTTGATCGCCTTGCGCAGGCGGCGGATATGCACGTCGACGGTGCGGCTCTCGATGTCCGAATCATGCCCCCAGACCGCATCGAGCAGCCGCTCACGCGAAAAGACCCAGCCGGGATGTTCCAGGAAGTGCTTGAGCAAGCGGAACTCCGTCGGGCCCAGCGCCACGACCTCGCCGGCGCGGCGGACCTTGTGGCCAACCGTATCCATCTCGATATCGGCATAGACCAGTGCCTCGCCAGCGAGCGCCGGGCGCACACGGCGCAGAACCGCCCCGACGCGGGCGACCAGTTCGCGCGGCGAGAAGGGCTTGGTGACATAATCGTCCGCGCCCGTCTCCAGCCCGCGCACCCGGTCCTCTTCCTCGCCGCGTGCGGTGAGCATGATGATGGGCACATTGGCGGTTTCGGCGGCACGCCGCAGGCGACGGCAGACCTCGATCCCGCTGATCCCCTCCACCATCCAGTCGAGCAGGACGATGTCGGGTGCGGTTTCCCGCGCGAGCAGCAGCGCCTCCTCCCCGTCCGGGGTGTGCGTGACCTCGAAATCCTCGCGCTTGAAGTGGAAGACGAGCAACTCGGCGAGTGCCGCATCGTCCTCCACCAGCAACATCTTGACGCGTGCCATGTGCTTGTCCCTCAGTCCTGAGTTCGGCCGCGGTCGCGCTCACCCATGCGGGTGCCGGTTGCCGCGAAATAGACCATTTCCGCCACGTTGGTCGCATGGTCGCCGATGCGTTCGAGGTTCTTGGCGACGAACAGCAGATGCGCGACCTGGCCGATCGTCTTGGGATTTTCGACCATGTAGGTGACAAGCGTGCGGAAGATGGAATCGTAGAAATCGTCGAGCGCGGAGTCGCTGGCGCAGACCTCCAGCGCCTTGGCGGGATCGCGCGCGGCAAAGGCGTCCAGCGCCTCGCGCACCATGGCCGAGGCCATTTTCGCCATCGCGGGCAGGACCGAGATCGGCTCGATCCGGTCCTCGCTTTCGATGAGCGGCACGCGCTTGGCGATGTTCTTGGCATAGTCGGCGATGCGCTCGACCACGTTCGCGATCTTGAGCGCGGCGACGACCTCGCGCAGGTCGTTCGCCATCGGTGCCCGCAGCGCGATGATGCGGACCGACAGGCGCTCCACCTCGGCCTCCAGCGCATCCACCGCCTTGTCGCCGGCGCGCACCTCCTCGGCCAGTACCAGGTCGCTGCGTTGAAGCGCCAGGATCGCGTTGGCGATCGCCGCCTCCGCCATGCCGCCCATCTGGGAAATCAGACCGCGCAGCCGCCCGATATCGGTGTCGAATGCCTTGACCGTGTGTTCTACCATCCTCGCCTCGCTCAACCGTATCGGCCGGTGATATAGTCTTTTGTCCGCTCTTCCCTTGGGTTGGTGAAGATGTCGGACGTTTTGCCATATTCGACCAGCGTGCCGAGATGGAAGAAGGCGGTGCGCTGGGACACGCGCGCTGCCTGTTGCATGTTGTGGGTGACGATCGCGATCGCGTAGCGGCCACGGAGCGCGTGGATCAGTTCCTCGATCTTGGCGGTGGCGATCGGGTCGAGTGCGGAGCAGGGCTCGTCCATCAGGATCACCTCGGGGTCGACCGCGATGGCGCGCGCGATGCACAGACGCTGCTGCTGCCCGCCCGACAGGGCGGTGCCGCTGTCCGACAGGCGGTCCTTCACCTCGTTCCACAGGCCGGCCCGGGTCAGCGACTGTTCAACCACCGCGTCCATGTCGCTGCGCGAACGGGCGAGCCCGTGGATGCGCGGGCCATAGGCGACATTCTCGTAGATCGACTTGGGAAAAGGGTTCGGCTTCTGGAAGACCATGCCGACGCGGGCGCGGAGCTGCACCACGTCCATGGCGGGTGCATAGATATCCTCGCCGTCCAGCCGGATGTCGCCGGACACGCGCGCGGAGGCGACGGTATCGTTCATCCGGTTGAGCGTGCGCAGAAAGGTGGACTTGCCGCAGCCCGACGGGCCGATGAAGGCGACGACCCGGTCCATCTCGATATCGATCGAGACGTCGTCGATCGCCTGCTTGTCCCCATAGAAGACGTTGACGTTGCGGGCGGCCATCTTGGGGCGGGCGGCGGTTTTGGGGGAAGCGGTCACCAGCGGGTCTCGAATCGGTTGCGGAGGTAGATGGCGAGCCCGTTCATCGCGAGCAGCACGACGAGCAGCACGATGATCGCCGCCGAGGTCTTCTCGACGAAGCCGCGATCGACCTGGTCGGACCAGAGGAAGATCTGAACGGGGAGGACGGTGGCGGGGGCGGCGAGGCCGGCGGGGGGGGCCGCGATAAAGGCGCGCATGCCGATCATGAGGAGGGGCGCGGTTTCACCCAGGGCGCGGGCCATGCCGATGATGGTGCCGGTGAGGATGCCGGGGAGCGCCAGGGGGAGGACGTGGTGGAAGACGACCTGGACGGGGGAGGCGCCGATGCCGAGGGCGGCGTCGCGGATCGAGGGGGGGACGGCCTTGATCGCGTTGCGGCCGGCGATGACGATGACCGGCATGGTCATGAGCGCGAGCGTCAGGCCGCCGACCAGGGGCGCGGAGCGGGGGAGGCCGAAGGTGCCGAGGAAGACGGCGAGGCCGAGCAGGCCGAAGATGATCGAGGGCACCGCGGCGAGGTTGTTGATCGACACCTCGATCAGATCGGTCCAGCGATTTTTTGGCGCATATTCCTCCAGATAGAGCGCGGACAGCACGCCGATCGGAAAGGCGAGCGCCAGCGTGACGAGCATGGTGAGCAACGAGCCCTTGAGCGCGCCCCATATGCCGATGCGGGTGGGATCGGTGGCGTCGGCATCGCGCAGGAAGCCGAGATTGAAGCCCGTCGAGATCGCGCCGCGCGCGCGCAGGCGAGCGACGACCGCCTCTGCCTGGGGCGTGCCCTCGCCCTTGGCCGCGACGTCATAGGGGCTGGCGAGCGGCAGGTCGAAGCGGCGCCGTCCATGCAGCAGGGCGGGATCGGCCTTGATCGCATCGCGCACCACCATCCAGGCGCCGGGCGACAGCAGCCCCTCGCCATCGCGGCCGAACACGCGCGTCGGGCTGCGTTCCACCACATCCTGAAGCCCTGCGCCCGCGAGCGCGAGATCGGCCCCGCGGCCGCGCAACTGGGCGGGCATGACGGGGAGGCGCGCGGCGGCGAGGTTGATCGGCACCGTTACCCGCGTCTCGGTAAAGCCGCGCGCGCCTTGCGCCACCATGGTGAAGAGGAGGAAGGCGAGGAACATCGCCGACAGGGCGACGGCGCCCAGCCCCAGCCAGCGGAAGCGGCGTTCCGCGGCATAGCGGCGGCGGATGCGACGCCGCATCTCGGGCGTCGTCCAGTCGGTCGGCTGCCTATTCATACGCTTCCCGGTATTTCTTCACGACGGCGAGCGCGACGATGTTGAGAAGGAGGGTGACGACGAACAGCGTCAGGCCGAGTGCAAAGGCGGCAAGCGTCTTGGGGCTGTCGAACTCGGCTTCGCCGGTCAGCAGGTCGACGATCTGGCGGGTGACGGTGGTCGCGCTGGCAAAGGGATTGGCGGTGAGGGTGGCGACGCCGCTGGCCGCCATGACGACGATCATCGTCTCGCCGATCGCGCGGCTGACCGCCAGGAGGACGCCGCCGACGACACCGGGAAGGGCGGCGGGCAGGAGCACGCGGCCGATCGTCTCCGACGAGGTGGCGCCCATCGCCAGGCTGCCGTCGCGCATGCTGGCGGGAACGGCGGCAAGGCTGTCGTCCGCCATCGAGGACACGAAGGGGATGATCATCACGCCCATGACCAGCCCGGCGGCCAGCGCGCTTTCCGACGAGGCCCAGCGCACGCCCATCGCGACCGCGAGATCGCGCACGGCAGGCGCCACGGTGAGCGCGGCGAAATAGCCATAGACGACGGTGGGCACGCCGGCGAGCATCTCGAGCAGCGGCTTCATCCAGCGGCGCGTGGCTGGGGCGGCATATTGCGTCAGATAGATCGCGCTCATCAGCCCGAACGGGATCGCCACCGCCATGGCGATGACCGCGCCGATGAAGAAGGTGCCCCAGAAGAGCGGCACCGCGCCCAGATTGGCGCCGGGATCGGCGGGGTCGATGACCTGTGGGCTCCAATGCGTGCCGAACAGGAAATCGGTGATCGGCACCACCGAGAAGAAGCGGGCCGCCTCGTACAGCAGCGACAGCACGATGCCGGCGGTGGTCAGGATCGCGACCAGCGAGGCGCCGAGCAGCAGGCCCATGACGATGCGTTCCACCCGTGTGCGCGCGGCAAAGGCGGGCTTGACGCGCAGATAGGCGAAGGTGCCGCCGGCAAAGCCGAGCAGCAGCGCGATGGCGGTCGCGATCCAGTCGTAGCGGGTCTGCGCCGCGGCATAGGCGGGGGCGAGCGCGGTGGACAGTTCGTGAAAGGCGCCGTGGGCACGGCCGGCGGCAAGCGCGCGCGCCTCCGACAGGATCGCGGCCCGCTCGAAACCGGGGGGTGGCAACTGCGTGGCGGGCGGGGTGGCGAGTACCGCATCGGTGACGAGTGCCGGCGCGTTGAGCGCCCAGAGCCCCAGGAACAGCAGCGGCGGGATCATCGTCCACAAGGCGACGTACCAGCCGTGATGGCCGGGCAGCGCACTGAAGCGCTGCGTTGTACCGCGACGGAAACGCGCGGCGCGGACGCGGGCACAGGCCCAGCCGATCAGGCCGAAACCGATGACGAGCAGCAGGATCAGCGGCAGGCTCATCCGTGCAGCGCGCCGGGATCGAGCGGGATTTCATCGGCGATCACCGCGGCGGCGCGCGCCTGCACCGCGGGCGGCGAGGCGATCAGGCCGCGCCGGACGAGCGGGCCGCCCCGGCCCCAGTTCGCGGCATACAGCTTCAGGAAATCGCGCAGGCCCGGAATGGCGCTGAGATGCGCCTTCTTCACATAAAGGTAGAGCGGCCGCGAGCCCGGATAGCGGCCATCGGCGATCGTGTCGTAGCTGGGGGCGACGCCATCTATGGCCACACCGTCGACGGTGCCGGCATTCTCCTCCAGATAGCTGTAGCCGAAGACGCCGATCGCATCGGGGTTCGACTGCAGCTTCTGCACGATCAGATTGTCGTTCTCGCCGGCGTCGATATAGGCGCCGTCCTCGCGCACCGCGGTGCACAGCGTGAGATGCGCGGCGGGATCGCTATGGGCGAGCGTGGCGGCACGCGGGTTCGTCGCCTCGCACCCCTTGACCATGATGAGGTCGGCGAGCGCGTCGCGGGTGCCGCTGGTCGCGGGCGGGCCATAGACCTGGATCGGGATGGCGGGCAGGCGGGGGTCGACATCGGTCCAGGTGCGCGTGCGGTTCGGCCGGCCGCCGGGACGCGCGGCCAGCGCTTTGTAGATGTCGGCGGCGCCCAGTTGCAGCCGCTGTCCGCCATGCGCCTGCGCAAAGGCGATGCCGTCGATGCCGATCTGGATTTCGAGCAGTTCGCGCGCGCCGTGGCGGGCGCAGGCGGCATATTCGCTGGCCTTCATCCGGCGCGAGGCATCGACGAGGTCGGGGTGCCCGGCGCCGATCCCGGCACAGAACAGCTTCATGCCGGCACCGGTGCCGGTCGATTCGATCACCGGGGCCCGGGCATCCGGATTGTTGGCGACGAAGCGTTCGGCGACGATGGTGGTAAAGGGATAGACGGTGGACGACCCGACCGCCGCGATCTGGTCACGCGTGCCCGCACCACCGCCATTGGCCTGATCTTGGCAAGCCGCCAGCGCGAGCGCCGCGGCGATGAGGCAGGGGATGCGCATGAAGGTCCTTGGGGCTCACCGGATGGTGCGAACCTGTCGCTGCCACCGCTTGGCAACCCTTGTGTGACATTGCGGTTACCCTTTTGTGACAGCGCCTTCCTTGGCGAGCGCGCATCTTCTTTCTTCTGCGGCCCGATACGGGATCAAGTCCCGTATCGTCGGTCATGGCGGTGCCATGCCGGCCGTGCCGGCACGTGCGCCTTCGGCGCATCGGCGCGTGCTACGCGCCTCGTGCCGTCAGCAGGGGCAGGCGCACGGTCACGGTGGTGCCGACGCCCACGGTGCTGGCGATCTCCAGCCGGCCGCGATGCCGCTCCACGATATGCTTGACGATGGCGAGGCCCAGCCCGGTGCCGCCCAGCGTGCGGCTGCGCCCGGCATCGACGCGGTAGAAACGCTCGGTAAGGCGCGGCAAGTGGACGGTGGGGACGCCCTCTCCCTGATCGGCGACGATCAGCCGGACGGCGGCGGCATCGGTTTCCAGCGACAAGGCGATCGGCGTGTCGGGCCGACCATATTTCATCGCATTGCCGAGCAAATTGTGCAGCATCTGCGACAATTGCGCACGGTCGCCGGCAACGGGCACCTGTTCCGCGACGATGCAGTTGATGTCCTGTGCGCGGGGCGCGCCGGAGTCGCGCAGTTCCTCGCACACATCGGCGATCAGCAGGCCGAGATCGACCGGCTGGGCGGGCAGGCGGTATTTGTCCGCCTCGATCCGGCTGAGCGAGATCAGATCCTCGACCAGCCGCTGCATGCGCCGCGCCTCGTCGAACATCACCTTCAGGAAGCGGGCGCGCAGGGCGGGTTCCTCGCCCGCCTCGTCGCCCAGCGTTTCGATGAAGCCGAGGATGGAGGCGAGCGGGGTGCGCAGTTCGTGACTGGCATTGGCGACGAAATCGACCCGCATCCGCTCGGCCGCATCCTGGTCGGTCTGGTCGATCAGGTGGACGATACGCTGTCCGTCGGAGGCCTGGCCGACGCGCATCTCCCAACGCTGGTCCGGCGCGCCGAGCCCTACGAGCATGACCGGCTCGTCGGACACCGGCGTGTCGGCGACGAGGCGTTCGGCGGCGGCCGGGTGGCGGATCGCGACGCGCGCATCCTCGTCCACGATATGGTCGCCGAGCAGGTCGCGGGCCGCGGCGTTGGCCATGGTGACGCGCCCGCCATCGACCAGCAGCACGGGTTCGACGATCGCGTCCAGCACCTCGCCCAGATGCGGATCGGTGGCGACGGGCGCCTGCACGCGCGGGCGCTCCTCCGCCTCGCCGCTGCCCGCCAGCAGCGTGGCCGCCAGCCCGCCCACCGCCGCGATCACCGCGGCGGTCAGGCCGGCCAGGACGAAAACGGTGCCGGCCGTGACCAACGCCACCACGACCCCCCAGACGGTGCGCATCCCGAATCCCATGGGCAGCTTCTCTAGAGAGGTTCCCGCCCAGGTTGAACCACCGTCGTCGCCCTTTGGGCGATCGCTTCGCGGCGGGGTGCTTTCGGCCCGGCGCGGCGTTGCTCGTCCGGCACGATGCCATCCGCATCGCGCCTCCCTCCCGCCTTGCGCCGAACCGGAATTTCCTCCGTGCCGGTGATCCAACCTGATCGGGACTCTCTCTAGACGGGACAGGCGGGTCTTGTCGCGCCTCGCGTGCCGCTTGCTGGTGCTTCACGATTGTGAAAGAGCAGGCGCGCTATGGACGCCCGATGACCGACGATACGCCCCCCGACATGCGTCCCGACGCCGAGGACGGCGCCAGCCGCCGCCGGGTGCTGATGCTGGGGGCGGCCGGCGCGACCGCGGTGCTGTCGATCCGGCCGGCGCTGGCGCAGAGCGCGGGGTCGGTGCTGACCTGCGAGATACCGGTGCCCGATCCGGGCCGGGCGGGCAGCTATATCGCGCCGGACGGCCGTCTGGTGCCGGCGCGGACCAAGGGGGCGTTTCCGCCGGTCGCACGGCCGTTCAAGGGCGAGGAGGTGCGCCGCGCCCTCCAGGGCGGGCAGTTGCCCGGCACCGAATGGAACAGCAATCGCGCCTATGTGAACTATATCCGGCGGCTTCAGCGCGGGCAGGGCGGTTTTACCTGCTTCGCCTCGCTCCAGATGCCACGCGGCTGACGCGTGTGGCGCCGCCGCGCTACCGTGCCGCTGCGCCCGATACGCTGCTGACGGCACCGCTCGATCCGTTCGTGGCGGTGTTTCACCGCGCATCGGGCATCACCCATCTGCTGACCGAGCCGGCGCCCGAGATCCTGGCGATGCTGTATCCCGACCCGCTGACCGCGGCGGCGTTGTTCGATCGGCTGGCCGCGGCCTATGACCTGGCCGATGGCGACCGCGACACCTTGGCCGAACGGCTGGACGAACTGGTCGCGACCGGGCTGGTCGAGGCGCTGTGAGGCATAGCCTGTCGCTGAAGGTCGGGCCGGTGGGCTTTCGTGTCGGGTCGGACTGGCGCGCGCCGATCGCGCAACTGGCAGCGCTCTACGAGGGCTATCCATCGGTCGATGTGCCCGATTTCACCGTCCGGCTGGAGGCGCTGCGGCCGTGGCGGCGCTGGGTGCGACCGTCGGTGGCGATCCATGGCGATTACCGGCTGCCCGAAGCGGCGCCCCTGCCGCTGGCGCAAGGGCTGCTGGCGGCGGAGCTGGGAATGAACCTGCAGATGGCGCTGGGCTATCGCCGGCATCTGCTGCTCCATGCCGCGGTCGTGGAGCGGGGCGGGCGGGCGGTGCTGATGAGCGGCGTTTCGGGGGCGGGGAAATCGACGCTGGCGCTGATGCTGGGGCAGGGCGGGTGGCGGTTCCTGGGGGACGAGTTCGCGCTGGTCGATTGTGCGAGCGGGGGGGTGGTTCCGTTTCCGCGGGCGGTGAGTTTGAAGAACGGGAGCATCGCGGTGGCGGCGGAGGGGGCGAGGCTGGGGCCGATGCTGAGGGGGACGCCCAAGGGGGTGATCCGGCATGTCGCCCCGCCGGGCGATGCGGTGGCTCGGATGGCGGAGGGGGCGAGCCCCGCGCTGCTGGTGTTTCCGCGGTTCGGGTTTGCGGGGGCGGTGCGCGGGCTGGACGCGGCGGAGACGTTCGTGCGGCTGACCCAGGCGTCCACCAACTATGCGATGCTTGGGGAGGCGGGGTTCAGGGCGCTGACCCGGCTGGTGGAGGGGGTGCCGGCGGTGGCGATCGACTATCCGGACGGGGCGGCGGGGGTGGCGCAGGTCGAGGCGTTGTTTGCGGCGTTATGACGACGAATTTGCTGACTCGCATACTAAGCAATCCTGCGTGCGCCTCCGAGATGGAGGCGCCGCAGTGGACCGCGATCCTTACAGTTGCGCGGGCCGAGCAGTTGGCGGGCACGCTGGCGCAGCGGCTGGCGGGATTGCCGGTGCCGGCGCGGGTGGCGGCGGTGCTGGCGGATGCGCAGGGCTCGGCGGAGCAGGGCCGGCGGGCGGCGCTGTGGGAGGCGGAGATGGTGCGCCGCGCGCTCGCACCGCTCGGCGTGCCGGTCGTGCTGCTCAAGGGGACCGCCTATGTCGCGGCCGGGCTGGCGGCGGGGCGGGGGCGCAGCATCGGGGACTGCGACATATTGGTGCCGCGCGAGGCTCTCGCGCCGGTCGAGGCGGCGTTGCTGGCGGCGGGGTGGGAATGGGTGAAGCCCGACGCTTACGACGACGCCTATTATCGGCAATGGATGCATGAATTGCCGCCGCTGATCCACCGCGAGCGGGACCGGATGATCGACGTGCATCACACCATCCTGCCGCCGACCGCGCGGCCGACGCCCGATGCCGACGCGCTGATCGCGGATGCAGTGCCGCTGGAAAACGGGCTGTCGGTACTGGCGCCGATGGACATGATCGTCCACGCCGCCGCGCATCTGTTCGCCGATGGCGATCTGGCCGGCGGCCTGCGCAATTTGTGGGACATACACTGCCTGATCGGCGAGTTCGGGACCGGGGGCTTGCACGAGCGGGCGGCGCATCACCAGCTGGGAGGTGCGGTGGCGCGGGCGGTACGGCTGGCGGAAGCGCTATATGGCAGCAAGGGGACGGCCGGGCTGGGCGCGGTCGATCGCCTGTATATGCGCCGGTTGCTGGCCCGCGACGGATGGGGACGCGAGACGCGGCAGGGCGTGCGGTTCGGCTTCTATGTGCGCTCGCACGCCCTGCGGATGCCGCCCGCCATGCTGGCGCGGCATTTGTGGATCAAGTGGCGCCGCCGAGGCGCGCCAGCTTCGGGATGAGTTCGCCATAGCCGTCGATGATCGCGTCGGCGCCCAGTTCCCCGACCGGTTGCATCAGGAAGCCGAAGGAGCAGGCGACGACCGGCAGCCCGGCGGCGCGGGCGGCCTGCACGTCATAGATCGAGTCGCCGACAAAGGCCGCCCGGCCGCCGCCGCAGCGGTCGACCAGCGCCTGGATGGGCACCGGCGAAGGCTTTCCGATGCCCATCGTGTCGCCGCCGATCAGGCAGGCGAAGCGGTCGGCAAGCCCCAGTTCGGCGAGGATACGGGCGGCCAGCGCCTCCAGCTTGTTGGTCATGATGCCGATGGTCACGCCCATCGCCGCCAGTTCGTCGAGCGCGTCCAGCGCGCCGGGGAAGGGGCGGGTGTGGACGGTGATGTTCGCCTCGTAATGGTCCAGCAGGCGGCGCTGGAGGATATCGAGAGTCGCTTCGTCGCAGCCGCCGGTCGCGGCCAGCCCCTGCGCCAGCATGTGGCGCGCGCCGCCGCCGATCATCGGCTTGACCTGTTCGACGGTCAGCGTCGGCCGGTCGATCGAGGCGAGGGCATGGTTGACCGCGGCGGCAAGATCGCCGCTGGTGTCGAGCAGCGTGCCGTCCAGATCGAACCCGATCGTGTCGAATGGGAAACGCGCGGATGAATTTATGTCCATGTCGGGGGCGGGTGCCAGTCGCGCTATGGCGTTGGCAAGCCTTTCGTGGCAGGCGACCGCCCCATGACGCGACCGGTAGCCGCCATCATCCTCGCCGCGGGCAAGGGCACCCGCATGAAATCCGACCTGCACAAGGTTCTCCACCCGATCGCGGGGCAGTCGATGCTGCTGCATCTGCTGGACGCCGCGGGCACGCTGTCGCCCGAACGGACGGTGGTGGTCACCGGCGCCGGGCGCGAGCAGGTGGAGGCGGCGGTAGCGCCGCTGGGCGTATCCACCGCGCTGCAGGCCGAGCAGCTGGGCACCGGCCATGCGGTCGCCCAGGCCGAGGATGCGCTTGCCGGGTTCGATGGCGACGTGCTGATCCTGTATGGCGACGTGCCGCTGGTGCGGGCCGAGACGATGCGCGCGATGCTGGAGCGGCTGAATGCCGCCGACGCGCCGGCGTTGGTGGTGCTGGGCTTCCGCCCGGCCGATCCCGGCGCCTATGGCCGGCTGATCGTCGCCGAGGGCGGCGACCGGCTGGAAAAGATCGTCGAATATAAGGACGCCAGCGACGCCGAGCGGGCGGTGACCCTGTGCAACACCGGCCTGATGGCGGCACGATCGGCCGACCTGTTCGCGCTGCTCGGCCGGCTGGGCAACGACAATGCCGCGGGCGAATATTACCTGACCGACGTTGTCGAGATGTCGGGATCGGCAGCGGTGATCGAGGCGGACGCGGGCGAGGTTACCGGTGTGAACAGCCGCGGCGAGCTGGCCGCGGTGGAAGCGCTGTGGCAGCAGGCGCGCCGGGCCCGCGCGATGGCGGAGGGCGCGACGCTGATCGCGCCGGAAACCGTGTGGTTCGCGCATGATACGGTGATCGGCCGCGACGTAACGATCGAGCCCAATGTCGTGTTCGGCCCCGGCGTGACCGTGGCGGACGGCGTGACCATTCACGGCTTCTGCCATCTGGAAGGTGCGACGATCGGCCCGAAGGCGGAGGTCGGCCCCTATGCGCGGCTGCGCCCCGGTGCGGTGCTGGAGGACGGCGCCAAAATCGGCAATTTCGTCGAGATGAAGAAGGCCGTCCTGGGTCGCGGTGCCAAGGCCAACCACCTGACCTATCTGGGCGATGCCGAGGTGGGCGCGGGCGCCAATATCGGCGCAGGGACCATCACCTGCAATTATGACGGCTATCTGAAATATCGCACGGTGATCGGCGAGGGAGCGTTCATCGGCTCCAACTCCGCACTGGTCGCGCCGGTCACGATCGGCGCAGGCGCGATCGTCGCGGCGGGATCGGTGCTGACCGCGGATGTGGATGCCGATGCGCTGGCGCTGGTCCGGCCGACCCGCGTGACCAAGCCGGGCTGGGCGGCCCGTTTTCGAGAGATCATGCGCGCCAAGAAGAGCGCGGCCAAGACCGGGGAGTAAAAGGCCATGTGCGGAATCGTGGGGATCCTGGGCACCGAGGGCGTGGCCGACCGGCTGCTCGACGGGTTGAAGCGGCTGGAATATCGCGGCTACGACTCGGCGGGCATCGCGACCATCGATGGCGATGCGATCGCCAGGCGGCGGGCGTCGGGCAAGCTGGTCAATCTGGCGCGCGAACTGGCCGAGCATCCGCTGCCCGGCACGACCGGCATCGCGCATACCCGCTGGGCGACGCATGGCGGCCCGACGACCAACAACGCGCACCCGCATGCCACCGAGCATGTCGCGGTGGTGCACAACGGCATCATCGAGAATTTCAAGGCGCTGCGCGAGGAACTGACGGCGCGCGGCCGTACCTTCACCAGCGAGACCGATACCGAGGTGGTCGCCCATCTGGTCAGCGAGAAGGTGGAGCAGGGGCTGGAGCCGGTCGCCGCGGTGCGCGAGGTGCTGCCCCGCCTGCACGGTGCGTTCGCGCTCGCCATCCTGTTCAGGGATGCGCCCGACATGCTGATCGGCGCGCGGCTCGGCTCGCCGCTGGTCGTCGGGTACGGCGAGGGCGAGACCTATCTGGGTTCCGACGCGCTGGCGCTGGCGCCGCTGACCCAGCGTATCGCCTATCTGGACGAGGGCGACTGGGTGGTGTGCACCGCGGGCGGTGCGCAGGTCTATGACCGCGAGAACAATCCGGTCGAGCGGCCGGTGACGATCTCCGGCGTGACCGGCGCCTTGATCGACAAGGGCAATCACCGCCACTTCATGCAGAAGGAAATCTACGAGCAGCCGATCGTCGTCGCGCAGACGCTGCGTTCGTACCTGCAGCGGATGGAGGAGCGGATCACGCTGCCCATCCCGGATTTCGACCTGTCGCAGATCAAGCGCGTGACGATCGTCGCGTGCGGCACCAGCTTCTATGCCGGCATGGTCGCCAAATACTGGTTCGAGCAGTTCGCGCGCGTCCCCGTCGACCTGGATGTCGCGTCCGAGTTTCGGTACCGCGCGCCGGTGATGGAGCCGGGCGGGCTGATGATCGTCATCAGCCAGTCGGGCGAGACGGCCGATACGCTGGCGGCGCTGCGCCACGCCAAGAGCGAGGGGCAGACGATCGCCGCGGTGGTGAACGTGCCGACCAGTTCGATGGCGCGCGAGGCGGACCTGTTGCTGCCCACCCATGCCGGGCCGGAAATCGGCGTGGCATCGACCAAGGCGTTCACCTGCCAGTTGGCGGTGCTGGCCGCGCTGGCCGCCAATCTCGCCAAGGCGAAGGGGCGGCTGACGGCCGAGGAAGAGAAGCATATCGTCCGCCATCTGGCCGAGGCGCCCGCCGCGATCAACGGCGCGCTGGCCTATGACGAGGCGATCGAGGGCATGGCGGGCGTGGTCGCCGCGGCCCGCGACGTGCTGTATCTGGGGCGCGGCACCGATTATCCGCTGGCGCTGGAAGGTGCGCTGAAGCTGAAGGAAATCAGCTATATCCATGCCGAGGGCTATGCCGCGGGCGAGATGAAGCATGGGCCGATCGCGCTGATCGACGAAAATGTGCCGGTGATCGTCATCGCACCGTCCGGCCCGTTGTTCGAAAAGACGGTGAGCAACATGCAGGAGGTGCAGGCGCGCGGCGGCCGCGTCGTCCTGATCTCCGACTATGACGGGATCGAGGCGGCGGGCGACGGCTGCGTCGCGACGATCACCATGCCCAAGGTCCATCCGCTAATCGCGCCGATCGTCTATGCGGTGCCGGTGCAGCTGCTGGCCTATCATGTCGCGGTCGCCAAGGGCACCGATGTCGACCAGCCGCGCAACCTGGCCAAGTCGGTGACGGTGGAATGACCGTTATCAGCTAGGCCGCGATGACTTCACCTTAATCCGTTCGTGCCGAGTAGAGATCGAGTAGCTCCGCAGGAGCGTATCGAGAGCTTGTATCGAGGCACCGCCGGCGAGCTAACCTGTCTCTCGATACGCCGTCTCGATACGCAGCCTTGCTGCTACTCGACGGCTACTCGAGACGAACGGGAAATGGTTCAATCTGAAATCATCATGCTCCACGCCCGTCCGGACGATCGTTTACGGCGCCTTAAGCATCCTTGCCTACCTCATCGGGAAAGCGCCCCGCGGGCGATAGATGAGGAACGGACGGGCATGCGCATTCTGATCGTGGACGACGAGCCGGCGATGCATGCCAGCTATGCCCGCAGCTTCGCGCCGGTGCGCGCGGAGAATGCGGGCGCGCTGGATGCGATGGCCGCCGCGTTGTTCGGCGATGACGCGGCCGGCGACGCGGAAAGCGACGCGCCCGCCTTCACGCTGACCCGGTGCGATCAGGGGCTGGATGCGGTGGCCGAGGTGGAGCGTGCGCTGGCCGAGGGGGCGCCGTATCCGGTCGCCTTTATCGACATCCGCATGCCGCCGGGGATCGACGGGCGCGAAACCGCACGCCGCATCCGCGCGCTGGACCCGGACATCAACCTGGTGATCGTCACCGGCTATTCCGATTTCTCGCCGCTGGAGATCGCCAAGGTCGCCGGGCCGACCGACAAGATCTTCTACATCGCCAAGCCGTTCGAAGTGGCCGAAATCGTGCAGACGGCCACCGCGCTGACCCATCGCTGGCAGGCGGACCGGGAACTGCGCGCCGCGCGCGAGACGCTGGCCGCGCAGGTGAAGCAGCTTGAGGAACAGGGGCTGGAGCTGGCGGCGAACGAGAGCCGCGCGCTGCATCTGGCGACGCATGATTCGCTGACCGAGGCGCCCAACCGGCTCGCCTTCCTGCGCGCGCTGGGCGAGCGGGCGCGCAAGCCCGGACTGTTCGGCACCGCGATGCTGGACCTGGACCGGTTCAAGCTGGTGAACGACACGCTGGGGCATCTGGCGGGCGATGCGCTGATCCGCGAGATGTGTGCCAAGTTGCAGCAGTCGTCGCCCGAGGGTGCGGTGGTGGCGCGGCTGGGCGGGGACGAGTTCGGCGTGCTGTTCGACACGGCCGGGCAGGAGGCCGCGGTGATGGCGTGCGAGCGGATGATCGCGGCCTGCTCGGTCACCTTCAGCGTGCTGGGCAATTCGGTGCGCGGCGGCGCCTCGTGCGGGCTGGTCGCGGTGGACGGACGCGACGACCGCGACCCGCTGGATATCGTGCGCCGCGCCGATCTGGCGCTGAACGATGCCAAGCGATCGGGGCGCGGCGTCGTGCGCCTGTTCGACGACAGCATGGACGACAGCATCCGTTTCCGCCGCGATGTCGAGGATCGGTTGTCCCAGGCGGTACAGCGCGAGGAGTTGAGCCTGGCCTATCAGCCGATCGTGTCGCGCGACGGGCTGGAGATCGACGGGTTCGAGGCGCTGGTCCGCTGGAACACCAACGAGTTCGGGCTGATCAGCCCCGACACCTTTATCCCGATCGCCGAGGAATCGAACCTGATCCACGAACTGGGCGACTGGATCCTGGGCGCGGCGCTCAAGGAATTGCAGCATTGGCCCGGGCAATATGTGTCAGTGAATTTCAGCCCGCGCCAGTTCCGGCGGCACAATTTCGTCGGCCATGTCATGGAAAGCGTGCAGCGTGCGGGCGTATCGCCGGGCCGGGTGCAGATCGAGATCACCGAGACCGCGATCTTTGACGATGCCGAGCGCGCCGCGGAGACGCTCTACAAGCTGCGCCAGATGGGCTTTCGCATCGCGCTGGACGATTTCGGTACCGGCTATTCCAGCCTCTACAATATCCGCAAGTTCGCGCTGGACTGCCTGAAGATCGATCGCAGCTTCATCGACGGGATGGGGCGTGAGCGCGAATCGGCGGCGATCGTCCATTCGATCATCCATCTGGGCCGCGCACTGGGGCTGGGCGTGGTGGCCGAGGGCGTGGAAACCGAGGCGCAGGTACAGGCGCTGCGCGTGGCGGGGGCGAGCCACATGCAGGGCTATTATTTCTCGCAGGCGGTGCCGCCGGAGCGGGCACGCGCGCTGGCCGAGCAACGGTCGATGGCGACGCCGCCGCTGATGGCGTCCGGGGCGACGCGCTGATGCAGCGGCCGCTCGCGCGGCCCATGACGCGGGGCGGGGGCTCGCTGGGGGGCAAGCTGGTCCGGCTGTTGACGCTGGTGGGGGTGGGCGGTGCGATCGCGATCACGCTGCTGCTGATCGGCGTCATCACCCCCAGCTTCAACCAGTTGGAGAACCGGGCGGTCCACGGCCATGTCGAGCGGATGCAGGCGGCGCTGGCCGAATATGCGTCCAAGGTCGAAAGCGCGGTGCGCGATTATGGCGACTGGACCGCCAGCTACGACTATATGGCAAGGCCGAGCGCGGCGTTCGAGCGCGACAGTTTCTCCACGCTCGCCATGGCCAATCTGGGGGTGGAGGGCATGGCCTATGTCGCGCCGGACGGCCGGGTCGTAGTGGCGCGCTGGCGCGACCAGGCGAGCGGGGCCGAGCGGCCGGAGATGCGCGGGCAGCTGATCGCGATGATCGGGCGCGTGCCGTTCGCGCGGGTGCTGGCGGGGCGTAGTTCGGGCCGCTTCTATGCGCGGCTGGGCGATGTGGTGGCCGCCGTCGGCGTGGCGCAGATCCGGCGGTCGGACGGGACGGGAGCCCCGCGCGGCCATGTGCTGATGGCGCGGGTGATCAGCTCGCAGCGCCTGTCCGAACTGCTGCAACTGGACGCACGGATCGATCCGGCCGCGCGGGGCGACAGCGCGGTGGTCGGGCGACGCGCGCGCGCGGTGGACATTGCCGTGCCGATCCGGGGGGCGGACGGGCATGCGGTGGCCGCGGCGCGGTTCAGCGTGCCGCGTGCGGTGTCCAATCTGGGGCGGCGAATGGTGCTGCTGGCGGTGGCGGGCTCGACCATGTTGCTGCTGATCGTGCTGATGGTGCTGCGCCGGGCGATCGCGCGGCTGGTGCTGGCGCCGCTGCGGCGGGTGGAGGCGCATATGCAGCGCGTGCGCGTGTCGGGATCGCTGACGCTGCTGGACGAAGAGGGCGCGCGGAGCGACGAGATCGCCTCGCTCGGCCGCAGTTTCAACGCGATGCTGCGCCAGTTGAAGGACCTGCGCGAGCAGATCGAGATCCAGAGCTTCGCGCTCGGCCGCTCGGAAAGCGCGGTGGCGGTCATGCACAATGTGCGCAATGCACTGAACCCGATCAGCACGATATTGAGCCAGGGGATCGCGCAGGCGCCGCCGGTGGAGCGGGGGATGCTGGACCGGGCGGTGGCGGAGCTGGCGCGGGGGGACGTGTCGCCGGAGCGTCGCGAGAAGCTGGCGGCGTTCGTGGCGGCGGGGCTGGAGGCGCAGGTGCAGGCGCGCGACGCGATGCGCAGCGAGCTGGTGGTGGGGCGCGAGGCGATGGCGCATGTGCTGGACATTATCGGCCAGCAACAGGCGCAGGCCCATGAGCGCCCGCCGCTGGATGCGTGCGACGTGACCGAGATCATCGCGCGCAACGCGACCATCGCGCGCTATTCGGAAGGCGTGTCGATCGCCTTCACCTTTCCGGCGACGCCCGCCCCGGTACTGGCCAGCCGGGTGATCCTGAGCCAGGTGATCGGCAACCTGTTCGGCAATGCCGCGGAGGCGATCGCGGCGACCGGGCGCGATCACGGGTCGATCATCGTCGCGATCGAGCAGACCGGCGAGCGCACCACGATCCGCATCAACGACGATGGCGAGGGGTTCGACGCGGATACGGCCGCGACGCTGTTCCAACGCGGTTTTTCGACGCGGGCGCACAAGTCGGGCGGGCTGGGCCTGCACTGGTGCGCCAATTCGATGGTCGCGATGGGCGGGGCGCTCCACCTGCACAGCCGCGGGCGCGGGCTGGGTGCGGAGGCGGTGCTGACGCTGGCGAGCGTACCCGCCGACGCGCTGGCGACCGCCGCCTGAGCTATGCGGCGCGGGCTTCGCGCGGGATCAGGTGGGGGGCGACGAGGCCGCGTTCCAGATACCAGGCGCGGCGGTCGGCGGGCAGCGTGCCGAAATGCGCGACGACGCCGCGGCAGGCGGGCGCACCGCAGGCGCAGGGCATGCGCCAGTCGGGATCGGCCAGCGTCGTGGAATAATCCCAGGCGATCTCCTCGCCGGGGGCGATGGCGCGTATGGCGATCAGGAACACGCCGTGCGCCGAGAAGCGCAGGCCGGCGTTGGGCGCGCAGCTGTGATTGATGAGGTCGTCGATCCGGCCGGAGGGCCCCAGATAGGTGTCGGCGGCGATCTGCACGAAGCGGTCGGCAGGACCGGCCAGCGCCGCCGGCACGCGCGCGGCCGGCACGCTGGGGCCCGAGAAGCGGATGATCCTGCTACCCTGCGCAAAACCTCTCGTGGCATAGACCGCCTTGCCGAGATGGTTTTCGCGGATGGCGAAGGGATTGCCGCGCGGGATATGGGCATCGCGAATCTGGAGCGGACCGACCGCGCGGCCGAGCGAGCGCAGCGGATTGATCGAGGGCAGGCCGATCATCAACCAGATGCTGGCATGGCAGAGCAGTTCGACGAAGACATAGACATATTCGCCCGCGCCCCCGCCGGGATTGCGCATCGCGACGATCAGCGTCGCCAGATCGCCCATCGTCCACAATCCCCAGGCGGGGGAGCGTTCGCGCTCGGCATCCTCCCACACGCTGCGCCAGGTCGGCCAGAAGCTGACCGGCACCGCCGCGACCACCAGCAGGTGCGCCCAGAAGGCTTCGCGAAAGGCGACCCACAGCAGCAACGCGGCGAGGGCCGCGCCCATGCACAGGCTTTCCCCCGCATCGGGCGCGCGCCAGCGCGAGCGGCGCCACATGACCAGGGTGACGAGGATGCAGGCCAGCGCCGAGAGGGCAAAGATCGTCGCCTGCGGCGTGCCGGGATTGACCGCGGCATAGGTTGCCGCCTCGATCCCCGTCGCCGACGACCAGATCAGCCAGGATGCCCGGTTGGGTTCGACCAGGTGTCGGCGCAGCCCCGCCAGGTAGAGCGCATAGCCGGCAAGGCCGAGCGCCACCGCGCCGATGAACCACATCCCCATGCCCCGCCCCAATCGTGGTAAACGAATGGTAGGCGCAAAGCCGGCCGCTCGTCCAGCCGGGCTACGCCTATAGGGGTAGCCGGGGCTGGATTTCGGTATCGACCGCGTCGGCGGCGGTGAGCCCGGACAGGGTGAGGCCGAGCAGCCTTACGCCGCCGACGACCGGCAGTTGCGCATCGAGCAGCAGCCGGCCAGCGGCGAGGATCGTGGGCCGGTCGCCGACCGGATGGGGAAAGGAGCGGGCGCGGGTGATGGTGCGGAAATCGGCATGGCGCAGCTTCAGCGTCACGGTGCGCCCGGCGATCGCGGCGCGCTCGATCCGCACCCAGGCGGCATCGGCCACCCGTTCCAGCGCGTCGTGCAGGTCGGTGCGGGCGGACAGATCGGTCTCGAACGTGCGCTCCGCCCCGACCGACTTTGGCGTCCGTTCGACCCGCACCGGGCGTTCGTCCACGCCGCGCGCGGCGCGATAGAGATAGTCGGCATAGCTGCCGAAATGCGCCTGCAGGAAGGGCAGCGGCCGGTCGCGCAGATCGGCGCCGGTCAGGATGCCCAGCGCCTCCATCTTGCGCGCGGTGACCGGGCCGACGCCGTGGAAGCGCGAGACCGGCAGGCTGGCGACGAAGGCGGGACCCCTGGCCGGGGGAATGACGCACATGCCGTCGGGCTTGTTCTGGTCCGAGGCCAGCTTGGCGATGAACTTGTTGTAGCTGACCCCGGCGGAGGCGGTGAGATGCGTTTCGGCGTGGATGGCGGCGCGGATCGCCTGGGCGATGGCCTGTGCCGAGCCGAGGCCCATCCGGTCCTCGGTCACGTCCAGATAGGCCTCGTCCAGCGACAGCGGTTCGATGAGCGGCGTATACCGCGCGAAGATCTCGCGGATCTGGTGCGAGACGGCCCGGTACACCTCGAACCGCGGCTTGACGAACACGAGGTCGGGACAACGCCGCACCGCGGTGGACGAGGGCATGGCCGAGCGCACGCCGAAACGCCGTGCCTCGTACGACGCCGCCGCCACCACGCCGCGCGCACGCGATCCGCCGACCGCAACGGGGCGGCCGCGCAGGGCGGGATCGTCACGCTGTTCGACCGAGGCATAGAAGGCGTCCATGTCGACATGGATGATCTTGCGGTTGGCCGCGGGGGTATCCTGCGCGCTGCTCAATGACTTGGCTCTTCCGGGCGACCGACTTTGCGCCACCGGATTTACGCGGCCGCGACGGTGAAAGCCAGTTTTTCGTGAGAACGGTTGGGGAACGCATCCCTGTCAGCCAGCGTAGAAATGAAGATCTGGTTGAGGCCGAGGGCCGGAAAATTCCCGGATCGTCATGCTGGTGGTTTGGCGCCAGATCGACGCCGAACTTCAGGGAGCGCGATCATGACGAAATACTGCGCGGCGGAACTGTTCACGCTGCAAACCGTGCCAGCGGTGGAAGGGAAGCCGGAATGGATGAACCAGCGTGCCCGGCGTCGCCCGGAATATCGCGGCGAGCCGGCCCATCTTGCCGGGCCGGGCATCTACGGCATGTTTCTGGACGATCGGCTGGCCTATATCGGTATCTATGCCGGCTATGCCCAGCGGCCATTCGGCGGATCGGTGCTTGACCGGTGGCACAAGCATATCGCGTATCAAACGCTCAGGGCGCCGGAAGTATCGTTCTCGGCGAAGCAGTTGCAACGCATCACGGACGAGTTGGACGGCCCGGCAATCGAAGCCATTGCCGCATGCCCGTATGACGAACCGCTGATCGGCCGTCATGGTGGCAGTTGCACGTTCGAAAAGGCGCGCTTCGCCGTTCGCCATTGGGACGTATTCGGCCCCGGCAACGAAGACGGCATGCTGAACCGGTTAAGCTTTGTCTATCATCGCTTCCCCCCGTCGCGTGCCGACGAGATACCGATCGACGGCGGACGCGATACGCGCACGCCCAGCGGCTGGGTGAAACGGAACTGGCTGCACGAACCCGAACGCTTGCTGATCGCCGCGTTGCAGCCGCCGTGCAACAGCGGGACGCTTGGCGGGCTCTGCGATGTCGGCCCCGACGAGCTGCTCGCGCGCATTGCCGCGCTTGTCGGTGAACCGCCCGCGGACGGGGTGGCTGCCATGCCGCCGCTGCCGAACCCTTCGTCCCTCCAATCCGAAGAGAACAGCCTGATGCCGCATGATCACGAAGAAACTCCGGGCGAAGCGGCGTTCCGCGCCATGCTGGGCGAGGGCGGGGAGGCGATGCTGGACGACCTGCACGCGCGCTGCCCATCCGGCATGTCGATCGGGTGCACCAACATTCCCGATCTTCGCATCTATCTGGGGCGACGCGTGCTGGTGGCACTGTCGCCGCGTGCCGGCGGTCGCCTGCATTGCGGCACCTATGCGTCGGTATCGGCCTGCCGGGCATTGGGTTTCGACGCGGAACCGGAAAACGGACAGATGACGTCGCGGTTCAGCTTCCTGCCCAATCATCACGATCTGGGCGATCTGCTTGCCGTTGCCGGCGCAGCCGTGGCTGCGATCACCGACTAGCCGGCCGAGCCCGCTCCCTGCGCCATCATCCCGTCATGCCATGCAGTTAGGCGAGGCTTGGCGAGCGCCCGCCGTTTGTGCATGGGGGGTGGGCGCAGCAAGGGAGACGTCATGCGGGTCGGCAAGGAAGTATGGCGCGTCGAGCGGGCCGATCGCATGGCCGTCATCATCGATGCCGATGATTATTTCCGGCTGGCCAGGCGCGCGATGCTCAAGGCCAAGAAGCGCATCCTGTTGATCGGGTGGGATTTCGATGCGCGCATCGTGCTGGACCACCGCGAGGGGCAGCCGCGGCGGCTGGGCGACTTCATCTATTCGCTGGTCCAGCGCGAGCCGGAGCTGGAAATCTTCCTGCTGCGCTGGGACGTGGGTGCGCTGAAGTCGCTGTTCCGCGGATCGACCGCCTTTACCATCCTGAAATGGATGCAGCATCCGCGTATCCATACCAAGCTGGACGGTCATCATCCCACCGCGGCGTCGCATCACCAGAAGATCGTCATCATCGACGACCAGCTGGCCTTTTGCGGCGGCATCGACATGACGGGCGACCGTTGGGACACGCGCGAACACCGCGATCACGAGCCGTATCGCAAACGGTCCTTCGGCATTCCCTACAAGCCGTGGCACGATGCGATCAGCGCGATGCAGGGGCCGGTGGTCGGCGCGCTCGCCACGCTGTTCCGCGACCGCTGGCATGCGGCGGGGGGTAAGGCGATGGCGGCCGAGGTGCCGGGCGTCGATTGCTGGCCGGAGGGGCTGGAAAGCGACTTTTCCGATATCGAGGTCGGGATCGCGCGCACCATGCCCGAGATGCCGGGCGAGCCGGCGGTGCTGGAAAGCGAAGCGCTGTTCATGACGCAGATCGCGAATGCGCGGCGGCATCTCTATGTCGAAAGCCAGTATTTCGCGTCGCGCCGCATTGCGGAAGCGATCGTCAAGCGGCTGGAGGAGACCGATGGGCCCGAGATCGTCATCATCAACCCGCTGACCGCACAAGGCTGGCTGGAGCCGATCGCGATGGATACCGCGCGCGGGCGGCTGATGGAGGCGCTGCGCCGGCGCGATCCGCACCGGCGGCTGCGCATGTATCATCCGTTCACCGCGGGCGGCACGCCGATCTATTGCCATGCCAAGATCCTCATTTCCGACGACCGGGTGCTGCGGCTGGGGTCGTCGAACATGAACAACCGGTCCATGCGGCTGGACACCGAGTGCGACGTGGCGATCGTGGCGCAGACCGATGCGCATGCCGCGTGCATCCTGCGCATCCGCGACGGCCTGATCGCCGAGCATCTGGGCTGTCCGGTCGAGACGGTGACCGAGACGATCGCGGAGACGGGATCGTTGATCGACACGATCGAGCGGCTGCGCGGGCAAGGCAAGACGCTGCGCCCGTTCGAACTGCCCGACCTGAACGCGGTCGAGGAATGGCTGGCGGACAATGAGGTGCTGGACCCCGAAGGGCCGGACGAGATGTTCGAGCCGTTCGCCAAACGCGGGCTGTTCCGCCGCTGGCGGCGGCGCCACCATCGGCGCTGATCGGTGGGCGAGGTCGTCAACCTGCGGCAGGCGCGCAAGCGCCGGGCACGCGATGATGCGGCGGTGACGGCGGCGGAAAACCGCGCGCGCTTCGGCAGGACGAGGAGCGAGGTCGCCGCCGAACGGGCGGAGGAGGCGCGGCGACGGGCGGTGGTGGACGGCGCGCGGCTGGACGAGCCTTCGGACTGACAATCAGGCGGCGCGGCAGGCGTTTCCGAGCGGGACGAGCGCGTCGAGAAACTCCTGCGCGCTGCGGCGCCAGGAGAAGGACCGGCCATAGGCCGCGCACGCCTGTCGATCGCAGGGGAGCGCGCGGAGAATCGCTACGGAGAGGTCTTCGTCGAGGGCGCCGTAATGCGGGCCGATCAGGTCGAGCGGGCCGGTGACGGGCAGGGCGGCGACGGGGGTGCCGCAGGCCAGTGCCTCGATCATGACGAGGCCGAAGGTGTCGGTGCGGCTGGGAAAGACGAACACGTCCGCGCTGCGATAGGCGGCGGCAAGGGCGGCACCGAAGCGGCTGCCGAGGAAATGGGCGTGGGGGAAGCGCTGTTCGAGGGCGGCGCGGGCGGGGCCGTCGCCGACCACGACCTGGCTGCCGGTGGTGGGGGTGGCGAGAAAGGCGTGCAGGTTCTTCTCGATCGCGACGCGGCCGACATAGAGGTGGATGGGGCGGGGGAGCGCGGCGATCACCGCGTCGACCGGTCCGTCGGGCGTGAAGAGGTCGAGGTCGACGCCGCGGCCCCAGCGGCGCACGCGGGGCAGGCCGTGGGCGTTGAGGCTGGCCTCGACGCCGGGGGTGGAGGCGAGCACCGCGGCGGCGGGGGCGTGGAACCAGCGGACATAGCGCCAGATCCAGGCGGCGGGGATGCGGGTGCGCGCCGACACGTAATCGGGGAATTGCGTGTGATAGGCGGTGGTGAAGGGCAGGCGGCGGGCGATGCACCAGCGGCGGGCGGCAAGGCCCAGCGGGCCTTCGGTGGCGATGTGGATCGCGTGCGGGGCGGTGGCGGCGAGGCGGCGGCCGAGTGCGCCGGGGCGAAGGACGGCGAGGCGTATCTCGGGATAGGTGGGGCAGGGGACGGAGGCGTGTGCGTCGGGCGCGAGGATGGCGACGTGATGGCCCATCGCCTGCAACTCGGCCCGGACCGCGCCCAGCGTACGCACGACGCCGTTGACCTGCGGCGCCCAGGCGTCGGTGACGATCGCGATCCGCATGAAATCAGGCCGCTTTCGCCGCGCTGATCGCCTCGGGAGGCGCGGCGCGGCGGGCGATCTCGTCACCCCAGTGAAGCAGTTCCATCCGGCCGTCATGATGCTCGACCAGCGCGGTGCAGCCCTCCACCCAGTCGCCGTCGTTATAATAGGCGATGCCGCCGATCTCGCGCATTTCGGCGGTGTGGATATGGCCGCAGACCACGCCGTCCACCCCGCGCGAGCCGGCGGCATGGGCGACCACCTCCTCGAAATGCGAGATAAAGGCGACGGCGTTCTTCACCTTGGCCTTGGCGTGCTTGGACAGCGACCAATAGGGCATGTTCAACCGCCGCCGGATCCCGTTCACCCAGCGATTGGCGATCATCAGCAGCGTATAGGCATGGTCGCCGACATGGGCGAGCCAGCGATGCGCCAGCGTGATCGCGTCGAACTCGTCGCCGTGCAGCACCAGCAGGCGGCGGCCATCGGCGGTGATGTGGATCGTCTTGCGACAGATGGCGATGCCACCGATGTCCATGCCGGAAAACTGGCGAAACATCTCGTCATGATTGCCGGGGATGTAGACGACGCGGGTGCCGCGCCGGGCGCGCTTGAGCAGGCGGCGGACGACGTCGTTATGCGCGGGCGGCCAGTAGAAGCGGCGCTTCAACCGCCAGCCGTCGATGATGTCGCCGACGAGATACAGCGTGTCGCTGTCGACATGGTCGAGAAAGTCGATCAGCATGTCCGCGTTGCAGCCGCGCGTGCCCAGATGCACGTCGGAAATCCAGATCGTGCGGTAATGCCGGCGACTGCCCGCACGGGCAGCCGTCAGGCGCGGCGTGATGTCGAGAATGTCGGCGGCAGCGTCGATCGGCATCATGGGCTCCCTGCGCTTTTCGCAACGAGCCTCTACGCGCTCACTGTTACGGCGGCGTCGCACTTCGGTGACGCCATCATGTCAGCGGGTGGGCGGCGTTTCAACGTCTCCCAATCTGCATTGATAAGTTTAGCGGAAACCTTTGGTTCGCATCGTCGTTCTTTCGGAACGGTTCGCCGATAGACCAGGGAGTGAAGACATGGCCACGCATTCCGTGCCGATCCGGATTTCCGATTTGCCGCGTGAAGAGCGGCTGACCGCCTTGTACCGCCGCGCCGCCGAAGAGCGGGTTCGTTATGAAGCGAGCCGCAACGCGACCCCGTCGCTGATGGAGCGCCTGCGCGCGCTGTTCTGAGTTCGGCGGGTCTGAGTTCGGCGGGCAGGCAGGTCGATGGAACGGCCTGCGGCTGCGTGCCATGCCCGACGCGGTCTTTCGCGTGTCGGTGAACCGGGAATTTGCAGGATCTAAATGGTCGGGGAGAGAGGATTCGAACCTCCGGCCCCTGCCTCCCGAAGGCAGTGCTCTACCAGGCTGAGCTACTCCCCGACGGAGTACGAACCGATTTGCGAAGCCTTTCGGGAAGGCCGGTCCGTGCTGGAGGCGCGCCTATACCCAGCCGCTCAGCGTGGCGCAAGCAGGTTTTTGAGGGGCGTGCGAAAACTCGGGCGCGCACAAACTCGCGGCGCACGAGGCCATCCTTTTGGCATTTAGGCGAGAGCGGTGCTAACGGCGGGCGAAACCTCTACCCAGGAAGACCCCGACCCCCGTGTCCACTCCGCTCGACAAGATCCGCAACTTCTCGATCATCGCGCATATCGACCATGGCAAGTCGACGCTGGCCGATCGCCTGATCCAGCAAACGGGCGGCCTGACCGACCGCGAGATGTCGGAACAGGTGCTCGACAATATGGAGATCGAGAAGGAGCGCGGCATCACCATCAAGGCGCAGACGGTGCGCCTGGCCTATACCGCGTCGGACGGCGAGACCTACACGCTGAACCTGATGGACACGCCGGGCCATGTCGACTTCGCCTATGAGGTGAGCCGCAGCCTGGCCGCGTGCGAGGGCGCGCTGCTGGTGGTGGACGCCGCACAGGGCGTCGAGGCGCAGACGCTGGCCAATGTGTACCAGTCGATCGAGCATAATCACGAGATCGTGCCGGTCATCAACAAGATCGACCTGCCTGCCGCCGAACCGGAAAAGGTGAAGCAGGAGATTGAGGACGTGATCGGCCTCGACGCGTCGGAGGCGGTGCTGGCGTCGGCCAAGTCGGGGATCGGCATTGCCGAGATCCTGGAAGCGATCGTGAAGAAGGTCCCTGCGCCCAAGGGCGACGTGGATGCGCCGCTGAAGGCGATGCTGGTCGATTCGTGGTACGATCCGTATCTGGGCGTCGTCATTCTGGTGCGCGTGATCGACGGCACGCTGAAGAAGGGCCAGCAGATCAAGTTCATGCAGGCCGGGACGACGCACCTCGTCGATCGGGTCGGCTGCTTCCGCCCCAAGATCGAGCAACTGACCGACCTGGGGCCGGGCGAGATCGGCTTCATCACCGCGCAGATCAAGGACGTGGCGCAGGCCCGCGTCGGCGACACGCTGACCGATGCCAAGCGGCCGGCGGCAGCGGCACTGGAGGGCTTCAAGGAAGTCCAGCCGGTGGTGTTCTGCGGCCTGTTCCCGGTCGATGCCAACGATTTCGAAAAGCTGCGCGAGAGCATCTCCAAGCTGCGGCTGAACGATGCGTCGTTCAGCTTCGAGATGGAGACGTCCGCGGCGCTCGGCTTCGGGTTCCGCTGCGGGTTCCTGGGGCTGCTGCATCTGGAGATCATCCAGGAGCGGCTGACGCGCGAATATGACCTGGACCTGATCACCACCGCGCCCAGCGTGGTGTACGAGATCGAGCTGACGCATGGCGGCGGCACGATCGAGCTGCACAATCCGGCCGACATGCCCGATCCCAACAAGATCGCCACGATCAGCGAGCCGTGGATCGAGGCGACGATCTACGTTCCCGACGAATATCTCGGCTCGATCCTGAAGCTGTGCCAGGACCGGCGCGGCATCCAGAAGAACCTGACCTATGTCGGCGGCCGGGCGCAGGCGACCTACGAATTGCCGCTGAACGAGGTGGTGTTCGACTTCTACGATCGGTTGAAGTCGCTGTCCAAGGGCTATGCGAGCTTCGATTATCACCAGATCGGCGTGCGCGAGGGCGACCTCGTCAAGATGAGCATCCTGGTCAACGAGGAGCCGGTGGACGCGCTGTCCATGATCGTCCACCGCGGCACCGCCGAGACGCGCGGACGCGGCATGTGCGAGCGGTTGAAGGAACTGATCCCACGCCACCTGTTCAAGATCCCGATCCAAGCGGCGATCGGCGGCAAGGTGGTCGCACGCGAGACGATCAGCGCGATGCGCAAGGACGTGACCGCGAAATGCTATGGCGGTGACGCGACCCGTAAGCGCAAGCTGCTGGAGAAGCAGAAGAAGGGTAAGCTGAAGATGCGGGAATATGGATCGGTCAGCATCCCGCAGGAAGCGTTCATCGCCGCGCTGCGCATGGGGGACGATAACTGAGCCGGGCCGTCCCGCTCCTTTTCGGGGCGGGCATTGTCTGGCTTGCCTGAGATCCGCCCTATCCGTTCGCCTCGAGTAGGGATCGAGCTTGTCGAGAGCCCGTATCGAGAGGTGCCCGCCCGTGGCGAGGATCTCTCGATACGCCGTCTCGACAGGCTCGACGGCTACTCGAGACGAACGGGTGGGGGGATCGGTGATCGAAACGAAATGCTGATAGGGTCTTAAGCTGTGCAACCTTGGGGCCGGACCCGCGTCTGGTAATCTATACGGCGGTATATAACGGCAAAGGGGCGTGCGATGCGATGGTGGCGGGCAATGGCGTGCGCGGTGCTGGGGCTGGCATCGGCTGCGACGGCGCAGCCACGCCCGCCGCTGGTGCTGGCGGCGGCCAGCCTGCAGGAATCGATGACGGCGGCGGCGGATGCCTGGGCGGCAAAGGGTCATCCGAAGCCGGTCATTTCGTTTGCCGCGTCTTCCGCGCTTGCCCGGCAGGTGCAGGCGGGGGGCAGGGCGGACCTGTTCGCGTCCGCCGACGAGGCATGGATGGACGTGCTGGACCGTGGCGGCCTGCTCGCATCGGGGACGCGCGCCGCATGGCTGGGCAATCGGCTGGTGGTGGTGGCGCCGGTGGCGAACCCGGTGCGGCTGACGGTGCGGACGCTGGGGCCGACGCTGGCGCGCGGGCCGCTTGCCATGGCCGATCCTGCCTCGGTGCCGGCGGGCAAATATGGCAAGGCCGCGCTCCAGCGGCTGGGGGCGTGGGATGCGGTGGCGCCGCGCGTCGTGCGGGCGGAGAATGTCCGGGCGGCGCTGGCGCTGGTGGAGCGAGGGGCGGCGCCCTACGGCATCGTCTATGCCACCGATGCACGAGCGAGTGCAGGCGTGCGCGTCGCCGGGCTGTTCCCTGCCGCCAGCCATCCGCCGATCCGCTATCCGCTCGCCCGGCTGAAGGCCTCCACCAATCCCGAGGCGGAGGGCTTTCGGCGCTTCCTGCTGTCGAGAGAGGGGCGGGGGATTTTCGTGCGTTACGGGTTTTCGGCGAAGTAGCGGCCGGGTGATGCTGTCGGCGGAGGAATGGGCGATCGTGCGGTTGTCGCTGCTGGTGGGGGGCAGCGCGATGGTGGCGATGCTGCCGGTGGCGTTCGCGCTGGCGTGGGTGCTGGCGCGCGGGCGGTTTCCGGGCAAGGTGCTGCTCGACGGGATCGTCCACCTGCCGCTGGTGGTGCCGCCGGTGGTGACGGGGTGGGCGCTGCTGCTGGCGTTCGGGCCGAACGGGCCGCTTGGCATGTGGCTGGAAAACTGGTTCGGCGTCAGCGTGTTGTTCCGCTGGACGGGGGCGGCGATCGCGGCGGCGGTGATGGCCCTGCCACTGACCGTGCGTGCGATCCGGCTGTCGCTGGAGGGCGTCGACCGGCGGCTGGAACAGGCGGCGCGGACGCTGGGCGCGGGGCGCTGGCGGACGTTCCGGACGATCACGCTGCCGCTGTGCCTGCCCGGTGTGCTCGCGGGTGCGGTGCTGGGTTTCGCGCGGTCGATCGGCGAGTTCGGGGCGACGATCACCTTCGTGTCCAACGTGCCGGGTGAGACGGCGACCCTGCCGCTCGCCATCTATTCGGCGCTGCAACGGCCGGGGGGCGAGACGATCGTGTGGCGGCTGGCGGGGGTCTCCGTCGCCTTGTCGCTGATCGCGCTGGTGGCGTCCGAGATGCTGGCGCGGCGGATGGGGCGGGGTTTGCATGTCCTTTGACGTCGATGTCGCGGTGACGCGCGGCGATGCGCGGATCGCGGCGTCGTTTCGCACCGGCGAGGGCGCGACGGTGCTGTTCGGCCCGTCGGGTGTCGGCAAGACCAGCGTGTTGCAGATGGTGGCAGGGTTGATCCGCCCCGATCGCGGGCATGTCCGTGTCGGGGGCGAGACGCTGTTCGACGCTGGGGCGGGCATCGACGTGGCGGTGGAGCGCCGGCGGATCGGCTATGTCTTTCAGGACCCGCGCCTGTTTCCGCACATGCGGGTGCGCGCGAACCTGCTCTACGGCGCGGGACCGGCGCCGGCGAACTGGGAATCGACGATCGCGATGCTGGGCATCGGCCATCTGCTGGATCGCTGGCCGCGCAACCTGTCCGGTGGCGAGGCGCGGCGGGTGGCGATCGGGCGCGCCCTGCTCAGCGACCCGCGCGTCCTGTTGCTCGACGAGCCCTTGTCCTCGCTCGACCGGGCGCGGCGCGAGGAGGTGATGGCCGCGATCATCGCGGTGCGCGTCACCACGCGGGTGCCGATCCTGATGGTGACGCACGACCCGGAAGAGGCGGCACGCATCGGCACCCAGCGCGTGGATATGTAGCGCTATACCAGTTCGAAGCCGTGCCGCTCGCCACCCGTGGCGTCGGTCGCGACCCACAGGTCGAAGGCGCCGGGTTCGATCACCCAGCCATCCTCCCCCCAGAAGCGCAGGTCGTCGCGGGTGAGGGTGAAGCGCACCGGCTTGCTCTCGCCGGGTTTCAGATCGACGCGGGCGAAGCCCTTCAACTCGCGCACCGGACGGGTGCGGCTGGCGACGCGGTCGTGGATGTAGAGCTGCACCACCTCGGCACCGGCGCGCGTGCCGGTGTTGGTGACGGTGACGGTGACCTCGATCCGGTCGGTCATCCGGGGCGGCACGACGATGTTCGACAGGGCGAAGCGCGTATAGCTGAGGCCGTGGCCGAACGGGTACAGCGCCTCGTTCTTCGTTTCGCGGTAGCGCGCCTTGTATTCCTGCGACCCGGTATCCGGGGCGGGGCGGCCGGTATTCTTGTGGTTGTAGAAATAGGGTTGTTGTCCGCTTTCGCGCGGGAAGCTGGCGGACAGCTTGGCGGACGGGTTCACGTCGCCGAACAGGACATCGGCGATGGCGTTGCCGCTTTCGGACCCCAGGAACCAGGTGGCGAGGATCGCAGGCGCATCCTTGACCGCGCCGTGCAGCGCCAGGGCGCGGCCGTGGCGGAGCAGGACGACGATCGGCTTGCCGGTCGCGGCCACCGCCTCGGCCAGCGCCATCTGTGCCTCAGGGATGACGATCTCGGTACGCGACTGCGCCTCGCCGGACATCAGTTGCGTCTCGCCGAGCGCGAGCAGGACGATATCGGCACCCCGCGCGGCCGCGACCGCGGCGTCGATGCCGCCGGCGATCGGCGCCTCGACCTCCGATCCCTTGACGACGTCCACCGCCAGCTTGCGGTTGCGCAGGCCTTGCGCGACCGAGACGTTCAGCTTCGCATCCGCCATGAACGCCCAGGTGCCCACCACGTTGTCGCGATCCTCGCCGAACGGACCGATCAACGCGATGCGGCCCGGATCGGCCTTGAGCGGCAGCAGGTCGCCCTCGTTCCGGAGCAGCACGATCGAACGGGCGCCCGCCTCGCGCGAGAGTTTCAGCATCGAAGGCGTCGAAACCTGTGTCCGCTCCGCCTTTGCGCTGATCGAGCGATAGGGATCGTCGAGCAGGCCGATCGCGTCCTTGAGTTGAAGGACGCGGCGTACCGCCTCGTCCAAGCGGGCGACCGGCACCTCGCCCTTCTCCACCAGATCGGGAAGCCAGCGATTGAACAGGTCGGAGGCCATCGACATGTCCATGCCGGCCAGGAACGCCTTTTTCGCCGCATCGCGGCCATCGGCGGCATAGCCGTGCGCGACCAGTTCCTCGTCGGCGGTGTAGTCGCCCACCACCATGCCGCGAAAACCCCATTCCCCGCGCAGCAGGTCGGTCAGCAGCCAGCGATTGCCCGAGGCTGGCACGCCGTTCACGTCGTTGAACGACGACATGATGGTGGCGACGCCGGCATCGACGCACGCCTTGAAGGGGGCGAGATGCACCTCGCGCAGCGTCTGCGGCGAGATTTCGGTGTAGTTGTAATCCATCCCGCCCGACACCGCGCCATAGGCGGCGAAATGCTTGGCGCAGGCCGCCAGGCTGTCGGGTGCGCGCAGCGAGCGGCCCTGGAAGCCGCGGACGCGGGCCACCGCCAGTTGCGTGCCGAGATAGACGTCTTCGCCCGATCCTTCCGCCACGCGGCCCCAGCGCTGGTCGCGCGCGACATCGACCATCGGCGCGAAAGTCCAGTGCATGCCGAGCGCGGTCGTCTCCACCGCGGCGGCGCGTGCGGTGCGCTGCGCCAGATCGGGATCGAAGGCGCACGCCTCCGCGATGGGCAGTGGATAGGCAGTGCGCAGGCCGTGGATCACGTCGCCGGCGAAGATCAGCGGGATCTTCAGCCGGGTCTGCATCGCGGCGTCCTGCGCCGCCTTGGCACCGGCATAGCCCACGCCGTTGAACAACATGCCGATCGCCCCCGTCCTGATCCGCGCAAGCTGTGCCGTGGCATCGTTGCGGGCGGGAAGGCCGGGGTTGAAGGGCAGGCCGATGGGGCGGATCTGGTCGGAGAAGCAGGAAAGCTGCCCGGCCTTATCCGCCGGGGTCATGCGGGCGATCAGGGCCTCGATCCGGTCGGACCCTTGCGCCCAGGCCATGCGGCCGAGCGACAGGCCGGCGATGGTCGCACCGGCTTTCAGCACCTGGCGACGGGGGAGGGTGGCGGTCATGGCGGCTCCTGCATCGATTTGCATACCGGGCTAGACCCCGGTGGCAGACGGAGCAAGCCGCGGAACAGCCCAACGCTTATTCATTTGCCCGGTGTCACATCCCCCTGATACACTTATCGGTGGGAGTGATGGCAGGGAGATGCCGCTTGGGGGATCGTGGCATGTGGCAGCGCTGGCTGCTGCTGGGCAGTACGCTCGGCACGCCAGTGACGGCGTTTGCGCAGGATGCGCCGTCGCCTGGTCGGTCTGCCGACGAGATCGTCATTACCGGTGAGCGGCAGCGCAATGCGGTCATCACCGATGCCAAGCCGGTAGGGATGCTCGACGAAGCCGCGATCCGGGCATTGGGCGTGACGAAGATCAGCGACCTGCTACGCGCGGTGCGCGGCCTGACCACCAGCAATAGTGGCGAGGATCCTATCCTGTTGCTGAACAGTCGCCGCATCTCGGGTTGGGAGGAGATGAGCAACCTGCCGCCCGAGGCAATCGAGCGGGTCGACATCCTGCCCGAACCGGTGGCCATCCAGTTCGGTTATCCCCCGACGCGGCGGGTGATGAACATCGTCACCAAGGCCAAGTTCCGTGCCGTGACGGTCGAACAGACGATACGCGGTGCGACGGATGGCGGGGCATTGGGCGTGGAGGGCGATGCCGGATCAACGGTGTTGCAGCATGACCGCAGGTGGATCGTCGCGGTCAACGCATCGCACCGCGACGGATTGACCCAGCGCGAGCGGTCGATCCGACCCGACCCCGATCTGCTCTATGATCCGGTCGGCACGGTGACCGGGATCGGTGGTGGGTCGATCGATCCGGAACTGGACCGGCTGGCGGGGCGGCCGGTGACGCGCGCGCTGGTGCCTTTGGCTGCGGCCATGCGGAGCACGCTGGCGGGCTATGTGCCGGGTGCGACGGCGTCGAGATCGGACGATCCACTCGGCCTGCGGTCGATCGCCCCCGCTGTGCAGCGAATAAAGGTCAACACCAGTTGGTCCGACGTGATCGGCAAAAGCATCACGGCGTCCGCGCAGTTCACGGTGGAGGCCGAGCGGCAATCCGGCACGCCCGGCTATGCCGCGGCGGCCTGGCGCGTGCCCGGCGGGGCAGGGGGGCTGCCCTTCGCCAACGACGTGCTGTTGTATCGCTATCTGGAGGAGGCGGGCCCCTTGCCCGGGGGTGCGCAGTCGCTGAAGCTGTCGGGCGGCGCGACGGTGCAGGGTACCCTGGGCGACTGGAATTGGAACATGACCGGGACCATCGACCGGTTGCGCAACACGAACCTGAGCGCACGGGGCTTTGATCCCGTAACGGCGGAGGCGGCCATAGCGGCGGGCGTCGACCCGTTCGGGGCCGGGATTGTGCGGCAGTCCGGCCCGCTTCTCATCGATCGCACCCGCGGGGTCACGCGCACGATCACCGGCAAGGCGGTGGCCAATGGTCCGCTGCTGCGCCTGCCCGCGGGCAAGGCGATGCTGACCGCGTCGCTGGATTACGCCAATTCATCGGGCACGACACAGTTGCTGTCCGCCGGCACCAACCCGGTCGATCGCACGATCCATACCGCAAGCATCGGCGCGAACCTGCCGATCGCATCCGCGCGGGAGGGGGCGTTGGCGGCAATCGGCGAATTGTCGGCAAACGGCACGGTCGGCGTGTCGAAGGTGTCGGGGTACGGCAGCCTGCTCAACGCCAGCTATGGCTTGCTCTGGTCGCCCTGGTCTCCGGTGCAGTTCACCGCCTCGGTCAGCGAGTCGCGCACGCCGCCGCCCATTGAGCAATTGGTGACGCCGGCGATCAGCCTGCCCGGATCGCCCTTTTTCGATTTCGTCACCGGCACCACCGCCCTGGTGACGACGGTGTTCGGCGGCAATCCGACGCTAGCCCCCGAGCAGCGCCGGATCAACACGCTGGGCGTCGACATCAAGCCGTGGAAGCGCCGCGAGGTCCGCTTCGGCGTCAACCTGACAGACACAGTGATCGAGGACCAGGCCATGACCCTGTCGGCCACGACCCCGGCGATCCAGGCAGCGTTTCCCGACCGGTTCCGTCGCAATGCCGCGGGGCAGTTGATCGCGGCCGATCTGCGTCCGCTCAATCTGGCGCGCGGGCGACAAAGGGCTTTGGCCGGCAGGATCCAGTTTCATGGACCGCTGGGTGCGGCACCGCCGCCGCCGCCCGAACCCGCGCCAGGCGCCCCGCCGCCACCGCCCCCAAAACCGCGCCTGTTCGTTTATGGCAATCTGACGCCGACGCTGATCCTGTCCGATCGCCTGCGCCTGCGCTCCGGCCTGCCCGAACTCGACCTGCTTGCCGGGGAGACGATTACCGGCAGCGGCGGGCGTCCGCGCATCGAGGGATCGGGATGGATGGGGGCCAATTATCGCGGCTTCAGTGCCAATCTGTGGGGGCGGTATCAGTCGGCGACGCAGGTGCGCGGTGCGATACCCGGATCGGACCTGCAGTTTTCAGGACTGTTCGTCTTCAATATCGGCCTGTTGACGGAGATCGGCGTGCTGGCGCCGAACCGCGCCTGGGCGAAGGGCCTGACATTCAACGTACAGGTGGAGAATGTGGCAAACCAGCGGCAGGATGTCCGCGACGCCCTCGGTGCCACGCCGTACCGGTTTCAGCGGGGTTTTCTCGACCCGATCGGGCGATCGGTCCAGATTTCGCTGCGCAAGCTGTTCTGACGCGGTGACCCAACGGAAAAGGGCGGCCCGTTGCCGGACCGCCCTTTCCTGTAACGCAGATCTGAACCTGCGACTTAGCGCTTCGAGAACTGGAAGCTGCGACGTGCCTTGGCACGGCCATACTTCTTACGCTCGACGGCGCGGCTGTCGCGGGTCAGGAAGCCGGCGGCCTTGACGGGGGCGCGCAGGACCGGCTCGTACTTGGTCAGCGCCTGGCTGATGCCGTGCTTGACCGCGCCGGCCTGGCCCGAAAGGCCACCGCCCTTGACGGTGCAGATCACGTCATACTGGCCCTCGCGCTCGGCGACGCCGAACACCTGGTTGATGACGAGGCGCAGCGACGGGCGCGCGAAATAGACTTCCTGATCGCGACCGTTGATCGTGATCTTGCCCGAACCCGGCTTCAGCCAGACGCGTGCAACGGCGTCCTTACGACGGCCGGTGGCATAGGCGCGGCCGAACTTGTCCAGCTCCTGCTCGCGCAGTGGGGCGCGCTGCACGGCGGGCTCGTTGGTCTCGCCGGCGAGATAGGCGTCGGCGCTGGTGGCGGCGCCCGTGTCGGCATCGACGGCCGCATCGCGCTGCTGGTTCAGCGCAGCGCCGAGATCGGCGAGGGACTGACGGTTATCGGACATTATGCGCCCACCTTGTTCTTGCGGTTCATGCCCGCGATGTCGAGGACCTCGGGGTTCTGCGCCTCATGCGGATGCTCGGCGCCCTTGAAGATGCGCAGGTTGCGCATCTGCTCGCGACCCAGCGGGCCGCGCGGGATCATGCGCTCCACGGCCTTTTCCAGAACGCGCTCCGGGAAGCGGCCTTCCAGAACCTTGGCAGCGGTCACGCCCTTGATGCCGCCGGCATAGCCGGTGTGCTTGTAATAGATCTTCTTGGCGGCCTTGTTGCCGGTGAAGCGGATCTTGTCGGCGTTGATGACGATGACATTGTCACCGCAATCGACGTGCGGGGTGAACGACGTCTTGTGCTTGCCGCGCAGGACGTTGGCGATGATCGTGGCCGCGCGGCCGACCACCAGGTCGGTGGCGTCGACGATGTGCCACTTCTTCTCCACCTCGTGCGGCTTGGCCGACTTGGTGGTCTTCATGAGCGCCTTCATGGGCGTTGGACCTTTCGGTTTGAAATGCAGCACGCCGCCCCCGGACAGGAAGCGGCGCGAACGGCAGGTCCAATGATCGAAGAGGCGGTTTAAGTCAAGCTTTCCGCGGGTTTCCTGACGGGTATCTGGATACCGAGAGGGGCGCCGGGGGCGTTCCCAGCCGGTGCGCGGCGGCCACCGTGGCGATCAGCAACAGGGCCGCGTTCAACTGGTGCGCGACCGCCACGTCGATTTGCACACCGCTCAACAGCGTGGCGATGCCGAGGGCGATCTGCACCCCGACCAGTGCCAGCACGACCGCGCCGGTGCGCAGCGCCCCGCCGCGCGCCGTGCGTACGGCGATCCAGGCGAGTCCGGCGGCCGCGACAAAGGCGAACCAGCGGTGGATGAACTGCACGACCACGGGATTGTCGACGGCATTGGCGAGTGCCGGGGAGGCCATCGGCACGCCTTGCGGGAACCAGGCGTCCCCCATCAGCGGCCAACTGGCAAAGGCATAGCCCGCGTCGAGCCCGGCGGTAAGCGCGCCGTAGACGATCTGAACAAAGAGCAGCGCCAGCACGATCCCGGAGCCGCGTGTGAGGCGGGCGGGCGCGGCAAGCGGCGAGCGGCGCAGCGCCATGAGATCCATGGCGGTCCATATGATCCCCGCGAGGATGACGAGCGCGGTGACGAGATGGACGGTCAGCCGGATATGGCTGACATCGGTGCGCTCGACGAGGCCGGAGGCGACCATCCACCAGCCGATCGCACCCTGCAATCCGCCGAGCGCGAGCAGCGCGACAAGGCGCGGCTTGTAGCCGGCGGGAATGCGCCCCCGCACCCAGAACCAGAGCAGCGGCAGGGCAAAGGCCATGCCGATCACCCGGCCCAATACCCGGTGAAGATATTCCCAGAAGAAGATCGCCTTGAACCCGGCCAGCGTCATGTGCTGGTTGAAGGTCGTATATTCGGGGATGCGCTTGTAATTGGCGAACTCCGCCTGCCACTGCGCCTCGTTCAACGGCGGCACGATGCCGGTGATCGGCTTCCATTCGGTGATCGACAGGCCGCTATTGGTCAGGCGGGTGATCCCGCCGACGACGACCATCGCGACGATCAGCGCGGCGACGCCGAACAGCCAATAGGCGATGGAACGGGGACGGGCGGTCGACATGAAGGCGGCACTGGGCTGGAGCATGATGCCCGAACATAGGCGCGTGGGCGGCGGCGGGGAAGGGCCATCGCCGTCGGCACCGCCGTGCACGGTCGCGGAACTTACGCGGCATCGGCCGGATTTTTCGGCGATGTGATGTTGTAACCTCGTTTCTACTCTCCTAGATGCCGTTGCAAGATGATGACGGTGCAGTCCCGCCCCCGTTGGTTCGCCTCGCTCGATCGTATTGCGATCGGCCTGTCGGGGCTGTGCGTCGTCCATTGCCTTGCCACCTCCGTCCTGCTCGCGCTGATGTCGGCGGCGGGGGGCATGTTTCTCCACCCGGCGGTGCATGAGGTGGGGCTGGTGCTGGCGATCATCCTGGGCGCGCTGGCGCTGGGGCGGGGCGCGATGACGCACGGTTACCTGATGCCCGCCGCGATGGGGGCCTTTGGTCTTGGCATCATGGCCGGGGCGATGAACCTGCCGCACGACGGATCAGGCGGGGAGGCGATGTGGACGATCATCGGGGTCGGCCTGCTCGCTTTCGGACATGATCTGAACCGCCGCGCCGAGGCCTGACGCTTGCCGGTCGGGGGCGGCGCACCTAGGTAGGGCCCATGGCGCACGCGCATGATCATCACGAACCCCTTGGCGAAGACCTGTCGCGGGCCGCGCAGGCGACGCTGGAGCGAGCCGGCGAGCAATGGACGACGATGCGCGCAAGCGTGTTCGCGGCGCTGGCGGGCTTTTCCAAACCGGCAAGCGCGTACGACATCGCCGAATCGGTGTCCAAGTCGGAGGGGCGCCGCGTCGCGGCCAACAGCGTGTATCGCATCCTCGACCTGTTCGTGGCGTCCAACCTGGCGAGCCGGGTGGAGAGCGCGAATGCCTATGTCGCCAATGCGCACCCAGACTGCCTGCATGACTGCATCTTCCTGGTTTGCGATTCGTGCGGACAGACGACCCATCTGGACGACGACCATATCACCCGCGGCGTGCGCAGTGCGGCCGCGGCCGCCGGGTTCGCCGCCGAGCGACCGGTGATCGAGGTGCGCGGTCGGTGCGCGGCATGCGGGAGCAAGGCGCGCGCCTGACCCCGTGCGGGGCATTGCCGCCGACATGTCCGGTGATCGGCACGTTCGGTTGCAATCGACACCACCGCTTTGCTGCGATAAGCCGCTCCGATGGCTGACCTTCCCGCTACCCCGTTGCTCGACACGGTGAAGACCCCCGACGACCTGCGCACGCTGGCGCCGGAACAGTTGCGCCAGTTGGCGGACGAGTTGCGCGACGAAACGATCTCCGCGGTGGGCACGACCGGCGGCCATCTCGGCTCCGGCCTGGGCGTGGTCGAGCTGACCGTTGCGATCCATTACGTGTTCAACACGCCGCACGACCGGCTGGTCTGGGACGTCGGGCACCAATGCTATCCGCACAAGATCCTGACCGGGCGGCGCGAACGCATCCGCACGCTGCGCCAGGGCGGGGGCCTGTCCGGCTTCACCAAGCGGTCGGAGAGCGAATATGACCCGTTCGGGGCGGCGCACAGCTCCACCTCGATCTCGGCCGCGCTCGGCTTCGCCGTCGCCAACAAGCTGGCGGGGACGCCCGGCAAGGGCATCGCGGTGATCGGCGACGGCGCGATGTCGGCGGGTATGGCCTATGAGGCGATGAACAATGCCGAGCAGGCGGGCAACCGGCTGGTCGTGATCCTGAACGACAACGACATGTCGATCGCACCGCCCGTGGGCGGGCTTTCGGCCTATCTGTCGCGCATCGTCTCCAGCCGCGAATTCCTCGGCGTGCGCGAAACGCTCAAGCGCTTCGCCAAGAAGCTGCCGCGCCCCTTCCAGAATGCGGCGCGCAAGACCGACGAGTTCGCGCGCGGCATGACCATGGGCGGCACGCTGTTCGAGGAACTGGGCTTTTATTATGTCGGCCCGATCGACGGCCACAATCTCGACCACCTGATCCCCGTCCTCGAAAACGTCCGCGATGCCGAGGAAGGCCCGATCCTGGTCCATGTCGTGACCAAGAAGGGCAAGGGCTATGCCCCGGCCGAGGCGGCGGCGGACAAGTATCACGGCGTGCAGAAGTTCGACGTGATCACCGGCGCCCAGGCCAAGGCGCCGCCGGGGCCGCCGGCCTATCAGAACGTCTTCGGCGCCGCGCTTGCCCGTGAAGCGGCGCACGATCCGACGATCTGCGCGATTACCGCGGCCATGCCGTCGGGCACCGGACTGGACGCGTTCGCGACCAATTATCCGGACCGCTTCTTCGATGTCGGTATCGCCGAGCAGCATGCCGTCACCTTTGCCGCGGGTCTGGCGGCGCAGGGGATGCGGCCGTTCTGCGCGATCTACTCCACCTTCCTGCAGCGGGCGTATGACCAGGTCGTCCACGACGTCGCGATCCAGAACCTGCCGGTGCGTTTCGCGATCGACCGCGCCGGGCTGGTCGGGGCGGACGGGGCGACGCATGCCGGCTCGTTCGACGTCACCTATCTGGCGACGCTGCCCAACATGGTGGTGATGGCCGCGGCGGACGAAGCCGAGCTGGTCCACATGGTCCACACCTGCGTGCAGCATGATGGAGGGCCGATCGCGGTGCGCTATCCGCGTGGCAACGGCACCGGCGTGGCACTGCCCGAGACGCCCGAACTGCTGGAGATCGGCAAGGGTCGCATGGTGCGTGAGGGCAAGAAGGTCGCGATCCTGTCGCTGGGTACGCGTCTGGGCGAGGCGCTGAAGGCGGCCGACCAGCTCGAGGCCAAGGGCCTGTCCACCTCCGTCGCCGACCTGCGTTTCGCCAAGCCGCTGGACGAGGCGCTGATCCGCCGTCTGCTGACCACGCATGAAGTGGCGGTGACGATCGAGGAGGGCGCGATCGGCGGCCTGGGTGCGCATGTGCTGACCCTGGCGTCGGACGAAGGGCTGACCGATGCCGGCCTGAAGATCCGCACGATGCGCCTGCCCGACATCTTCCAGGATCAGGATTCGCCGCAGGTGCAATATGCCGAGGCGGGGCTGGATGCGGACCACATTGTGGAAACCGTGCTGACCGCGCTGCGCCACAACAGCGCGGGGGTGACCGCGGGCGCGCGCGCATGACCGGATGGCGCGCCGTCATCATCCTGACCGCGCTGATGCTGGTCGTGCTGATCGGCGTGAACGTGCGGTTGTGGCGGCGGATGAACGCCGCGGTGCGCAAAGGTCGCGAGGCGGAGAGCCAGTCGCCCCGCGACTGATCCTCACCGGCCCAGATAATGGTTCTGCGCGGCGGCAGTCGCGTTGACCGCCAGGATCGACCGCGCGTCGCTGGGGTGGCGGGCATGGCCGTGGCCGTCGCTGCTCGCCTGGATCACCCGGTCGAGCAGCGCCTGACCCTCGGTCCACCAGCCAAGACCGCTGGCCGCATTGATATGCCCCTGTTCGCCGGCATCGACGAAATGGCTGCCCCAGTTGACCGCAAGGCTGTGCGCACGTTCGATCCCGATCCAGGGATCGTCGCGGCTGGCGACCAGGATCGAGGGGAAGGGCAGGGGCGTCAGCGGGCTGGGCGCGAACCCCTTCAACGCGTCGGGCGCATCCGAGCGATCGACATCGGCCGGCGCCACCAGCAGCGCGCCCGCCACCGGCCAGCCATAGGGCTGCGGCGACAATTCCGCCCACCACGCCACCGCCAGGCATCCCAGCGAATGCGCGGCCAAAATGACGGGGGCTTGCGCCCGCCGGATCGCTTCGTCCAGCTTGGTCACCCAGGCATTACGGTGCGGTGTGTTCCACATGCCCAGTTCGACGCGGACGGTGTCGGGCCGCGCCTCTTCCCACAAACTCTGCCAGTGCGAGCGACCCGAGCCGCCAAGGCCCGGCACGGTCAGGATGGTCGGCTGCGCGGCGTCGAACGGTGCGAACGAACCCATCGTGCATCTCCTGCGCTTTCGTGAGGGAAAGCCCCCGAAAGTCGATACAGCCTACATATTCCTACTGATCTACTAGGCAATGGATGCTGCGACCGGTGGATGGCGGGTTGCGACGGATTGCCGGGGGTGCGACAGACGCGCCATGGCGAAGAAGAGGGTGGATCAGTTGCTCGTCGATCGCGGCCTGGCCGAGTCGCGCGCACGTGCGCAGGCGCTGGTCATGGCCGGGCTGGTGTTTGCCGGCGAGGTGAAGATCGCCAAGCCCGGACAGGCGCTGGCGGAGGACGTGACGCTGGACGTGCGTGGCCGCGATCATCCCTGGGTATCGCGCGGCGGGATCAAGCTGGCGCATGGCCTTGATCATTTCGGCTGGGATGTCGCCAACGCGGTGGCGATCGATGTCGGATCGTCCACCGGGGGCTTTACCGATGTGCTGCTGACCCGTGGCGCGGCCCGCGTCTATGCGGTGGACAGCGGCACGAACCAGCTCGCCTGGAAGCTGCGCCAGGACGAGCGCGTCATCGTCCATGAACAGACCAGCGCCCGCATCCTGACCGAACAGCATATCCCCGAGCCCGTCGACCTGATCGTCTGCGACGCCAGTTTTATCGGCCTGTCCAAGGTGCTGGAGCGGCCGATGACCTTTGCCGCACCCGGCGCCCGGCTGCTGGCGCTGATCAAGCCGCAATTCGAGGCGGGGCGCGAGGAAGTGGGCAAGGGCGGCGTCGTGCGCGACCCCGCGGTCCATGCGCGGGTCTGTGACGCGGTGGTCGAATGGCTGGGGGGCGCGGGGTGGAGCGTTGCCGGCGTGACGCCCAGTCCGATCACGGGGCCAGAGGGCAATATCGAATTTTTGGTCGCTGCGTCCCGGAATTGAACCACTTACGTGGTGATGGGCCTGCCGACTGCAACGAAACTTTGCCATTGGCACTTTACCGATATGGCGTGACCCGCCACACCGGCACAGGTCATAGCGAATGAGGCACGAGTGGGCGCAATTGCTTCCAAGGGTCAGCTGCGGATGTCCTTCCTGCGCTGGGCGATCGTTACCGTACCCGGCGTGTTGCTGCTGGGCTTCGCATCGGGGCGATCGGTACCGTCGGGCAGCGAGAACGGGTGGTATGTCGCGCTGACCAAGCCGGAACTGACCCCGCCGGGATGGGTGTTTCCGGTGGCCTGGACCACGCTGTACATCCTGCTCGGTCTGGCGCTGGCGGTCGTGCTGAACGCGCGCGGCGCCCGGGGGCGTGGTGTCGCGGTCGGCCTGTTCGCCGTGCAACTGGCCTTGAACCTGGCCTGGACGCCGACCTTCTTCGGGGCGCACCGGGTCACGCTGGCCTTTGCCATCATCGTGGCGATGCTGCTGGCGTCGATCGCCACCACCTTCGCCTTTGCGCGCATCCGCCGCGTCGCGGCATGGCTGATGCTGCCCTATCTGGTGTGGATCAGCTTTGCCGGCGTGCTGACCTGGAGCATCGGGCGACTGAACCCCGGTGCCGACACTCTTGTGCCGGGCGCCCGCACCTCCCAAATGCTGTGAAATTTAGCGGGGAATTTGCAATGCAGTCCGACAACCGGATTTTCGACGACTTCGCCAAGATCGTGAATGGCTTTGCCGGCACCGTGGCCGGCATGGGCCGCGAAGCCGAATCGAGCGCGCGCACGCGGGCGCGCGAGTGGATCGGCGGCCTGGATTTCGTCTCGCGCGAGGAGTTCGAGGCGGTGAAGGCGATGGCGGTGGCCGCCCGCGACGAGGCGGAAGCGCTGCGCGCACGTCTCGATGCGCTGGAGGCCGGGCAGGATACGATCGCCGGCACGCAAAAGGATGTCGCGAGCAAGCCGGAAACCACGGCCGAGGCGGCCGCGCCGGAGATCATCCTCTGATCTATCCACAGCTTTCCCGGCGGGTGGGCTTCACAGGCCGATGCCGGGCTTGCGATACGGCGTCGACGCGGGCACGCTGCCCGCGTCACGATCCGTTCGCAGGATGACCTACATGCTCGAACACGCCGACCACGATACCGAAGATGCCGCCCCCATCGACATGCTGGAGGCGTATTACGCCGCGCATGGCTGGGACCATGAACGCCATGAGGACGAGGTGATCGCTACCGTCAAGGGTAGCTGGACCACCTATGAGCTTCGTGCCCTGTGGCGCGAGGACGACAGCGTCCTGCAATTCCTGGCGTTTCCCGACATCAAGGTGACCGATGACCGCCGCGCGGGCGTGTATGAGGCACTGGCCCTCGTCAACGAGCAATTATGGGTCGGCCATTTCGAACTCTGGTCGTCCAGCGGCATCCTGCTCTACCGCCACGCCGCGATGATCGATGGTGGCGACGACGGCACGATCTCGCTCGCCGCGGCCGAATTGCTGGTCGAATCGGCGATCGAGGAATGCGAGCGTTTCTATCCGGTGTTCCAGTTCGTGCTGTGGGGCGGCAAGAGCGCCAAGGAGGCACTGGCCGCCGCGCTGATCGAGACGCAGGGCGAAGCCTGAGTGACGTTTCCTGAAGGGCCGCTCTGGCTGATCGGTTGCGGCAATATGGGTGGCGCGATGCTGCGCGGCTGGCTTGCCGCTGGGCTGGACCCGGCCAGCGTCACCGTCATCACCCGCAGTGGCCGCGGCGCGCCGGAGGGTGTCCGCTCCCTCACCGCCCTGCCGGTGGACGAGACGCCGGCCACGCTGATGCTGGGGTTCAAGCCGCAGCAGCTTGACGACGTCGCACCATCGCTGGCAGGCCTGCATCCGCGGTTGTTGCTGTCGATCCTGGCCGGGGTCGAGGTGGCGGCGCTTGCCGATCGCTTCGCCGCCGATGCCATTGTCCGGATGATGCCGAACCTGCCGGTCGCGATCGGGCAGGGGGTGACGGCGCTCCACACGCCGTCCGCCGACGCCGATGTGCGCGCCGCGGCGGAGGCGTTCGCCACCCCGCTCGGCCATGTCGAATGGGTCGAGGAAGAGGGCCGGTTCGATTCGGTCACCGCGCTTGCCGGGTGTGGGCCGGGTTTTGTGTTCCGCTATATCGACGCCATGGCGCAGGCGGGTATCGCGCTCGGTCTTGATGCCGATCAGGCGCGGAGGCTGGCGATCGCCACCGTTGCCGGCGCGAGCGCGATGGCAGCGGGCGCCGACGTATCGCCCGCGACGCTGGCGGATCGGGTGGCGAGTCCGGGCGGCTCGACGCGGCAGGGGCTCAACGTGCTGGACGATGGCGACGCGCTCGTCCGTCTGATGACCGACACGCTGGCGGCGTCCGACCGACGCAATCGGGAAATGGCGGCGGCGGCCCGGCGATAGGGTTGCCGACTTGGCGGACGGCATCTTGCCAGCGACGGCGCCTGCCCGCACACAGCCGGTCATGTCGCCGATCATCGAAACCGCGCCCGCCAAGATCAACCTGGCGCTGCACGTCCGTCACCGCCGGGCCGACGGCTATCACGAGCTGGAAACGCTGTTCGCCTTTGCCGAGGATGGCGACCGGATCGAGGTGGCGGTTGCCGAGGTGTCGGCGTTCACGATCACCGGTCCGTTCGCGGCGGAATTGGAGGCTGGGGGTGACAATCTCGTCACCCGTGCCGCCGCCGCCTTTTGCGCGCACTTCGGCATCGCGGCGCATCACGCGATCATGCTGCACAAGGTGCTGCCCATCGCGTCCGGCATCGGCGGGGGATCGGCGGATGCCGCCGCGACCCTGCGAGCGCTGGCGCGGCTTCACGGCATCGCGCCCGACCATGCCGATCTGTTCGGCATCGCCGCCGGGCTGGGGGCGGACGTGCCCGCATGTCTGCTCGGCCGTACCACGCTCGGGCGGGGCAAGGGGGATGCGCTGGAGGTGATCGCCGGCATGCCGGGGCGTTCGCTGCTGCTGGTCAACCCCGGCGTCGCGGTGTCGACCGCCGCGGTTTTTGCGCGCTGGGACGGCGTGGACCGGGGGAGGATCGTCGAGGGGGATCTGCTGGCGCGCGCGGTTGCGGGCCGCAATGACCTGGAGGCGCCGGCTCGTGCGCTTGCCCCGGCGATCGACGCGGTGCTGGCGCTGCTGGCCGGTGCGCCCGGCACGCTGCTGTCGCGCATGTCGGGGTCGGGGGCGACCTGCTTTGCGTTGTTCGACGATACCGCGGCGTGCCATGACGCGGCGAATGCCGCGACGGCGCGTGGCTGGTGGACGCTGGAGACGCGGCTGGGCGCCTAGGCGGGTCGGAACGTCATCGCCACGCCGTTCATGCAATATCGCTTGCCGGTTGGCTTTGGACCATCGTCGAAGACATGGCCGAGATGGCTGCCGCAGCGGCTGCAATGCACTTCGGTACGCGCCATCATCATCGATCGGTCGGTGTGGGTGCCGACCGCGCCGCGGATTGGTGCCCAGAAGCTCGGCCAGCCGGTGCCGCTCTCGAACTTGGTGCGCGATGCGAATAGTGGCTGGGCGCAGCCGCGACAGGCAAAGGTGCCGGCCCGGTGTTCGTCGTTGAGCGGGCTGGTGAACGGGCGCTCCGTGCCTTCCCGGCGCAGCACGTCGTAAGCGGGGGCGGGCAGCAGGCGGCGCCATTCGGCATCGCTGTGCATGACCGGGAAGCGTTCCGCCGCGCGTGCCTCGCGACCGCATCCCCACAGCGCAAGGCTGGCGACGCCCAGCGACAGGATGGAGCGACGGTCGGGATCGAATGCCATGCGCGCAAGATGGGATCGCCCCAGCCTGCGCGCAATATCGCATCACAGGGTGGCGGCGAGCGCCTTCAGGTCGACCTGCGGGCGGGCGCCATAATGGCTGATGATCTCCGCCGCGCAGGCCGCGCCCAGCGTCAGCGAGGCGGTCAGGTCGCGTCCTTGCGCCTGTGCGTGCAGGAAGCCCGCCGCGAACAGGTCGCCCGCACCCGTGGTGTCGACCACCTGCTCCACCGGCTGCGCCGGTACCGCGTACCGTTCCCCGCCCCGTACCGCGCACGCTCCCCGCTCCGCCAGGGTAACCACCACCGTCTCCACCTTGTCCTGCACCGCCGCGATCGCCGCCTCGACATCCCCGGTCTCGGTCAACGCCATGATTTCCGCTTCGTTTGCGAACAGGACGTCGATCATCCCGCCGTCGAACAGGCTGTGGAAATCGGCGCGGTGACGCTCGATCACGAACTCGGCCGAAGCGGTAAAGGCGATCTTGCGACCGGCTTCGCGCGCGACCTGGATCGCGGCGCGCATCGCGGCGCGGGGTTCTTCGGGGTCCCAGAGATAGCCTTCGATGTAGAGGTAGGCGGCGTCGGCGATGAGGGCGCGGTCGAGGGCGTTGGCGGGGAGGTAGTGGGAGGCGCCGAGGAAGGTGTTCATGGTGCGCTGGCCGTCGGGGGTGACGAGGATGAGGCAGCGGCCGGTGGAGGGGCCGGCGGGGCGTGCGGGGGTGTCGAAGCGGACGCCGACGGAGCGTATGTCGTGGGCGAAGACCTCGCCCAGCTGATCATCGGCAACCTGCCCGATAAAGGCGCATTTTCCGCCAAGAGCCGCGATGCCGGCCAGCGTGTTGGCGGCCGAGCCGCCGGAAATTTCGCGGCCGGGTCCCATCTTGCCGTACAGCGCATCGGCGTCGTCGGTGGAGAAGACGAGCTGCATCGCGCCCTTCGTCATCCCTTCCTGTGCGAGAAAGGCGTCGTCGGTGTTGGCAAGAATGTCGACCAGCGCGTTGCCGATCGCGACGACGTCGTAGGAAGGTTGAGTCACAAACAGGCTCCGGGAAACAGGCAGAAAGGCGTTGCCGTACCGAGGCGCGTCGATGCGTGCAACGACCGATCCGGCGGGGCGGTTGACAGGGCGGCACCGGGACCGCCATCCCGTCCCCCGTGTTCCGCGCCTTCCTCCGCTCACTGGCCCAGTTGGGCGATCCGCCGATCCTGCGGGTGCTGGCGCTGTCGATGGCGTTGACGCTGGCGCTGTTCGGGGTGTTGGGCGTCGGTGTGTGGTGGGGGGTGCAGGCGATGCTGGCCCACTGGATCGCATGGGAGACGGACGGACTGGCGGCGGTGGTGGCGGTGGTCGTCACCGGGCTGGCGCTGTGGCTGCTGTTCCGGGCGGTGGCGATCGCGGTCGTGGGGCTGTTCGCCGATACGGTGGTGGAGGCGGTGGAGGCGCGGCATTATCCGGCGGCCTTGAAGACCGCCCGACCGGTGTCGTTCGCCAAGGGGGCCGCCATGGGCCTGCGGTCGGGGGCCCGCGTGATCCTGGTCAACCTGATCGCGCTGCCGGTCTATCTGGTGCTGCTGGCGACGGGCGTGGGGACGGCGGCGGTGTTCTTCCTGGTCAATGGCTGGCTGCTCGGGCGCGACCTGGGCGACATGGTGGCGGTGCGTCATCTGGACGATGCGGGGTTGCGTGCCTGGCGCAAGACGACCCGGGCGGAGCGTTTCCTGCTGGGGCTTGCGGGTACGGCGCTGTTCGTGGTTCCGGTGCTGGCGATCCTCGCGCCGGTCCTCGGAGCGGCGATGGCGACCCATCTCTTTCACCGGAACCGGACATGACGACGATAAGGAACGGGCGGCCCGCATGGACGGTGCCGGCAGTGCTGGGCGCGATGCTGGCCGGGTGCGCGACCCCGGCGACCGTGGCGCCGCCGACGGTGGGGCCGGTGGCGGTGCCCTATACCAGCGTCGGACTGGAGCGGGTGGTGGGGCAGGACATGGCCGGACTAGTCAAGCTGTTCGGCCAGCCCGATGCCGATGTGCGCGAAGGCAATGCACGCAAGCTGCAGTTCCAGGGCACGTTCTGCGTGCTGGATGCGTATCTGTACCCCAAGGGATCGGAGCCGCCGCGCGTCACCTATCTGGATGCGCGCGAGCCCGATGGCAGCGCGATCGACCGGGCGAGTTGCGTGGCGGCCCTCGTTCGGCGTGACGGCGGGCGGTAGGCCGGATCTGCCGTTCGGATGCCGCCAAGCCCGTGAGGGAAGGGCTGGGCATGGACTTCGACTTCGCTCAGTCCGAACGGCAGCCGGGTTTCAGAGGCCGCTTCGTCAGCCGAGGATGTGCATCAGCAGCGGCTGGCCGATGACGCTGGAGCTGCCACGCAGGCGTTCCAGCGCCTGCGCGACGGCGCGTTCGGGGCCCTCATGCGTGACGATCGCGACGAGGACGCCGCCGCCCGCGGTCGCGCCGCGCTGGATCAGGCTTTCGATCGAGACACCGGCATCGCGCATCGCCGCGGCGATCTCGGCCAGCACGCCGACCTTATCCTCCACGGTGAAGCGCAGATAGGCGCGGCCACGACGCTCCCCGGCATCGGCGGGCTTTTCTTGCACCAGCGACGCCGCGGGCATCGCGAAGGCGGGGCCGAATTCGCCGCGGGCGATGTCGATCAGGTCGGCGACCACCGCGCTGGCGGTGGGGCCGTCACCGGCACCGGCACCCTGGAAGAGCAGGCGGCCGACGAAATTGCCCTGTGCCACCACCGCATTGGTCGAACCGGTGACGTGCGCCAGCGGATGATCGAGGGGGATGAGATGCGGGTGAACGCGCTGGAACAGGCCATGCGGCCCCGCCTCGCCGACGCCGACGAGGCGGACGCGGTAGCCGAGGGCGGCGGCCTCCGCGATGTCGGCGGCGAGGACGTGGCGGATGCCGCTGATCGCGACATCGTCAAACGCCGGCTGCGTACCGAAGGCGATCGCGGCGAGGATCGACAGCTTGTGCGCGGCATCGACGCCGTCGATGTCGAAGCTGGGATCCGCCTCCGCATAGCCCAGCGCCTGCGCCTCGGCGAGCACCTCGGCAAAGTCGCGGCCTTCGGCTTCCATCTTGGACAGGATGAAATTGCAGGTGCCGTTGAGGATGCCGTAGACGTTGCTGATGACGTTGGCCGCCGCCCCTTCGCGCAGGCCCTTGATGACGGGAATGCCGCCCGCGACCGCCGCCTCGAACTTCAGGGGCACGCCGGCGCCCTCTGCCTTTTGCGCCAGTTCCAGCCCGTGATGGGCGAGCATCGCCTTGTTCGCGGTGACGAATCCGCGGCCGGCGGCAAGGGTGTTGCGCGCCAGCGTGAGCGCCGGGCCGTCCGATCCGCCGATCAGTTCGACCACGACATCGGCCTTTTCATGCGTCGCGAGGGCCGCGGTGTCGTCCACCCAGTCGAAGCGCGACAGATCGACGCCGCGATCCTTGGTCCGGTCGCGCGCGGAGACCGCGACGACCTCGATCGGGCGACCGGCGCGCCGGGTAATCAGGTCGCGATTGGTGTCCAGCAGGCGGATGACACCGCCCCCTACCGTGCCGAGACCTGCCAATGCCACCCGTAGCGCGTCCGCCATCTTCCATCCTTGCTGGTTGAAGTGACCGCCTAGCGGATCGAAACGGTCGCTGTCGAGGCTGTTGGGGATCATTTGTTACGTGGTGGGGCTTGTGCTTCGACTTCAGCGCTCGGCGCTGAAGTTTATCCTGAGCGGGTGGCTTGCCAGCCAGTCGAAGGGCTCAGCACGAACGGGGGGGGCGGTGGTGCAGACGGTCGCGGGGATCAACCTGTCTCTCGATACACCGTCTCGGTACGCGGCTGCGCCGCTACTCGACGGTTACTCGAGACGAACGGGTGTGGGTCGAGGGTGACTAGCGCGGCGGCTGGGGGCGGCGTATAAGGCGGCATGTCCGAACCCGACTTCGTCGTGATCGACGTCGAGACCGCGTGTCAGCGTACCAGCAGCATCTGCCAGATCGGCATCGTCGGCTATCGCGACGGGGTCGAGACGTTCGCCTATGAATCGCTGGTCGATCCGCTGGATGACTTCAGCCCGTTCAACACGCGCATCCATGGCATCGCTGCGCATCATGTGACCGGCCAGCCGACCTTTGCCATGCTCCATGAAATCGTGGCGGGGCATCTGGGGAACCGGATCACGGTGGCGCATTCCAGTTTCGACAAGGGGGCGCTGGGCCGGGCGTGCACGTTGCACATGCTGCCGCCGATCGCGGCGCGCTGGCTGGACAGCGTGGGCGTCGCGCGGCGGGCGTGGCCGGACCTGCCCAACCACAAGCTGGGCACGCTGGCGCGCCACCTGGGGCTGGAGCATCGTCACCATGATGCGCTGAGCGATGCGCGGGCGGCGGGGCAGGTGGTCCTGCAGGCGATGGCCGTGACGGGGTTGACACTGGCCGAGTGGTTCACGCCCCCTCCACGCCGCAAGCGGACTGTTGCGCCGCAGCAACAGATTTCCTCGTTTAGCTGAGGTTCATGCAACCACGCCGGACATTCGCCATTTGAAGCGTCCTCCCCAGCTTATCGGGGGAACGGTCAATGAGGGTATCCCATGCGTAAAATTGCTGTTGCTTTGCTTGTCGCCGGTTCGGCGGTCGCCACCCCCGCACTGGCGCAGTCGGGCGTGAACCCGATCTTCACCGGCCCGCGCGTCGAAGGAACGCTGGGTTGGGACCATGTCGGTGCCGGAAGCAGCGTCGACAACGACAATGACGGTAGCGACCAGAATATCGATGGCCTGCTGTACGGCGGTGGCATCGGTTACGACTTCGCGGCCGGCGGGGCGCTGCTCGGCGTCGAGGGCGAGATCACCGGTTCGACCGCCAAGAGCGATCGCCGCGCCTATGACGACCAGTTCGGGTTCGGCCGGGTGAAGACGGGCCGCGACCTGTATGTCGGTGCGCGTGCGGGCATCATGGCCGATCCGGCAACGCTGATCTACGTCAAGGGCGGCTACACCAACCTGAAGCTGAACGTGCTGGCGGGCAACACCGACACGCAGACCGACACCGGCTTCAAGCTGGACGGCTGGCGCCTGGGTGCGGGTGCCGAGCGTGCGATCAGCGGCAACACCTATGCCAAGCTGGAATATCGCTACTCCAACTACAATCGTGGCCAGATCGACTATGCCAGCGGCGCGACCAGCGCCCGCTTCGACGTGGACACCGACCGTCACCAGGTGGTGGCGAGCTACGGCATCCGCTTCTGAGGCTTTCGGCCCTTCCCGCACAGGCGGGGAGGGCCGTTGCCCTTTACGTGCGGGCCCGTTTCCAGAAGGGCCGCGCGCTGCCCGATTGCAGCACCCCGCGACGGAAGAAGCGCGCCCCCAGCGTCACGAAGATCGCGACCCATAGCGCCTGCCACGCCAGTGCCAGTGCGTGGGGCCACAGCTCCGGGCTGTTGGCGGCATGCCCCGCCATGGCAAAGGGGGAGGACAGCGGAAACACCTCCGCCACCGTCGCGAGCCAGGAGCCGGGACGCCCCGCCGCCGCCGAGGACAGCGCGAACATGCCGACCTGCAACACCGTGATCGGCAGCGACAGCATCTGGATCTCGCGCATGGTCGAGGCCTGTGCGCCGACGCCGAGGAACACCGAGCCGAGCAGCAGATAGGCCATCGCGAAATAGGCGGCGAAGAGCAGCGCGAAGGTGGGGGCGCCGACCGCGGGCGACAGGTCGCCGAATGCGGCGGCGGCGGCGGGCGGCAGGTAGGACAAGGCCTGGCCCACGACGGTGCCCCAGAAGCCGACGAACAGCAACGCGACGCCGAACATGCCGACCAGCTTGCCCAGGAACACGCTTTCCAGCGGTACGGCGGCGGCGAGGATCTCGATCACCTTGTTGCTGCGCTCCTCCGCCATGGTGCCGACGACCTGGCCGGAAAGGAACAGGGTGAGAAAGAAGATGCCGAACACCGCCAGGAAGGCGGAGCGGTTCTGCCCCCCTTGCGATCCGGTGGTGCGGGTCACGGAGGTTTTCGTCGCCTGCACGCGGGGCAGGCCGCCGTCCAGCGCCTCCGAGGCGAGCGTGCCTTGCGCCAGCAGGGTGAGGTAATCGGCGGTGCGTGCGCCGCGCAGACCATACAGGATCGTCGGCCGGTCGAGCGGGCCATAGAGGACGGCGGAGGCGTCATACGCCTTCGATTCGAAGGCGGCACGCGCCTGTGCCGCAGGGTCGGCGGACGGCGTCAGCGTCATCAACGCAGGGGGCGCCTCTTCCTGGCGGAACACGCCGCGCAACCGCGTGTCGACCTCCGCGATCGGGCGGGCCAACCGGTCGGGCACGATGGCGACGATGCGTGTCTTGTCCGATGCGCCGTCGGCGACCGCGGCGGCACCCGCACCCCCGATCGCCCCGAACGAGCCCATGATGAGCGGCGCGAAAAGGAACAGCAGGAAGATGGGGGTGAAGACGGTGGCGACGAAATCGCGGCGCGCGATGGTCAGCGTCTGGCGGATCAGGCGGCGGGCGTTGCTCATGCGGCCTTCTCCAGCGCTTCGCGGCCGACGATGCGGACGAATGCGTCGTGCAGGCGGGGACGTTCGATCGACAGGCCGGAAATGCCGTGCCCGGCCTCGATCAAGCGGACGAGCAGGGGCTCGATCCCGCCATCGGGCAACTGGAAGCGCCAGCCCGATCCTTCGGACCGCGCATCGGCGGGCAGGAGCGCGGCGATGGCGGGATCGGGGCGGCGCGGCTGGTAATGAACCTGTGAGGGAAGGGTGGCGCGGGCCTCGTCCACCGTGCCTTCAAACCGGCGCTTGCCGCCCGCGATGATCGCCAGCCGGTCGCACAGCCGCTCGGCATGCGCCATGACGTGGGTGGAGAACAGGATGGTGGCGCCGCGGTCGCGCTCCGCCAGGATCAGCGCTTCCAGCTTTTCCTGATTGACCGGATCGAGGCCGGAAAAGGGCTCGTCCAGCACGAGGAGCGAGGGGCGGTGGACGACGGAGCCGAGTAACTGGACAAGCTGCGCCATACCCTTGGAGAGCTTGCGGATCTTGGTATCGGCGGCGTGGCCGAGACCGGCGGCGTCCAGCATCTCGACGGCACGGGCGCGGCCGGTTTTCCAGTCGAGGCCCCGCAGCGCCCCCATGAAGGCGATCGCCTCGCGCGCCTTCATCGCAGGGTAGAGGCCGCGTTCCTCGGGCAGATAGCCGACGACGTCGCTGGCATCGCGCGGGTGGCGGGTGTTCAGCAGGGCGCGGTGGCCCTCATCCGGCTCGATGATGCCGAGCAGCATGCGCAGCGTCGTCGTCTTGCCCGCGCCATTGGGGCCGAGCACGCCGTAGACCGCGCCGGTCGGCACCGCGATATCCACGCCGTCCACCACCCGACGGTCGCCGAAGCGTTTCACCAGTCCCGAGGCATGTACCGCCCATCGTTCGTCCATGCCCATGTTCCTCCCGCCTTCACGACGTGGTAGCGGGCGGGGGTGCCCCAAGACAAGCTGGAAACCCGGATCAAGGCCAAGGCGGCCGAACTCGGCTTTGCGAGCATCGGCATCGCGCGTGCCGATGCGGCGCCTCACAGTGCCGCACGGCTGCGCGAATGGCTGGCGGACGGGGCGCATGGCTCGATGATCTGGATGGAGGAGCGCGCCCATCACCGCGAAAGCCCGGCCGGACTGTGGCCCGAGGTGCGCACGGTGATCTCGCTGGGCGTCAGCTATGCGCCGAAGGACGATCCGATGAAGCTGGCGGATGCAGGCGATATCGGGCGGATCTCGGTCTATGCGCAAGGGGCCGACTATCACGACGTGGTGAAGCGGCAGTTGAAGGCGTTGGGGCGGTGGCTGGTGGCGGAGGCGGCGTGCGAGCTGAAGGTGTTCGTCGATACCGCGCCGGTGATGGAGAAGCCGCTGGCGGAGGCGGCGGGACTGGGGTGGCAGGGCAAGCACACCAACCTGGTGAGCCGTGCGCATGGCAGCTGGCTGTTCCTGGGGGCGATCTACACGACGCTGGAGCTGACGCCCGACGTGGCGGGGCGCGATACGTGCGGGTCGTGCGACGCGTGCCAGCAGGCATGCCCGACCGCCGCCTTTCCCAAGCCCTACCGGCTGGATGCCCGGCGGTGCATCTCGTACCTGACGATCGAGCATAAGGGGCCGATCCCGGAGGAATTCCGGGCAGCGATGGGCAACCGCATCTATGGCTGCGACGATTGCCTGGCGGCGTGCCCGTGGAACAAGTTCGCGGTGGCGGCGAGCGCCAACATGGCGTTCCGTCCGCGCGCGGAACTGACCGCGCCGGCGTTGGCCGATCTGCTCGACCTGGACGATGCCGGTTTTCGGCAGGTGTTCGCGGGGTCGCCGATCAAGCGGATCGGGCGGGAGCGGATGGTGCGCAATGCCGCGATCGCGGCAGGGAACAGCGGCGAATACGCGCTGGTGCCGGTGTTGCAGCGACTGACGACGGATGCGTCGGAGACGGTGGCGGAGGCGGCGCGCTGGGCGCTGGAACAGCTAGGAAGACAGGCAAAAAAATAGCGGCCCGAAAGCCGCTATTTCCCTAGCCGAAGCTATGAACAGCTTAGTTGCTGTCGGCGTCGTCGTCCGAGTCGGCGACCACGACGATACCAGCGACAACAGCCGCCGCAGCGAGAACCGCCACGATCACGCCGCCACCGGCCAGCTCGTTCTTCTTGGCCGAAGCCGAACCAGCGCGGGCCGACTTGGCGACCGACAGGCTGGCAGCCGAGTTCGCCGGAGCGGCGAGAGCCGGAGCAGCCGTCATCGACACGGCAGCAGCAGCTACGAGAAACTTTCCAAGACGCATGATGAACTCCCTTTGTGCTCGTCAGGCTGCCCTATGGCAGTGCAGCAAGACCATGACAAGATGCTAGTCGATCGACGCAAATTTGTAATATTTCCATGTTGCGCCGCAGTCACACACGATCAGGCGGCAGAGGCGACATCGGGGGCGAGTATCGCCTCCAGCGTCCAGCTCTGGTCGTCCTGCAACCCCAGGGCGGTCAGCCGGCCGCTGGTATAGGCGCCGGTATCGATGCCGATGCGGTGGGGAAGCCATTCGACCTCCTCGCTGACGGTATGGCCGTGAACGATCCGTTTTTCGAGCAGGCCGCGATGATCGAGAAAGGGATCGCGGATCCAGCGCAGATCGGCCGGACGCTGCGCATCGAGCGCGACGCCGGGGCGGACGCCGGCATGAACAAAGGCATAATCGCCGATCACCACCATCGTCTCCAGCGCACGCAGGAACGCCTGATGCTCGGGCGGCACCAGCTCTCCGAGCCGTTCCGCCACCTCGGCATAATCGAGCCGTTCGTAATCGGGCGCCGACAGGCCATAGCTCAGCATCGTCTCGCGCCCGCCGACGCGGCAGAACAGCCGCAACGCCTTGGCATCGCCGTCCAGCGCGGAGAGCAGGATCTCCTCGTGATTGCCGGCGATCACGCGCACGTCGCGACCGGTTTGCGACAATTGCAGCAGGCGCGTCACCACGCCGGCCGAGTCGTCGCCCCGGTCGACCAGATCGCCCAGAAAGATGAGCGTGGTTTCGGCCGGACCGCGGACCGCGTCATCGGCGTCGATCTGCGCCAACAGCAGGTCGAGCAGGTCGAGCCGACCATGGATATCGCCGATCGCATAAACGCGCTGACCGGCGGGAATGGCCGCGTTGGCATCGGATGACCCGCGCCGGCGGCTTCGAAGGAACTTGGCGATCATCGGGCTGCTTCACTGTGGCAGGACCCATGGCCCATAAGCCCTTGGCCTCCGTACCGCAACGTGCCCGGCGACGATGGTCCCCCGCGCAGCCGGCGCGCAGCCGGCCGGTCAGGCAGCCGGTCAGGCCGGGGCGAGCGGCTGATCGGGCCAGAGCCCGCGCGTGTCGAGCACCCGCTTGCCCCGGCGTTCCTCCAGCGGGATCGAGCGGAACAGGTCGTGATCGACCAGCACGATCAGCACGGGGCAGGTTTCCAGCGCGGTATCGATATCGACCAGCGTGGCACCGGTATCGGCCAGTGTCGGCGGCAGCGCCTGTGCATAGGGCTCGACCACGCGGATGCGGTCGGCATGGCTTTGCGCAAGCGCCTGCACGACGCGCAGCGCAGGGCTTTCGCGGAAATCGTCGATATTGGCCTTGAAGGCGAGGCCGAAACAGGCGACGGGCGCGTCGCCGGTGGCGGCGAGCAATGTCTCCGCCTGTGCGACCACATGATCCGTCTTGCCGTCGTTCACCTCGCGGGCGGTGCGGATCAGCGGGGTCTCTTCGGGCGCGGCGGCGACGAGGAACCACGGATCGACCGCGATGCAATGGCCGCCGACGCCGGGGCCGGGCGACAGGATGTTGACGCGCGGGTGGCGATTGGCGAGGCGGATCACCTCCCACACATCGACGCCGAGCCGGTCGGCAACGAGGCTGAGTTCGTTGGCAAAGGCGATGTTGACGTCGCGAAAGGCGTTTTCGGTCAGCTTCGTCATCTCGGCGGCGCGTGCGGTCGTCGTGACGCAGGCGCCGCGCACGAAGCGGCGGTAGAAGGCGAGCGCCTTTCGCGCACAGCGCGGGGTGATGCCGCCGATCACCCGGTCATTGTCGATCAATTCCACCAGGATGCGGCCGGGCAGCACGCGTTCCGGGCAATAGGCGATGGAGATATCCGGCTGGTCGGTGCAGCGACCGGGGACCTTCAGGTCGGGGCGCAGCTGCGCGATCAGGTCGCGGACCTGTTCGGTGGTGCCAACCGGAGAGGTCGATTCGAGGATGATCGTGTCGCCCGCCTTCAGCACGGCGGCGATGCTGGTCGCCGCTTGCAGGACATAGGCGATGTCGGGCTGGTGATCGTCGGCGAACGGTGTCGGCACGGCGATGACGAAGATGTCGGCGGGTGCCACCTCGGTGGAGGCGCGCAGCGTACCGCGGGCGACGACGCCCGAGACGAGGCCGTCGAGATCGACCTCCTCGATATGGACGCGGCCTTCGTTGACGGTGTCGACCACGGTGGCGCTGACATCGATGCCCAGCACGCGGGCGCCCGTGCGGGCGATCACCGCGGCGGTGGGCAGGCCGATATAGCCCAGCCCCATGACGACGACGTTCAATTCAGGCGCGCCCAGCATCGGCGATGATCCTCGCTATCCGTGTCGCCGCCTGGCCGTCGCCGAAGGGATTGTGCGCGCGGGCCATGGCGGCATAGGCCCCGCTATTGTCGAGAAGCGTGAAGACTTCGGAAACGATGCGGTTTTCATCGGTACCGACCAGCCGGGCGGTGCCGGCCGCGACCCCCTCGGGGCGCTCGGTGGTTTCGCGCATGACCAGCACCGGCTTGCCGAGCGCCGGCGCCTCCTCCTGCACGCCGCCCGAATCGGTCAGGACGATGTCGCAGAGTTCAAGCGCGCGCACGAAATGCGGGTAATCGAGCGGCGGGATGCGCCACACATTCCCGCGCTCGCCCAGCATGGCATCCATGACGCTGCCCACCGAGGGGTTCGGGTGCATGGGGAAGAGAAGGGCGACATCCTCGCGGTCGGCGATGCGGCCGATGGCGCGGGCGATCGCCCCCATGCCATCCCCGAAATTTTCGCGGCGGTGGGTGGTGACGAGGACGAGGCGGCGGCCGGCCAGGCGATCGGCGATGGGGTCGAGCCCGGCGGCCAGCATCGGGTCGGCGGCGATGCGGCCTTGCGTCCAGAGCAGCGCGTCGATGACGGTGTTGCCGGTAACGTGGATGGCGGCCGGATCGATCGTCTCGCGGCGCAGCGCCTCCGCAGCGGTGTCGGTGGGGGCGAAGTGCCAGGTGGCGATGGGCGCGACGATGCGGCGGTTCACCTCCTCCGGCCAGGGATGGTAGATGTCGCCGGAGCGCAGGCCCGCCTCGACATGGGCGACGGGCAGCTTGCGGTAATAGGCGGCCAGTGCGCCGGCCATCGCGGTGGCGGTGTCGCCCTGCACGACGACGAGGTCGGGGCGTTCGGCATCCATGACCTCGCCAAGGCCGGTGAGCAGGCGCGCGGTGAGCCGGTCGAGCGTTTGGCCCGGCTCCATCAGGTCGAGGTCGATATCGGGCGCGAGATCGGCGATCGCCAGCACCTGATCGAGCAGGCCGCGATGCTGCGCCGTGACGCAGGTGCGGACGCGCAGGGCCGGCTGGTCCGCCAGGGCGCGGACCACGGGAAAGAGCTTGATGGCCTCTGGCCGGGTGCCGAAGATGACGAGAACGGTGCGCTGTGTCATGAACCAAGCATAGGCCGGCGTTGTTTAAGAGCGTGTCAATTCTGGACGCAATCGGATTTGCCGCAAGCAGAACCGCGCGCTAGGCGCAATGAACGGAATCTCAGGGAGAATTTCATACGATGACCATCAAGCCGCTCCGCAAGGCCGTGTTTCCGGTCGCGGGCCTGGGCACGCGCTTCCTGCCGGCGACCAAGGCCATGCCGAAGGAAATGCTGACCGTCGTCGACAAGCCGCTGATCCAATATGCGGTGGAAGAGGCGCTGGAAGCCGGGATCGAGCAGATCATCTTCGTCACCGGTCGCGGCAAGGGCGCGCTGGAGGATCATTTCGACGTTTCCTACGAACTGGAAGCGACGATGAAGGCGCGCGGCAAGTCGATGGCGCTGATCGAGGGCATCCGCCAGAAGCCGGGCAGCCCCGTCTATGTCCGCCAGCAGGAGCCGCTGGGCCTGGGCCATGCGGTGTGGTGCGCGCGCGAGATCGTCGGCGACGAGCCGTTCGCGGTGCTGCTGCCCGACGAGCTGATGGTCGGCACCCCCGGCTTCCTGTCGCAGATGGTGCAGGCCTATAACCGGGTCGGCGGCAATCTGGTCGGCGCGCTGGAAGTGGCGGACAGCGAAACCGACAAATACGGCATCATCTCACCCGGTACGCGTGACGGCGCGCTGACCGAGGTGAAGGCGCTGGTCGAGAAGCCGGCGCGAGGGACCGCGCCGTCGAACCTGATGATCCCCGGCCGCTACATCCTGCAGCCCGACGTGATGCGCATCCTGGAAAAGCAGGAAACGGGTGCGGGCGGCGAGATCCAGCTGACCGACGCGATGGCGCAACTGATCGGGACGCAGCCCTTCCACGGCGTGACGTTCGACGGCGACCGGTACGATTGCGGCGACAAGGCGGGGTATGCGCAGGCGAACTTCGCGCTGGCGCTGGCCCGCGCGGATATCGGGCCGGCGGTGCGCGACTTCGCGCGCAATCTGCTGGGTTGAGGTGACGGGCGCGGGGCGGCGACGGTGCCGCCCTGCGCCGCTCAGAATGCGTTGCGGTGGAGAACGACGCGGAAGGTCATCGCGATGATCTTCAGGTCGCGCCAGATCGACCAGCGCTCCAGATATTCCAGATCGGCCTGGAGGCGGTTTTTCAGATCATCCTCGATGATCGTCGCGCCGCGATAGCCGCGCACCTGTGCCAGTCCGGTCAGGCCGGGCTTGGCGGCGTGGCGGTGCCAGTAGCGGCCGTCGACTTCCCAGAACAGCTTCTCGGCCGCGCGGCTGCCCAGCGCATGAGGGCGGGGGCCGACGATGCTCATGTCGCCCTTCAGCACATTGAAGAGCTGGGGCAGCTCGTCCACGCTGGTCTTGCGCAGGATCGCGCCGATGCGGGTGATGCGGTCGTCGTCGCGGCTGGCGGAACGGGCCCCGGCGCTGTCGCAGCCCTCGACCCGCATGCTGCGGAATTTCCAGATGCGGAACATGCGGTTGGCGCGGCCGATGCGAACCTGCTTGAACAGGACGGGGCCGGGGGAGTCGTATTTGATGGCGAGCGCGGCCATGGCGAGCAGCGGGGCGAGCAGCAGGATCGCGGCGAGCGACAGGGTGATGTCGAACACCCGCTTCACGAAGCGTTCGAACAGGCCGAGCGGGCCGGCGGCGACGATGACCGTGGGGGTCTTGGCGTAGGACGAGGCGCCGAGCGGGGCGAGGGTTTCCAGTTCGGGCAGGAACATCTCGGCCTGGACGTTGGCGCCCTTCAGCGCATGCGCCCAGGCGGTGCGCTGCTCGGGCGCGCAGGCGACGATGACGCGGTCCGCGCCGGACAGCGTCTCGGCCAGGCGGTCGTACATCATCGGGTCGTGCCGGTCGGGGTCGAAGCCGTCGGCCGCGTTCAGGATCATCGAGAAGTCGTGGGTCGGCAGGGGCACGCGACCGTCATGCAGCAGCATGACGTTGAACGGGCGACCGCCCACCAGCGCGGGCATGTTGCGCACGAACAGGTAGCGCGAGATCGCGACCATGACGAGGGTGGCGGCGGTGCCGATCGAGACCACCAGCCGCGGAAAGTGATCGGTCGCACGGAAGCAGAAGGCGACCAGGATCACCGCGCAGACGGCGACGGCGGCGGTCTGCACCCCCTTGATCGCGGCGCGCGACGGCTCCTGGAGGTTCCGGGCGTCATAGGCATGCATGTAGAAGGCGGTGAACATGTAGAGCGGCAGCACCGCCGCGACGATGAACGCCCAGTGGGTGGTGCCGGGCTGTGCCTCGCGTGCCCATGCCGCCAGCGCGAAGCCGAGGACGAGGCAGGCGGCATCGAGGGCCACAAGGCCGCAGAACACGCGCGCGCGCAGCGTGGCGGCGGGCGGCTGCCAACGCGATGCCTGTGGCGGCGGCGCGGCCGGAAAAGCCTGTTGGGCGTGATGGGTCATAAGCTGCAACGCTCCCGCCTTCACGTCTGCCGGCGAGTGGCCGGCGGCACGATGATACGCTACTCGAAGCAGGGGGACAGATAAGTTCATCCCGCACCGCAACATGGATGCTGTAGGACGAAACTTCGTCGATCCCAAAGGGGGTTGGCGGGCAGAATGCGGTCAATCCTGTTGACCGGTGCGAAAGGTGCGGCATGCCGATGCCAGGCGCGGTCGCCGAGGCGACTTCGGCCGGTGCTTCAATCGGTTACGGCAAGACTCGAGGGGCCGCAGGCGCGGCAGCCGGGGTCCTTGGGCAGGCGCAGGGTGCGGTAGCGGGCGGCGAGCAGGTCGGCAATCAGGAGCGTGCCGGTCGGGTCCTCGCCAAAGGGGGCGACGGCGCGGATCGCCTCCAGCGCGGCGAGGCTACCGATCATGCCGGTGACGGGGCCGAGAATGCCGGCGTCGGCGCAACTGAGCGCGGCGTCGTCGGGCGTGTCGCCGACGAAGCAGCGGTAGCAGGGGCGGCCGGGCTCCCACCCGCGATAGACGGCGAGCTGTCCCTCGAACTGGCCGACTGCGGCGGAGACGAGGGGGACGCGCAGGGCAAGCGCGGCATCGGCGACGGCGAGGCGGGTGTCGAAATTGTCGCTGCCGTCGATCACCACGTCGGCACGGGCGACGAGCGCGGGGGCTGTCGCGGCATCGATGCGAAGGCGCTGCGTCTCGACCGCGACATGGGGGTTGCGCGCGGCGACAAAGGCGGCGGCGGCGTCGACCTTGGGCTGGCCGACCTGTGTCACATCGTAGAGCGTCTGGCGCTGAAGATTGGACAGGTCGACGCGGTCGTCATCGACCAGGATCAGGCGGCCGATGCCGGCGCCCGCCAGATAGGGGATGGCAGGGGCTCCGATGCCGCCGGCACCGATGAGGAGCACGGTGGCGCCCTTCAGCCGCATCTGCCCGGCGCCGCCGATTTCCTTCAGGATGATCTGGCGGGCGTAGCGGGTGAGTTCGTCGTCGGACAGGCTCACCATTGATAGGTGATCGTCGCCTTGTACCAGCCGGGACGCAGCGAGGCGGTCCGGACCGTACCGGTACGCACCATCGTCGAGACATAGCCGGCGGTATATTGTTCGACGGTGGGGCAATCGATCGCCTGCGGAAGCGCGCGACGCACCGTGCCGTCAGCGGCGAGCAGCAACGCCACGGGAGCGACGACCTGCGAGCGGCCATCGGGGAGCGGATCGGCCTTGCAGCGGCCGGCGGCAACCTCGGCGCGGGCATAGGTGATGCGCTCGCCGGCATTTTCGGGAAGCGGCAGCAGCGGCAGCGCGGTCCAGTCGGCGGGGGGCGTTTCCGCGGCCGGCACCTGAAGCGCGGCGAAGAGCAGGAGCGCGATCACCGGCCGGTCGATCCGAAGCCGCCGGCACCACGATCGGTGTCGTCGAGCGCATCGACCTCGGCAAGCAGCGCGCGCTGTACGGGGGCGGGGACGAGTTGCGCGATACGATCGCCGCGCGACACCTCGAACGGCTCCTGACCGAGATTGGCGAGAATCACCTTCACCTCGCCGCGATAGTCATGGTCGATGGTGCCCGGCGTGTTGAGGCAGGTGACGCCGTGCCTGAGCGCAAGTCCGGAGCGGGGGCGGACCTGTACCTCATAGCCGGCCGGGATGGCGAGCGCGAAGCCGGTCGCGACCGCCGCGCGCGCGCCGGGCGCGAGCGTCAGCGACTCGGCGGCGACCACGTCCAGCCCGGCGGCACCGGCCGTCGCATAAGCGGGGAGCGGCAGGCCCTCGCCATGGGGCAGGCGGCGCAGGCGAAGAGCGATCGGATCGGTCATGACGCACCTTGTAGCGCATTTGCAATGCGTTGCGCGAGCCTGGTCGCGACGGTCGATTTGGGCAGCCGTTCCCAGCTTTCGACGCCGTCCGCGGTGATCAGATGGATGGCATTTGCGTCCGCGCCGAACACGTCGGCCGAGACGTCGTTGGCGACGATCCAGTCCGCGCCCTTGCGGGTCCGCTTGGCGGTCGCATGCGCGACCACGTCCTGCGTTTCGGCGGCGAAGCCGATGACGAGGCGCGGCCGGCGCGGCGAATGGCCAAGGGTGGCAAGGATGTCGGGGTTTTCGACCAGCGTGAGGGCCGGGGGGGCGCCGTCGCCCTTTTTCACCTTCTGGCCGGCGGCCTCGACCCGCCAGTCGGCCACCGCGGCCACCATGACGGCCGCGTCGGCGGGCAGAGCCGCCTCGACCGCGGCGGCCATGTCGAGCGCGCTTTCCACGTCGATCCGCTCGACACCCGGCGGCGTGGGACGCGTGACCGGGCCGGAAATCAGCGTGACGCGGGCGCCAAGGCCGGCGAGTGCCGCGGCGATGGCATAGCCCTGCCGCCCCGAGGAGCGGTTGGCGATGTAGCGGACGGGATCGATCGCCTCGTGCGTCGGCCCGGCGGTGACGAGGATGTGGCGGCCGGAGAGCGATGGTTGCGCGCTGGCGAACTGCGCGTCGACGGCGTTGGCGATCGCCTCCGGCTCGGGCAGGCGACCGGGGCCATATTCGCCGCAGGCCATTGCGCCCTCGTCGGGGGCCATGACGGTGATGCCGTCGGCGCGAAGCTGCGCGACGTTGCGCTGCGTGGCGGGGTGCAGCCACATGCGGACGTTCATCGCAGGGGCCGCGAGCACGGGCTTGTCGGTGGCGAGCAGCAGCGTGGTGGCGAGGTCGTTGGACAGGCCGGCGGCCATGCGGGCGAGCAGGTCGGCGGTGGCGGGTGCGACGACGACCAGATCGGCCTCCCGGCTGAGCCGGATATGCCCCATCTCCGCCTCGTTCTTCAGGTCCCACAGGCTGGTATGGACCTGATCCTCGGTCAGGGCGGCCAGCGTCATGGCGGTGACGAAATGGCTGCCGCCCTCGGTCAGCACGCAGCGCACCGCATAGCCGCGGCGGCGGAGCAGGCGGATCAACTCGCACGCCTTGTAGGCCGCGATGCCGCCGCCGACGATCAACAGGATGCGCTTCATCGTACCACCCGTGTAACCGTGATGCGCCGCGCGTCACGCGCCGAACCGATCAGGTCGCGCAGGCCATCGACGGCGAAGAGCAGGCCGATGGGGACGAGCGGTGCGATCAGCAGTACCCAGTAGAAATTGTCGGCGCGCGCGAAGAGCATCAACAGCAGCGCATAGCCCGCGATGACCGAGCCGGTCCGCCGCGCGACGGCATCGTCCCACGCCACCCAGCCGAACAGCGCCAGCACCACGCCGACCGCGGCGACGACCATGGGCAGCAGGGCGAGCGCGGTGGCGCCGGCGATCGCCTGCACAACAAAGCCGGGGCCCATCAGCCCGGTCCAGCCCGGCGAGACGGGGTCGAGCGGCTTGACGACGAGCGAGACGGCGTAGGCATGGGCCGCGACCGCAACGGCCAGAACGGCGAGCGCGATCCCCCAGCCCCGCAACTCGCGCACAGCACCGCTGCGCCACGCCCATGCGGCCATGACCAGCAGATACAGCGCCGCCGTTTCGCGAATCAGGGCAGCGGCAAGGCCGAGTGCGGCGGCCTCCGCCCAGCGGCCTTGCGCATGGCGACCCAGCGACCAGGCGATCAGCAGTCCGGCCCAGCTTTCGTGGAACCAGGCGAGCGACGGCTGGACGACGACGAACACCCCGGCGAGCAGCACCAGCATGGCGCCACCACGAGCCAGCGGATTGGCGACGGCGACGCGCAGCCGCGGATACCAGCTCGCGATCACCGCCAGGGCCAGCCCCCACAAGGCGGCGAGGAGCAGCCAGTGCGGCAGGGCGGCCTGCACCACCGCCAGCGTCGGCAGGCGAAAGGCGATAAAGGGCCGCAGCGGATAGCCGCCGGCGCGCAACTGCTCCGCCAGCGCAGGGTAGTAGTGGCCGCCATGGCGCAGCGCCTCCACGACGCCGCTGTAGAGCGCGATATCGGTCTGGCCGTTGCTGGGTGTATCGCCGGCCAGCGGCGCGGCACCGAGCGCGGTCAGCCCGATCAGCAAGAGGACGGCGAGTGCCGCCAGCACGACCCGCGCGGTGCGCGCCTCCACCCCGCCGAACCGGGTCGGTTGGGCAAGGATCAGGGGACGGGAGGCGCGGCGGGGCATGATGTCGGCCCGGTTACCGCAACAGCGCCGCCAGCGTGGCGGCGACACCGGCCGCGCCCGACAGAGCGGCGACGAGCGCATAGCGCCAGCCGCCACCGATGCGCACTACCTCGATCTCCTTCAGCGGCGGGGCGGGGGGCTCGCCACCCGGTGCCGGATAGCGCGCCTCGATCCGGCGGACGAGTTCGGGCAGGCGGGCGAGCGTGCGCACGTCCTGAATCAACCGGTCGGCGACGTAAGCTTCCGGCCCCAATTCGGTGCGGATCCATTCGCGCACGAAGGGTGCGGCCGAGTCCCACAGGTTGATGTTGGGATCGAGGCTGGTCGCCACGCCCTCCACCATCACCATCGTTTTTTGCAGGAGCAGCAGATGCGGCTGCGTCACCATGTCGAAATCGCGGGTGATCGAGAACAGGCCGTCCAGCATCATGCCGATCGACATGTCCTTGACCGGCAGGCCGCGCATCGGCTCGCCCACGGCGCGCAGCGCGGTGGCGAATTCGGCGACATTGTGGTGCGCGGGCACATAGCCCGCCTCGAAATGGATTTCGGCCACGCGCTTGTAGTTGCCGGTGATCAGGCCGTAGAGGATCTCGGCCAGCCAGACGCGCGCGCGCCGGTCGATCCGGCCCATGATGCCGAAGTCGATCGCGGCGATCTTGTTGCCGGGCAGCGCGAACAGGTTCCCCTGGTGCATGTCGGCGTGGAAGAAGCCGTCTGCGATCGCCTGGCGCAGGAAGGCTCGAACCAGCGTCTGCGCCAGCCTGGGCAGGTCATATCCCGCATCGACCAGCGCCTGCCGGTTGGACAGCTTGATCCCGTCGATCCATTCGACGGTCAGCACCTTGGCGGTGGAACGCTGCCAATCGATCTTGGGGATAACGAAATCGGGCTCAGCGGTCATCCCCTCGGCGAGTTCGGAGGCAGAAGCCGCCTCGCGCCGGAAGTTCAGTTCGCGCAAGGTCCAGCGGCGGAAATTCTCAACCGTCAGGCGCGGGCGAAGACGGGCGGCCTCGCGGCTCATCCCCTCCACCTGTGCGGCCGCCCATTGATAGGTGTCGATCGCGCGGGTGAAATCGTCCTCCACACCGGGGCGCAGCACCTTGACCGCGACCTGCCGGCCATCGGTGGTGATCGCGCGGTGGACCTGCGCGATCGAGGCGGCGCCGACCGGCATTTTCTCGATCCGCGAGAACAGCGCGGAGGGCGGGCGGCCGAAGCTGGCCTCCATCGCCGCGCAGATCGTCTCGAACGGGACGGGGGGCAACTGATCCTGGAGGCGCAGCAGGTCGTGTGCCGCTTCCTCGCCGACGAGATCGGGGCGGGTGGCGAGCGTCTGGCCGAGCTTGATCGCGGCGGGGCCGATCGCCTGAAACGCGTCCGCATAGGCAGGCTTGGCCGGCTGGCGCGCACCGAAGCGGGCGACGCGCGCCAGCCGGCGGACGGGGGCGGGGGTGTTCGGGTCCCGCTCGATCCCGCGCAGCGCGCCGTGGCGGGCGAGCGTGCGGCCCCATTTCAGCAGGCGCCAGAGATGCGTGACGGACGTGGTCATGCGGTGGTTACTTCCCGTTCCAAAGGCGGAACGGGAGGGTGGCTGCGCGCATCAGATCTTCCAGCCGGAATGGATCGCGACCAGTCCGCCCATGATCGGCTCAACCTTGGTTTCGATGAAACCGGCGTCCCGGATCATCCCCTCGAAGGTCGGCATGTCCGGGAAGCGGCGGATCGATTCGATCAGGTAGCGATAGCTGTCGGCGTCGTTCGCCAGCAATTGCCCGAGGCGGGGCACCAGCTTGTGCGAATAGCTGTCATAGACCTCGGCGAAACCCGGCCACTGGGTGGTCGAGAATTCGAGGCAGAAGAAGCGTCCGCCGCGACGCAGCACCCGGTGCGCTTCGCGCAGGGCCTTGGGAATGTCGGTGACGTTGCGGATGCCGAACGCGATCGTATAGGCGTCGAAGAACCGGTCGGGGAAGGTCAGCGTTTCCGCATTCGCCTCGGTCCAGACCAGGCCGTCAATGCCGCGTTCCTGCGCACGCTTCATGCCGACGTCGAGCATCGCGGGATTGATGTCGGCCACCGTCACGCTGGCGCCCGATTCGGCGAGGCGGAAGGCGATGTCGCCGGTGCCGCCCGCCATGTCGAGGATCTGGTCGGTCCGGCGCGGCTTCACGCGGCGGACGAAGCGGTCCTTCCACAACCGGTGCATGCCGCCCGACATCGCGTCGTTCATCAGGTCGTAGCGGGCCGCGACATTGGTGAAGACGCCGCCGACGCGGGCAGTCTTCTCGGCGGGGGTGACGTCTTCGTAGCCGAAGGAGACGGTTTCGCTCATGACCATTGCCCTAGCCCGCCCTTGAGGCGGGGGCAAACGCTACCTAGTTTTGCAGACACATGCCCGAGCTTCCCGAAGTCGAAACCACCGTGCGCGGGCTGACCCCCGTGCTGTCCGGCCAGCGGTTGACCCTGGTCGAGACGCGCCGCGCCGACCTGCGCCGCGCCTTTCCCGTCGACCTGCGCCAGCGGATGACGGGGGCGGTGGTGACGTCGCTGGGGCGGCGCGCCAAATACGGGCTGATCGATACCGATCGCGGCGACACGATGATCTTTCACTTAGGGATGTCGGGCCGGTGGCGGATCGATCCCGGCGAGGCGCAGCCGCACGACCATCTGGTGATCGAGACGGAGGCCGGGCGGCGGCTGGCGCTGAACGATGCGCGGCGATTCGGCTTTGTTGACCTGGTCCGGACAACGGCGCTGGACGCCTATCCGCCCTTTGCCGCGATGGGGCCGGAGCCGCTGGGGCCGGCACTGACCGGCGCCTATCTGCATGACGCGCTGAAGGGCCGGGCGGCGCCGATCAAGGCGATGCTGCTCGACCAGCAGATCGTGGCGGGGCTGGGCAACATCTATGTGTGCGAGGCGCTGAACGTCGCGGGGATCGCGCCGGGACGTGCGGGCGGCCAGATCGCGCGGGCGCGGCTCGACCGACTGGTGGAGGCGATCCGCAGCGTGCTGGAGGCGGCGATCGCGGCGGGGGGATCGTCTTTGCGCGATTATGTGCGCCCCGATGGCGAACTCGGCTATTTCTCCAAGGAATGGCGCGTCTATGGGCGCGAGGGTGAGGGGTGCCCGTGCGGCACGACCGTGCAGCGCCGCGTCGATTCGGGACGGTCGACCTTCTGGTGCCCTGCCTGCCAGAAAGGTTGACGCCCGCGAGCCGGCCGGGTAAGGGCCGCGGCTTCAAAGACGGTGCGCTGGCATCGCTTTTCCCTTTGTTCGAGATTTAGAGGAAACCATGGCGAACACGCCGCAGGCCAAGAAGCGCATCCGTCGTAACGACCGTCGTGCAGAGATCAACGGAGCGCGCATCGGCCGCATCCGCACCTTCGTGAAGAAGGTGGAAGCCGCGCTCGCCGCCGGCGACAAGCCCGCAGCCACCACGGCGCTGGCCGCAGTGCAGCCGGAGCTGGCACGCGGCGTCGCCAAGGGCGTACTCCACAAGAACACCGCCAGCCGCAAGTTTTCGCGGCTGACGAAGCGCCTCGCCGCGCTCGCCTAACCCGTTCCTCGAACGGGAAAAGATGGACCCGCCGGGGGGCGACCCCGGCGGGTTTTTTCGTCGCCCGCGCGGGAACGAAATCGACCTTCGTGCAACGGCAGGATCTGCCGCGATTCGAATGCGCGGCGGAAACGCAGGCGTGCGCCGGGCCTATGGTTAATCGTGCAATTTCAACGACTTACACGATTGTTGGACGCGTTTCTGCGCTCCAGAGGCTGTCAATCCGGTTTATTTCAGAAATGTGGCCGCGAGCGGACTTGATCGAGAGGCCCCAAGCTTCATAATCAGGCCCTCGCCAGCGGTGACCATCGCTGCGTCATGAACATGAATGTGGGCAAGCCGGGCGACCTGTTGGTCGTCCAACGGGGGCTTTTGTCCTGTATCGATTTACACGGCCGGGCGCCTTTCGCGTGCCCGCCGGAGGTGGAGTGCGCGCGTGACGAATTGGCAAGCCTCGCAAGCGACGTCGGACCAGGCCCGGGCCTGGGCGCGCGTTCGCGCGAGCTTGCGCGAGTCGGCAGGCGCGCGGTTGTTCGACCAGTGGCTGAAGCCGATGGAGCTGATCGAGGGTGACGAGCCCGACACGGTCCGCCTGGCGCTGCCGTCCGCCTTCATGACCAACTGGGTGCGCAGCCATTATGCGGACCGGTTGCATCTGGAATTCAAGGCGGCGCTGCCGGGCCTGCGTGCAGTGGTGGTGGAAACGCGCATGCCGTCGCGCACCGCTGCCGTGCTGACCGCCAGCACGCCGGTGGCATCGGCGCCGCGCACCCTGACCCCGGAAAGCCCGCGACCGGCACCGACGCTGTTCGAGGCACCCGCACCGGTCGCCACTGCACCGGTCCCGGCCGCACCGGCGCCGGTGGTGACGATCACCACCGACCGGCCGCCGCTGGACCCGCGCCTCACCTTCGACCGGTTCGTGGTCGACGGATCGAACCGGGTCGCGTTCAACGCCGCCCTGGCGCTGGCCGAGCCGGGCGTGCCGCGTTTCAGCCCGCTTTTCCTTCATGGCGGCACCGGGCAGGGCAAGACCCACCTGATGCATGCGGTCGGTCATGCCTTTCAGGCGAACGAGCCGGGTGCGGCGGTGCTGTGCATGTCGGCCGAGCGATTCATGTTCGAGTTCGTCGCCTCGATGCGCGCCCGCGATACCTTTGCATTCAAGCAGCGGCTGCGCTCGGCCGACCTGCTGCTGATCGACGATCTGCAGTTCATCGCGGGCAAGGACGCGACGCAGGAAGAATTCTTCCACACGGTCAACGAGATCGTCAGCGCGGGCAAGCGGCTGGTGATTTCGGCGGATCGCTCGCCGCAATCGCTGGACGGGGTCGAGCCGCGCATCCTGAGCCGGTTGGGGGCAGGGCTGGTCGCCGACATCAAGGCGCCCGACCTGGTGCTGCGCCGCACGATCCTGGAGCGCAAGGTGCGCGACCTGCCGGCACAGACGATTCCGCCGGATGTGCTGGATCTGCTCGCCTCGCGCATTCACGCCAATATCCGGGAGCTGGAAGGTGCGCTGAACCGCGTCGTCGCCTATGCGCAGCTGACCGGCGACACGATTGACCTGGAGTTCGCCACCGCCACGCTGGGCGACATGCTGCGTCACACGCAGCGCCGCATCACCATCGACGAGATCCAGAAGCTGGTGAGCGCGCATTTCGAGTTGAAGCCGCTCGATCTGGTTTCCGCGCGTCGCAGCCGCGCCATCGCCCGACCGCGCCAGATCGCCATGTATCTGGCCAAGCGCCTGACGACGCGCTCGCTGCCGGAGATCGGGCGCAAGTTCGGCGGGCGTGATCACTCGACGGTGATCCATGCGGTCAAGAAGATCGAGCAGTTGCGCGATACCGATCGTGACATCGACAATGCGGTGCGCGTGCTGATGCGCGAGCTGGAAGGCTGATCCCTTCGCGGCGTCGCGTGACTTTTTAGTGCAGCATGTGATCGCAGGCGTGGATGAGGTTCACGCGAAGCCGCGAAGCCGCGAAGGGAATGTCGAGGCGATCGTCATGCGGCGGCGCAGAGGGCGCAAAGGCGTTGCGTCCGGGGCGATTACGGGGTTGGTTGCGGGCGCTGCTGCTGTGTCCTGATCGGGGCGCTGGCGCCGACAGGAATATGGGGTGGCAGGCAGCCACCCCTGAAAGGTCAGATTTGCAGGCCGACCGCGTCCTGTGCCGCCCGCAAGGTGGGGGCGGCGAGAGCGCGTGCCTTTTCGGCGCCTGCCTCAAGGGCCTGGGCTACGGCGGTACGGTCGTTCAGCAGGGCGACCATCCGGTCGCGGATGGGGCCGAGTGCGGCGATGGCGACATCGGCGAGGACCGGCTTGAACTGGCCGAAGCCTTTGCCCTGGTGTTCGGCCAGCACGTCGGCCGGAGTCGTGCCGGCAAGCGCGGCGTAGATCGTCACCAGATTGCGCGCCTCTGGACGGTCGGCCAGTTCGGCCATTGTGGCGGGCAGTTCGGTCGGGTCGGTCTTCGCCTTGCGCAGCTTTTGCGCGATCGCGTCGTCGCTGTCGGTCAGGTGGATGCGGCTGGCCTCGGACGGGTCGGACTTGGACATCTTGGCCGAACCGTCGCGCAGGGACATGATGCGCGGTGCCGCCTTGCTGACCAGCGGTTCGGGCAGCACGAACACCTCCGAGCCGAAATCGGTGTTGAACTTGGTCGCGATGTCGCGGGCGAGTTCGAGATGCTGCTTCTGATCCTCGCCGACGGGGACGTGGGTGGTGCGATAGACCAGCACGTCGGCCGCCATCAGCACGGGATAGGCGTAAAGGCCGATGCTGGCGCCTTCGCGGTTCTTGCCCGCCTTGTCCTTGAACTGCGTCATCCGGTTCAGCCAGCCGATGCGCGCCGTGCCGTTGAGGATCCAGGTGAGCTCGCTATGCGCGGGCACACGCGCCTGGTTGAAGAGGATGGAGCGGGCGGGATCGATGCCCGACGCGAGGAGCGCGGCCGCCATCTCGACCGTGTTGTTCGCCAGTTCCTTCGGGTCGATAGCGACGGTCAGCGCGTGAAGATCGGCGAGGAAGAACAGGCAGTCGTCGCCCTCCTTCATCGAATCCTGCATCGCCACCCACTGCTTGATCGCGCCCAGATAGTTGCCGAGGTGGAGATTGCCAGTGGGCTGGATGCCGGAGACGACGCGCATGACTTACCTTTTGATGAGCTTTCTGAGCTCCGCGACCCGGAACGCGCCGGTGGCGAAGCTGGCCGCGGCATAGACGAGGACGCCGGTGCCGACCAGTATGATGAGCGCGCCCCAGCGTTGAAGGCTGGACCCGGTGACATAGGGTTGGAAAAGGTCGTTCAGGAGCCACATGGTGGCGCCCATCAGGAGGGCGGCGACGATGAGGCGGGGAGTGCGGCGGCGGAGTTGCGGGTCGGCGACGAACTGTCTGCGGCGGGCAAGCGTGCGATAGAGCAGGGCGACGTTGACGGTGCTGGCGATTGCGGTGGCGAGGGGCGGGCCCATGTGGCCGAGGGGGCGGATGAAGGCGAGGTTGAGGCCGAGGTTCACCAGCATCGACCAAGTGGCGTAACGCACAGGCGTTTTCGTGTCCGACCGCGCATAATAGCCGGGCGTCAGCACCTTCACGAGAATGTAGGAAGGCAGGCCGATCGAGAAGGCCGCAAGGGCCTGGGCGGTGTAGAAGGTATCGGTCGCGTCGAACCTGCCATGCTGGAACAGCGCGGCGGTGATCGGCGCGCCGCAGACGATCAGCGCTACGGTGGCGGGCAGCGTCAGCAGCAGCGCGAGTTCCATGCCGCGGTTTTGCGTTTCCATCGCTTCGGCGTCGCGCCCGCTGCTCAGCAGACGCGAGATGGTGGGAAGCAGCACGGTGCCCAGACCGATGCCGATCAGGCCGAGCGGCAACTGGTTCAGCCGGTCCGCCGTGTAGATATAGGACACGGAGCCTTCGGGCAGCAGGCTGGCAGCAAGCGCGGTGGAGACGACTAGGTTGATCTGCACCGCACCGGCGCCTGCCGCGGCAGGGCCGATCAGCGCCAGAAGCCGCTTCACGTCCGGGTTGATCGTCGGCCGCTTCAGGCGAAGGCGGACGCCGGCGCTGCGACAGGCCCACCACAGCCAGGCGAACTGGACGATCCCGGCCACCGATACCGCGATCGCCTGGTTGCGCGCGGTGAACAGCGGTTCGTGGTCATGGAACGCGAGCAGGGCGACGATCAGCGTCAGGTTGAGCAGGATCGGCGCCGCGGCATTCACCCAGTAGCGGTTCAGCGAATTGAGAATGCCGCCGAGCAGCGAGACGAGGCTGATGAACAGCAGATAGGGAAAGGTCAGCCGGTTGAGCAGCACGATATAGTCGAACTGCGCCGGCGTGCCGCGTGCATAGCCGAACGTCTGTATCCAGGTGACGGGCCAGGCCAGCACCAGGATGATCGCGGTGAAAAGCAGGAGGATCGGCAGCAGGACGGACAGCGCATCCTCGGCAAAGGCGACGCCGCGGCGCAATCCGCTGCCCTTCTCCGCCGCTTCCCCTTCTGCCACCTTGCGGTTGAACATGGGGATGAAGGCGGCGGAAAAGGCACCCTCTGCAAAAAGGGCGCGGAACATGTTGGGCAGGCGGAACGCGATTAGAAATGCGTCGGAGGCGAAGCCCGCGCCCACGAAACGCAAGAACAGCGAATCGCGCAGAACCCCCAGCACCCGGCTGGCGAGCGTCAGCCCGCCGACCGAGCCCAGCGCCTTGGCAAGGTTCATTTATGGATTCAGGCGTGACCGGTTTCGGGCGTGTTCGGCTGCGCGGTGCCGGCATTGGCCTCGGCCTGCTGCATGTAGAGCTGCGCGAAGTCGATCGGCTCGAGGAGGAGCGGCGGGAAGCCGCCGTCACGCACGGCATCGGCCAGCACGCGGCGGGCGAACGGGAAGAGCAGGCGCGGCGCCTCGCCCAGCATGAAGGGCTGGATCTGGTCGGCGGGCACGTTGCGGAAGCCGAACAGGCCGGCATAGCTGAGGTCGACGATGAACGCGGTCTTGCCCTCGGCCTCGGCGCGAACCTCGATCTTCAGGACCAGCTCGTGCACTTCCTCGCCCACCTGCTGCGCGCCGATGTTGAACTGCACGTCGATGCCGGGCGCGGCCTGGTTCTGGTAGATGGCCGGCGCGTTCGGGTTCTCGAACGACAGGTCCTTGACGTATTGCGAGATCATGCCGGCGGCAGGGGCGGTATCCGCAGCGTCGCCGGCGGTCATGTCGAAGCCCTGCGGGGTGCCCAAATCGTCCATCGTCAATGTCCCATCATCAAGAAGGTGCAGGACCGATTGCACGCGTCATGCGTTCGGCCCGAGTGGCCGAGCGGTTAGCAGTGGCCTGAAGTGGTTTCAACGTTGCTTAACGTGGGCGTGGGTTCGAATCGCACCGGGTTTGAATTTGCGGGCATTGAACCTATGTTGAGGCGGTTATCGAAAGGCTCGCAAGCGTTGTTCTACGTCGTTCTTCTCGCGATGGTCGCCCTTTTCCTGGCCCTGCGGCTCTACAGCGTGCTGGGCAAGCGGACGGGGCATGAGCAGCAGCCGCTGGCACGCGGCGCCGATGACCGCGGCGTACCGGTGACGGTCGCCCGGCCGGTCGAGGTCAGCCTGGAAAAGCGCGAAATGCCGAACCGCAACATCGAGGGGCGGGCCGAGCAGGGCGTGCGCGCGGTGATCGCGGCGGAGCCCGGCTTCGATGTGGCGCAGTTCCTGAACGGGGCGCAGAGCGCGTATCGGATGACGCTCGAATCCTTCTGGAAGGGTGACGAGGAAGCATTGGCGACGCTGGCCGAGCCCGATGTGCAGGCGGTGTTCGCCGAGGCGATCGCAGCCCGCCGCGAATCGGGCGAAACGCTCGACAACCGGCTGGTTTCGATCGAGCGTGCGGTCATCACCGACGCCCAGGTGCAGGGCCGGGAGGCGCGGATCACGGTGCGGTTCGATGCCGACATCGCCGCGGTGACGCGCGACGCCAGCGGGCAGGTGGTTGCGGGGTCGCTGACCGATGCGGTCGAGACGCACGACGTCTGGACCTTCGCGCGGACGCTGAAGAGCAGCGATCCGAACTGGAAGCTTGCCGACACCGACGAAGCGTGAGCGCGTTTCGTTTCGCCGCGACGGCGGCGCTCGCTCTGGCGCTCTCCGCTTGCGCGGGTCGCATCGTCCCATCGGGCGGCCCGGCCGCGCCGGGTGAGCGGCCGACTGCGACTCGCCCCGGTCCGACACGCCCGTCCGCCGGCAAGGCGCCCGAGATCCGCGAACCGGGCCGCGTTGCCAGCGGTCCGGCGCGAATTGTACCGGCGACGCCGCTGCTGGCCGCGCCGTCGATTCCCAATCCTGCCGCCACAACGGCGGCGACCGCCGGGGTGCTGCCGGGGCCTGCCATCGCGACCCTGCCGATCACCGATGCACAGGCCGAGTCGGCGCGGGCGGCCTTTGCCCTGTCCTGTCCGGGGCTGATGCGGCGGGCCGACACGTCGGGGCTGACCCGGGGGGCGGACTGGGGCCCGGCCTGTGCCGCGGCGCGAAGCGGCGGGCGGGCGCGGGATTTCTTTGCACGCTATTTCGAAGCGGTGCAGGTGGGCGACGGCAAGGCTTTCGCCACCGGCTATTACGAGCCGGAAATCCTTGGCTCGCGCGAGCGACGCTCGGGATATGACGTGCCGATCTATGCCCGGCCGCGCGACCTGATCGATGTCGATCTCGGCCAGTTCTCGGACAGCCTGAAGGGGCGCAAGATCCGCGGCAAGGTCGCAGGCACGAATTTCGTGCCGTTCGACGACCGCACCGCGATCGAACAGGGATCGCTGGACGGACGGGCGCCGATCCTTGCCTGGGGCAAGGATGCGGTCGAGGTGTTCTTCCTCCAGATCCAGGGCTCCGGGCGGCTGCGCCTGCCCGACGGGTCGATCATGCGGATCGGATACGACACGCAGAACGGGCGGGATTATACCGGGATCGGGAGCCTGATGCGGCAGCGGGGGCTGTTGCAGCCGGGGCAGGCGTCGATGCAAGGGATCGTGCAGTGGCTGCACGACCATCCCGACGAGGGCCGCGCGCTGATGCGCGAGAACAAGAGTTTCGTGTTCTTCCGGGAACTTGACGGGCCGCCCCAGGGTGCGATGGGCTATGCCGTGACGGGCCAGGTGAGTGCCGCGGCCGATCCCAAATATGTGCCGCTGGGCGCGCCCGTGTTCCTGTCGATGGATCGACAGGACGTGACCGGATTGTGGGTGGCGCAGGATACCGGCGGGGCGATCAAGGGGTCGAACCGCTTCGACACCTTCTGGGGCGCGGGCGAGACGGCACGCAGCGTGGCGGGCGGCATGTCCGGGCGGGGCACGGCGTTCCTGCTGCTCCCCGTGGGCACGCTTGCGCGGTTGCAGGCAGGGGTGGGCGGTGCGGTCCCTCAATTCTGACGAGGCGCTGCTGTGGCAGCGGGTGATGGCGAGCGTGCGCCCGCTGCGCGCCGCCGTCGTGCCCGCGCGCCCGGCGCCGGTGCCGGTCGCCGCGGAAACCCTGCCGACGCCCGGTGCGCCCAAGGTGCGCGGGCGCGTGCCGCCGGTGCGCCAGCCGGCCGTCGCCCCGCCGCCCGTGCGCAAGGGGCCCGGCGAGACGCTGGACGGTGGCTGGGACAAGCGGCTGACCCGCGGCGCGGTGATCCCGGACAGCTCGATCGATCTGCACGGTCATACGCTGGCATCGGCGCATGCGATGCTCGACCGCGGACTGGAGCGCGCGATCGGGCGGGGCGACCGGCTGTTGCTGCTCGTCACCGGCAAGCCACCGCGGCCGGAAAGCGAACGCCCGCATGCGCGCGGTGCGATCCGGGCCGCCATCGCCGACTGGCTGGCGGGATCGCGCCATGCCGATCATATCGCGGCGGTGCGCGGCGCGCATCCCCGCCATGGCGGACAGGGCGCGCTCTATATCGTCATCAGGCGCCCGCGCGAGCGATGATCCCGGCATAGATGCGGGTGAGGGCGTGGAGATCGTCCACCGCCACCGCCTCGTCCACCTTGTGCATAGTCGCGTTGAGCAGGCCGAATTCGACCGTGGGGCAGAGTTTCGACAGGAAACGTGCGTCCGATGTACCGCCGGTGGTGGAAAGCTCGGGCCGCGAACCCGTCTCGTCCTCGATCGCATCGGATACCAGCGTGGAAAAGGCGCCGGGCTCGGTCAGGAACGCCTCGCCCGAGATGCGGCCGGTAACCTCGGCGCCGGGTGCGTGCGCGGCGGCGACGGCCGCGATGCGATCGATCAGCGACTGGCCGCTATGTTCGTCGTTGAAGCGGATCGAGAGGCGGGCCTGCGCGCTGCCGGGGATGATGTTGTGGGCGGGGTTGCCGACATGGAGGTCGGTGACCTCGATGTTGGAGGGCTGGAACCAGGCGTTGCCGGTGTCCAGGGTGATGGCGTCGATCGCGGAGAGGATGGCGATCAGGCGGGTGACAGGGTTGTCGGCAAGGTGGGGGTAGGCGACGTGGCCCTGTCGGCCGGGCACGGTGATCCAGATGTTGACCGAGCCGCGACGGCCGATCTTGACCATGTCGCCGAGGCGGGCGGCGGAGGTGGGTTCGCCGACGAGGCAGAGGTCGGGGCGCAGACCCCGCTCGCGCATGCGGTCGATCAGGGCGCGGGTGCCGTAGGTGGCGGGACCCTCCTCGTCGCCGGTGATGATGAGGCTGACGGGAATGGCGGCGGGCGCGGCGGCGCAGGCGGCGATGAAGGCGGCGACGGCACCCTTCATGTCGACCGCGCCGCGGCCGTAGAGCAGGCCGTCGCGGACCGCGCCGGAAAATGGACTGCCGGTCCAGCCCTCGCCGGCGGGGACGACATCGACATGGCCGGCGAAGGCGAGGTGCGGGCCGGTGCCGCCCCGCACCGCCAGCAGGTTTTCGACCGGGCCGTCCGGCGCCTCGCCGACCACGAACCGGTCGGCCGTGAAGCCGAGCGGGACCAGCGCGGTTTCCAGTATGTCGAACACGGCCCCTTGCGCCGGGGTGACGCTTTCGGTGCGGAGCAGGTCTTGCGCGAGGGTGAGGACGTCGATCACGGCGTCGGCTGCTCGAACCGTTCGATCAGCCATTCCTCTTCCTGCGCGGCGGCGATCCAGTCCTGCATGAACGGATGCTGGAGCACGGCGTCCATATAGCCGGCGGCGAAGCGGGCGATGGGAAGCTGGTAGGTGACGATCCGGGTGACGACGGGGGCGAACATGATGTCCGCGGCGCCAAAGCTGCCGAACAGGAAATCGCCATTGCCGCCGAAGCGGGCGCGCGCCTGCGCCCAAAGCTCCATGATGCGGGCGAGATCGACCAGCACGTCGTCATCGGGGCGGCGCGCCTCATAGACCTGACGGATGTTCATGCTGTGCTTGCGGCGCAGCGCGGTGAAGCTGGCGTGCATTTCCGCCGCCATCGAGCGCGCCATGGCGCGTGCGGCCTCGTCTGCCGGCCAGAAACGGTCACGGCCGACCTTGTCCGCGAGATAGTCGACGATGGCGAGGCTGTCCCAGACCACGGCGTCGCCGTCCCACAGGATCGGCACCTTGCCCGAGGAGGGGGCGAATTCCGCCCCCTCGCGCCTGGCGTCCCAGTCCGCGTCGTAGAGCGGCACGACCACCTCCTCGAAGGGAAGGCCGGACTGCTTGGCGGCGAGCCAGCCGCGCAGCGACCAGGACGAATAGGCCTTGTTGCCGATGATGAGCTTCATGCCACCGTGCCTAGCGGGGGTGGCGGCCGGGCTCAATCCGCCTTGGGGCGACCACCCGGCTTCCATGTCGGTGCCGCGTCGCTGTCGGCGAGATTGCGGATGGGGTCGACCAGCGCGGCGATCGCCTGCGTCATGAAGGGAAAGTCGATCGCCGCGATCGTGTCGGTCGGCTGGTGATAGGTCGGGACGACGGCCCAGCCGGACAGCGTGTGGGCGACGACGCCGCGCAGCGCGAGCGAATAGTTGTCGGAACGACGGAAGAAGTTCTGGTCCGGATAGGGATCGGGCGCGAGGCGCGCGCCGTGGGCGGCGAGGCGCTCGCCGAGGTCGGAGCGTTCGTAGCCGGTCATCATCAGCGCGCCCTTGGGCAGTTTCGGGTCCTGCGCGCCGATCATCTCGAACTCGATATTGGCGGCGATACGCTCGACGGGGACGGGCAGGTGGGTGCCGAAATATTTGGAGCCGAGCAGGCCCAGCTCCTCCGCGCCGAACGCACCGAACAGGATGCCGCGCTTCATCGGCTTGCCGGCGGCAAGCGTCCGGGCGAGTTCGAGAACCGCGACGGTGCCCGAGGCGTCGTCGTTCGCGCCGTGCATGATCGTGCCATCCTCGACTCCCAGATGGTCGAGATGGGCGGACAGCAGCAGGATGCCGGCGGCGGGATCGGTGCCAGGCAGATAGCCGATGGCGTTGGTGGTCTCCGTGCGTTCCTCGCGGAAAGGAAGGTCGAAGCGGATCGTCTGCCGGCCCGCCCGGCGCGCCAGATCGGCGAGGGTAGCCGGTGGCAGCATGGCGATGGTCAGGCCGGGGTCGGCATCGTCGGCCAGCCGGACCCCGAGGGGGCGGCCGACGGCCCAGGCCGGGCCGGGCTTGTCCGGCGCGGGGCCGATGATGAGCGATGCGCCCTTGTCGCGTGCAGCGCCGATGGCGGCCGCGAAATCGTCGGCGAGGCCGGTATAGATCACGATCGGTGTGCCGGTGCGGACGCGCGATGCGGTACGGGCGACCTGTGCGCGCCCGGTGACGGTGCCGCCGGGGGCGCGGCTCAGGGTCAGGCCGGCGATGGGCGCATCCCCCAGCGTCAGGCTGGGCGCGCCGGCGACGAAGCGGCGCAAGACGGGCGCCTTCTGGATATAGCCGGTCATGCCGGGCGGGGGTTTCAGGCCGTAAGCCTGGAACTGGGTGGCGACATAGGCGGCGGCGATCGCTTCGTCGCGCGTCGCGCTGCCGCGGCCGGCGAGTTCGTCACCGGCGAGGAAGGTCTCGTGGGCGCGGACCCAGTCGGCGCTGACCTGCTGGGCAGATAGAGGCGCGCAGGTGGCGAGTGCGAGTGCCGTGAGGCTGAGTTTCAGCATTATCTTCCCCCTTATGTCGTGGGGGCATGCTTATCGGGTTTTGCGGAGGTCGCCAGCCTATGCGTGAGGCTTTTGCCCTCTCCCCGCGGGGGAGAGGGTGCAGAGGATTAACCGATCGCTTCGAGGACGGCGGCGCGGAGTTCGGGGATGCCCATGCCACCCTCGCTGGAGGTGGCGAGGATGTCGGGGTGGGCGGCGGGGCGCTTGCGGGCCTCCGTCTCGGTCGCCTCGCGGACGGCGGCGAGGTCGGTCGCCTTGACCTTGTCGGCCTTGGTCAGGACGATGCGGTAGCTGACCGCCGCCTTGTCGAGCATTTCAAGGATTTCGCGATCAACGTCCTTGATGCCGTGGCGCGCGTCGATCAGCACCAGTGCGCGCTTCAGCGCCTGCCGCCCGCGCAGGAAGTCGTTCACCAGGAACCGCCACTGCTTGAGCATGTCCTTAGGCGCCTTGGCAAAGCCGTAGCCGGGCATGTCGACAAGGCGAAAGACCGGCGGCTGGCCGATGTCGAAGAAGTTCAACTCCTGCGTGCGGCCGGGCGTGTTCGAGGTGCGGGCCAGACCGTTGCGGTTGGTGAGTGCGTTGAGCAGCGACGACTTGCCGACGTTCGACCGGCCGGCGAACGCCACCTCGGGCACCACCGCATCGGGCAGGTGCTGAAGCGCGGGCGCCGATTTCAGAAAGGAGACGGGGCCGGCGAACAGCTTGCGTGCCGCCTCCACCGTCTCTTCGTCAAAGCTGCCCTGCGGGGCAAAGTCGGTCACTTCGTTGCCGCCTGGTTGAGCCCGGGATGACGGGCATAGAGCAAACGCTGTTGCAGGATCGAGATGCAGTTGGTGGTGATCCAGTAGACCTGCAGGCCGACCGCGAACGGCGCCATCACGAACATCAGCACCCAGGGCATGATCGCAAACACCTGCTTCTGCGTGTCGTCCATGGGGGCCGGGTTGAGGCGGAACTGGAAGAACATTGAGATGCCGAGCAGGATGGGCACGACGCCGATCGCGATGAAGTGGGGCGGTGTGAACGGGATCAGGCCGAACAGGTTCACCGGGGTCAGCGGATCGGGCGCGGACAGATCCTTGATCCAGGCGACAAAGGGCTGGTGACGCATTTCGATCGTCAGCATCAGCACCTTGTAGAGCGCGTAGAAGATCGGGATCTGGATCAGCGTCGGCAGACAGCCGGCGAGCGGATTGACCTTTTCCTGCTTGTAGAGCGCCATCACCTCCTGCTGGAGGCGGACCTTGTCGTCCTTGTAGCGTTCCTGCAACGCCTTCATCTTGGGCTGCACCGCGCGCATCGACGCCATGGAGGCGAACTGGCGCTGGGCGATCGGGAACATCAGCAGACGGATGGTGACCGTCAGCAGGATGATCGCGACGCCGAAGTTGCCGACCATGCGGAACAGCCAGTCGAGATAATAGAAGATCGGCTTTTCCAGGACGCGCAGCCAGCCCCAGTCGATCGCATAGTCGAGCTTCGTCACGCCCTGCTTGTCGGTATAGCGGTCGAGCAGGCGAACTTCCTTGGCGCCGGCGAAGAAGCGCGAGGTCTGGGTAATGGCCTGACCCGGCGCGACGCTGCGCGGGGCCACGGCATAATCGGCCTGATAGGTCTTGCCCGCGCCGGCGCGGAACTGGCCGTCGAACTGCGCCGCCTGATCGGGGATCAGCGCGGTCAGCCAGTATTTGTCGGTGAAGCCGAGCCAGCCGCCCTTGGTGGAGAAACGCTGCGGGCCTTCGTCCACATCCGAGAAGTCGGGCTTGTAGTTTGCAGCGCCGTTGTTGACCGACATCGGGCCGGTGTGGATCGTCCAGCTGTCCGGGTCCTTCGACACGCCCGAGCGGTTGACGAGGCCATAGGCGGCGACGGGCACCGGGGCGTTGCCGGCATTGGCGACCGTCTGGCGGACGGTGAACATGTAGCCGTCGTCGACCGCGATCTGGATCTGGAAGCGCTGGCCGGTCGCGTTGGCGGCGGTGAGGGTGACCGGCTGGCCGGGGCGCAGCACGGGGGCGGAGGCGGTCCACACCGCATCGGCGGCGGGCGGGCTCAGTCCCTCGCTGCGCCAGCCAAAGCCGGCGAAATAGGCGTCCGGCGCACCGGCCGGCGACAACAGGCGGATGGGGGCCGAGTTTTTGGCGACCGTTTCCTTGTAGTCGATCAGCACCAGGTCATCGATGCGCGGCCCGCGCAGGTTGATCGATCCGCGCATCTGCGGCGTCTCGATCGCGATGCGCGGGGTTTCGCGAAGCACCACCTGACGCTCGCGGATCGCCGAGGGGGCGTCGGCGGTCGGGTCCGCGCCCGGCTGGGGCAGGGGCCTGGACTTGCCGTCCACGATCTTGGTGGCGGGTGGATTGGCGGTGGGGAAGAACTTGCCCTGGATCAGCGGCCAGCCGAACAGGATCAGCGCCGCGATCACCGCGAACAGGACGAAATTCTTGCGATCATCATTCACGATAGATGCCCCATATCATCAGGGAACCGGATCGGGCCCACACCCGCCCCAGGGATGGCAGCGCGCGATCCGCTTGAGCGCCAGCCAACCCCCCTTGGCTGCGCCATAGCGGGAGAGCGCCTCAATTGCATAGGCCGAACAGCTTGGCTGGAAACGGCAGGTGGGCGGCAGGATGACCGATGGGCCAAGCTGCCACCCGCGGGCGATGAGGATGAGGAGGCGGGCTATCACGCGCTCTGTCACGCGTCCTGGCACGCCCGGCGTGCCCGCCCCAGCGCCTTGACCAGCTCGGCGGTCAGCGCCTGATAGTCGCGCTCGATCCCGCCGCTGCGGCCGATCAGCACATGATCCGCGCCGGGCAGACCGTGCGCGGGCAACAGGTCGCGCGCGAGGGCACGCAACCGGCGCTTCATCCGGTTGCGTACCACGGCGTTGCCGATCTTCTTGGTGACGGTGAAGCCGACGCGCATGCCGGCCTCGCCATCATGGCGCGGGCGCAGCTGGAGCACGAAGCCCGGCATCGCCACGCGCCGCCCGCCATTGGCCGCGAGGAAATCGCGGCGGCGGGTAAGCGTGGTTACGCCGACAGCTTCTTGCGGCCGCGTGCACGACGCGCGCGGATCACTGCACGGCCGCCCGGCGTCGCCATCCGCGAGCGGAAGCCGTGACGACGTGCGCGCACCAGGTTGCTCGGCTGAAAGGTCCGCTTCATGGTTCATTCCTTGAGTACGTCTGAATAGAAAAGGGCCGCCACGGGGACGGCCTTGCTGGGGGTGCGCATAGGCAAAGCAGGTCCCCAAGTCAACGCGCTGCATCATCCGCGGTCCCCGCACGATGCCATCTGTTTCGCTGGTGAAAAAGCGTTACAGATGGGGCGGGGGGAATGCATGGCAACGATCGTGTCCACGGTGGCGTATCTGGGGCTGGAGGCGCGCGCCGTCGAGGTGCAGGTGCAATTGATTCCCGGCCTGCCGGCGTTCAACCTGGTGGGACTGGCCGACAAGGCGGTGGGCGAAAGCCGCGAGCGGGTGCGCGGAGCGATCGCGGCGATGGGGCTGGCCCTGCCGCCCAAGCGGATCGCGGTCAACCTGTCGCCGGCCGACCTGCCCAAGGAGGGATCGCATTTCGACCTGCCGATCGCGCTCGCCTTGCTGGGTGCGATGGGGGTGATCGATGCCGAGACGCTGGCCGAGCATGTCGTGGTCGGCGAACTGGGTCTGGACGGGCGGATCGCCCCGTCGCCGGGCGTGCTGCTCGCCGCGCTGCATGCCGCCGCCGAGGACAAGGCGCTGATCTGTCCGGCGGCGCAGGGGCCGGAGGCGGCATGGGCGGGATCGGTCGCGGTGGTGGCGGCGCCGGATCTGTTGTCGCTCATCAACCACCTGAAGGGGCACCAATTGCTGTCGGCGCCGGTGCCGGGGGCGGTGGACGATGCGGCGTCTGGGCCGGATCTGGCGCAAGTGAAGGGGCAGGAAACCGCCAAGCGTGCGCTGGAGATCGCGGCGGCGGGCGGGCACAACCTGCTGATGTGCGGGCCGCCGGGATCGGGCAAGTCGCTGATGGCGGCGTGCCTGCCGGGCATCCTGCCGCCGCTGGACGCGGCCGAGGCCCTGGAAGTGTCGATGGTGCAATCGGTGGCGGGCACGCTGGCGGGCGGGCGGCTGACGCGGGTGCGGCCTTTCCGCCATCCCCATCACTCCGCATCGATGGCGGCGCTGACGGGCGGCGGGCTGAAGGTGAAGCCGGGCGAGGTGAGCCTTGCGCATCTGGGCGTGCTGTTCCTGGACGAACTGCCCGAATTCCAGCGCGCGGTGCTCGATTCGCTGCGCCAGCCGCTGGAGACGGGCAGCGTCAGCGTGGCGCGGGCCAATGCGCATGTCACCTTTCCGGCGCGCGTGCAGTTGATCGCGGCGATGAACCCGTGCCGCTGCGGTCATCTGGGCGATGCCGCACTCGCCTGCGCACGGGCGCCGCGCTGTGCCGCGGATTACCAGGCCAAGGTGTCGGGGCCATTGCTGGACCGGATCGACATCCATATCGACGTGCAGCCGGTAAGCGCCGTCGACCTGATGCTGCCGCCGCCGGCGGAAGGGTCGGCAGAGGTCGCGGCGCGCGTCGCGGCGGCGAGGGCGGTGCAGGCGGCACGCTATGGCGGGCATGGCGTGCGGACGAATGCCGAGGCGGATGGCGCGCTGCTCGACCGGGTGGCCACGCCGGACGGGGCGGGGCGGGCGCTGCTGGCGCAGGCGGCCGAGGCGATGCGGCTGACGGCGCGGGGTTTTACCCGCATCCTGCGCGTGGCGCGCACCATCGCCGATCTGGACAGCAGCGAAACGGTGCGGCGCCTGCATGTGGCCGAAGCACTCAGCTATCGTCGGCGACCGCCGGTGAATTGATGACTTGCGAAGCGAAGCCCGCTCGTCTAGCGACGCGGCTTCGCTGCCCCTGTGGCGAAATTGGTAGACGCATTCGACTCAAAATCGAACGCCGCAAGGCATGCTGGTTCGAGTCCGGCCAGGGGCACCACAGACCGGTTGAGCAGGACATGCCGACGCCCGGTCAGAGCGTCGGGCGCCAGTCCCAGCCGAGCGGGTCGCCATCCATCACCTCCACGCCGCCGGCCGCTAGTGCGTCGCGAATCGCATCCGAACGGGGGAAATCCTTCGCCGCGCGCGCTTCGCGGCGTTCGGCCAGATGCGCCTCGACCTCCGCTTCCGTCAGCGTCGCCGCGGCGGGACGGACGCGCAGCGCGGCGCGGGTCAGCGTGGTGAGTTGCAGGCCCAGTACCGCGTCGAAATCGTCCAGTGCCGCCAGGCGACGAGCGGGGGCGATGCGCTTGTCGGCGAGCAGCTCGTCCAGCACCGGCAGCGCGCGGGGCGTCGCGAGGTCGTCGGACAAGGCGGCGTCGAGGCGCTGGCGATAGTCCGCTGCATCGCCCTTGTCGGGGGCGTCGCTGCGCGCGCGCAGGACCTCCACCGACTGGACGAGGCGCTTCAGCCGGGTCTGGGCGGCGGCCAGATTGTCCCAGCTGAACTCCATTTCGGAGCGATATTGCGCCTGAAGACACATCAGCCGGTAGGCGAGCGGGTGGAAGCCGCGATCGACCAGCGCCTGAAGCGTGAGGAACGCGCCGGACGACTTGGACATCTTGCCCGAGCGCTCGACCAGGAAGTTGTTGTGCATCCAGATCGTCGCGCCGGTATCCGCCGAGCAGCTGTGCGCCTGGTTCTGCGCGATCTCGTTGGGGTGGTGGATCTCGCGGTGGTCGATCCCGCCGGTGTGGATGTCGAAGCGTTCGCCCAGATACATCTGGCTCATCACCGAGCATTCCAGATGCCAGCCCGGCGCGCCGCGACCCCAGGGGCTGTCCCATTCCATCTGGCGATTCTCGCCCGGGGTGGAGGCGCGCCAGATCGCGAAGTCGGCGGCGTGGCGCTTGCCCTCGACCGGGTCGATGCGGCTTTCGCCCTCGTCGTCCCTGTGCCGCGCGAGGCGGCCATAATCGGGCACGGTGCTGGTATCGAAATACAGGCCGTCGGCGAGCCGGTAGCAGTGCTTCGCCTCGATCGCGACGGCGAAGTCGATCATCGCTTGCACATGGTCGGTGGCGAGCGGGAAGCGGGTCGGCTCCCGGATGCCGAGGTCGGAAAGGTTCTGCTTGAACGCGGCGGTGTAATGGGCGGCGATCGCCCAGATATCCTGGCCGGTCTTTTTGGCGGCGGCTTCCATCTTGTCGTCGCCGGCATCGGCGTCCGAGGTCAGGTGGCCGACATCGGTGATGTTGATGATGTGGGTGAGCGCGCCCCAGCCCATGGCGGGGGCTTTCCAGGTCAGCGTGCGCGACAGCGTGTCGGTAAAGACATAGGCACGCAGATTGCCGATATGCGCATAATTGTAGACGGTGGGGCCGCAGGAATAGACGCGGATGTTTGCCGGGTCGAGCGGCTGGAACAGCTCGGGATTGCGCGTCAGGCTGTTATAGAGGGTGAGCGGCGTCGTCATGGCGCTGCCTTAGCGGGGCGGGCGCCAGCCCGAAAGGGGGCCCCGGTCGACCGTAACGAGGTCGACCGGGGCGGCACGACGACAGGGGGGCGTCGTGCCTTTGTACGGCAGGACCGGGAGCGTTCCTGCCGATCCGGTGAAGATCAGCGCGCGATGCCGATCACGGCCGAGCCGGTATAGCCGGCGGCAACGCTGCCCGTTAGGGTCGGCGTCTGCTGCGCGATCTGGGCAGCCGTGTTGTCACCGAAGACATTGTCGGACGACAGGCTGATGCGGGCGAAGTTAGTGGCACTGCTGGGATAGGTGGTGGTGTCGGCATAAACGGTGGTGCAGACCGCGCTGGGCAGGGCCAATTGCGAGACCAGCACGGCGTAGCGGCCGCTGGTTGCCGCGGTCAGGCTGGAAAAGACTTCGAAATGGATATGCGGCCAGCGTCCGCTGTAGCAGCCGGGAACGATCATGGTGAACGTCACCTCGCCATTTGCGTCGGTCACCTGCACGCCGCGCAGATAGCTTTCGGTCGCGGCGGTGTAGAGCGAGTAGTGGCCGCTGCGATCGCACATCCAAATGTAGACGGCGTAGCCCGATAGCGCGGCGCAGCTGGCGTTGACGTTCACCACCTTCAAGGTGAGGGTGAGTTGGACGCCCGTGGCGACAGTGCTGCTGCTGATGAAGCTGGAGCGGATGTCGGAGCGGACGATGCCGCTGGTGGTGAGAGCGTTGGACGTGGCGCCACTGGACGTGTTCGTACCATCGGCGGGATAAGGGCCGTTGGTTTCCGTAGGATCGGCGATGCAACCGGTGGTGGTCGTCGATGTCGGCGTCGGCGTTGGTGTGGCCGTTGCGGTCGGTGTCGGCGTCGCGGTGGCGGTGGCGCTGCTGACCACGGAAACCGTGTCGGCTTCGCTGCCGCCGCAACCGGCGACCACGGCGGCGGTGCCAACCCCGGCAAACCACTTCAACGCGCGGCGACGGGCGATCATCGCGTTCATCACCTTCAGGTCATGGGCGAGGCCCAGATCATGGTCTTCCACCTCGTGATCGTGCTGCATGTGCATCCTGCTTGCCCCCTGCCAAGTATCATTTCGTCGTCCAGCAAGGTGGCGGGCGCATGTCGCCAGCGTATGTCAGAACACTGAAATATTGTGTCGGCGTGTCGGCGTCAGTGCGACAGGGGCAGCGTGACACTGGCACGCGCGCCGGCGTCATCGGGGCGATTGCCAAGCGTCACTTCGCCGCCATGGCGTTCGGTAATCGCGCGAACGATGGCAAGGCCCAGTCCGGTGCCGCCAGTGGCGCGATTGCGTGACGGATCGCCGCGAACAAAGGGTTCGAACAGGCGGCCCACCTGTGCGGGATCGACGCCGGGGCCGGCATCATCGACGGTGACGGTTACTGTTTCGCCATCAAGGGTCCAGCCGACGATCGCACATTCGCCGTAGCGCACGGCGTTGGCGACGAGGTTCGTGAATAGCCGGCGCAATGCGACCGAATCGCCGCGAACGATGGCGCGGGGGCTGGCGATCAGCGTCACCGGCTCGCCCGCCTGGGCCATATCCTCGACCAGCGAGTCGAGCAGTGCGCCGAGATCGATACGGGCGCGCATCGGTGCCACCGCCTCGTCGCGGGCGAAGCGCAGGGCGGCACCGATCAATGCCCGCATCTCGTCGATGTCAGCGCTGGCGCGAGCATGCGCAGTCTCGGGCAGTTGTTCGATCCAAAAGGCGAGGCGGGAAAGCGGCGTGCCGAGATCATGCGCGATCGCGGCCAGCATGACGGTGCGCTGTTCGGCATGGCCCGCCAGCCGCGCATGCATCGCACGCACCGCCGCAGACAGGCGGCGCACCTCGCGCGAGCGGCTGTCGGGCAGGGGCGGCAGATCGGCACCAGCGCGCGCATGATCGGCGGCGGCGGCCAGTTGGGCAAGGGGGCGCGAGATCGCACGCGCCAGCATCCAGGCCGGGATGGAGAGGAGCAGGATCGCAACCAGCATGCCCGCCAGAACCGCAGCGTGCCAAGGCGTGAACACGCTGTAGGGGGCATTGCGCAGTACGTGCCAGCCATCGGGGCGGCGTAACGCCACCGTGAAGTGACCGCCCAGCCAGTCAGGCCGGATCGAATCGACACCGGGCGGGGGGCGCCCCTCCTCGATCCCGCGGGGAGGCTCGAAAGGAAGGCGATAGGGTACGCCACCCGAATAGACCCGGAGCTGTGCCATGGGCACGCCAAGCAGCTCTGCGAGACGCCGGGCGACGTAGGGGTTGGGCGTTTCGCCGACTTGCGGTTCGGGCGCGGTCGCTTCGCGGTGGACGATCAGGGCGGGGCCGCGCTGATCCGGGCTGCGGCCGGTTTCCAGGGTGGCGGCGAGGACGCTCAGGGGGCGGGGCGGGTCGCGGGGCGGGGGGCCATTGAAGGTGATGACGAACAAGGTCAGCGTCGCGACCATGACCGAGGCGATGACCAGCGCAAAGATCGGCTGTGCCAGACTGGGTGATGCCCGACGGGATGACGGCGGATCGGGCGGTCCGACGGGGTCAGCGCGTCTCAACATCGGCGACGAACATATAGCCTTCGTTGCGCACGGTGCGGATCAGGTCGTCGCCGCCGCGCATGTCGCCACGATTGAGTTTGCGACGCAGCCGGCTGACCTGCACGTCGATCGCGCGATCGAAGTGTTCGGCGGTGACCCCGCGGGCATGATCGAGCAGGAAGTCGCGGCTGAGCACGCGGCGGGGATGATCGACAAAGGTCATCAGCATCCGGAACTCGCCATCCGACAGGTTGATGACGACCTCGTCCGGATCGAGCAACTGGCGCCCGATCGGGTCCAGCCGCCAGCCAGCAAAGCGTTGCAGCGGGCGCGCGGCGGGTGCGGGGGGCTCGATGCGTGCCGGGGCGGTGGCATTGCGGCGCAGAACGGAGCGAATACGCGCCAGCAACTCGCGCGGATTGGCCGGCTTGGCGATGTAATCGTCCGCACCCATTTCCAGTCCCACGATTCGGTCCACTTCCTCGCCGATCACCGACAGGATGATGACCGACGGCGCCGTCGCGCGGTCAAGTGTGCGAAGGATGGACAAGCCGTCCTCTCCCGGCATCATCACGTCCAGCACAATCAGCGAATAGGCCTCGCGCGTCATCTGTGCGCGCATTTCGGTGGCATCGGCGGCGGTATCGACCACATAGCCATGCGCAGCGAGGAAGCCTGCGGTCAGTTCACGAATGCCGGGATCGTCGTCGACGATGAGGAGGCGGGTGGACAGGTCCAAGTCTGCGGCCGTTTGCAACATGCGCCAAGGGATCGGGCACAGGCGTATCGCGCACATGACAGGACTGCAACATCCCGTAACGATCATGCGATGATGGGCCCGTTGTTGCATCTTGGCCACATCGGCGTCGGGTAGCGGATCATGGCGAGACGCGCTTGCCAAGGATGCCCGGTGCTGCTAGGCGCCGCCTGTTCTCGACGCGGACTCGTTCGCGCCGACTATTTGCCATTCAGATTGACCGCTGCTCCGGCATGGACAGCGCCCATCGACCGGAGTTTTTTGGTTTTATGCAGATCATCGTTCGCGACAACAATGTCGACCAGGCTCTTCGCGCGCTGAAGAAGAAGCTGCAGCGCGAGGGCGTGTATCGCGAAATGAAGCTGCGCCGTCATTATGAGAAGCCGTCGGAGAAGCGTGCGCGCGAGCGTGCCGCTGCCGTGCGTCGGTCGCGCAAGCTGGAGCGCAAGCGCGCCGAGCGCGACGGCGCCCGGTAAGCGACCGGCCGGGCATCAGGCCGCGCTCCGTATCCACGGGGCGTGGCCGTCCGGCGTCACGTTTCCCGACCTATCACCGGTGACGGCCGGACCGGCACCGAAGAAGCAGGTGCTAATCGATGTCCACCGTCACCGCCGTGCCGCTGCAGCCCGTCAAGCGCAGCTATCTCATCTATCTGTGGCTGGGGCTGGTGCTCGCCTGCGTCGCGGCCGTCGCGCTGGCCACGCAGGGTGACGACTTCCTGACCCGCAACGCCCGCGGCAAGGGCGTGATGACCACCGCTTCGGGCCTGCAATACAAGGTGCTGGAGCCGGGTCAGCCGGGTGCGGCCAAGCCCACCGATGCCGATGTCGCGCTGGTCCAGTATGAGGGCAAGCTGCTGAACGGCACCACGTTCGACAAGTCGCAGCAACCGACGCCGATGCCGGTTTCGGCGGTGGTGCCCGGCTTCTCCGAAGCGCTGAAGCTGATGCCGAAGGGCGCCAAGTACCGCGTCTGGATCCCGGCCGCGCTGGGCTATGGCGAGCGCGAGGCGGGGCCGATCCCGGCCAATTCGACGCTGGTGTTCGACGTGCAGTTGCTCGACTTCCTGCCGGAAAGCGTCGTGCGGCAGATGCAGATGCGCCAGGGCATGGGCGGCGCGATGCCGGGTGGCGCGGCCCCTGGTGGTGCGATGCCGGGCGGCGCCGTTCCTGGCGCGCCGACGCCGACGAACTGATCGCGGGCGATCGCCAAAGGTTCAGAAGGGCTCCGCCAGATGTGGCGGGGCCCTTTTTGTTGTGCGTGCTGCACATCATCATGAACAGCTACTCGATTCCGCTTTTACGTAAAAGCAGGCTTGCGGCAAGACGCCTATGGCATGGCATGATGCAGAAAGAGGACGGGTTATCATCCATCGTTGGTAAAAAGGTCAATGACTTGGCATTGGGGGTGCATCGACTTCGCTCGTCGGGCGAAGGAATATGTGATTTGATAATTCAGCCTAGGGAAGTTGACATTTCCAGCATATGATACGGAGATGCCTGCGCTCCTTATCTTGCTAGCGACGACGCAACTTGGCTTTGTTTTACAGAAGCCCATGAAATCGTTACGCCGCAAGTGGCGGCCGAACGGGTGAGCGCATGTGGACTGGGTACGGTGTCGGTGCGATCGGATGCGGATCTGGATGCCGACATACTTGTCGTTGCCAAGGCCGATCATGTTACCGAGCAGCAACTTGCCTGTGCCGAAAAGGCGGCAAACTATTATGACGTGGAACTGACGTCGTCGCTTCAGCCTCGGTTCGAGGCACTTCGTGAAGCTCGCATGGCCGCTGTCATGGTCAGTCGCGCCCGTGATTGGCTTCGCAAGCATGATCTTCTCGACCGTCTGCCTGACTATCGCCCCGGCCTGACCGATGACGCGGCATTCGCCCGGAAGATCGAAACGCTCTGCGACGCGCAGGGGGCGCTAGAGTCCGCCGATGGTCCGCGTCTGCTGAATACACAATGGGCCATGCAGCACATGACCCCGCCTGACATGAAGACCGGACCGATGGAATGCCTGTTCAACGCAACAGCGGCGGCAGGGTTTGACGTCGGCTTTATCGGGAATCGGCCAAACACCCCCTGACCGCCGGTCGGCCTTATCGTGCCACCTCATCCCTGACTTGCCGCGACCCGCACATCCTCCTAATCATTGGTCAATAATACCAATTCGATACCGGAGAACAGGGATGACGCGAGGCATGGGCAGGATCGGCGCCAACTCGATGATGGTCGCGGCGGCGGCGCTGGCGGTGATGGCGGCGCCCGCATCCGCACAGCCGGCGACGTTGCCGGCGATCTTCCCCGCGCCGGTATCGATGACGTTGGGGCAAGGGGTGGTCGCCTTGGGTTCCTCGGTGGTGCTGGTCGCCGGCGCCGATGCCGATCCCGCGACGGTGGCACTGGTGCGTGGCATCCTGACCTCGGCCGGAGTCAAGACGATCACGACCGCGCGGCGGGTGCCGGCGACGCTGGACGGGGTGTATGTCGTGGTGGGCACCGGCGGCGATGCGGTGGTGCGCGATGCGCTGGCGCGCAGCGGGGCCAGGATCGGTGATGAGGCCGAGGGCTATACGATCACCAGCGTCGCGCAGGGGCGCGGCGGGCTGATCGCGCTGGCGGGGCGCGATGGCGACGGGGTGTTCCATGCCGCGCAGACATTCCGCCAACTGGCACGGCGCGGCACGATCCCCGCGCTGGTGATCCAGGACCATCCGGCCATGCCCATCCGCGGCACGATCGAAGGTTTCTACGGCGCGCCCTGGACGATGGCGGACCGGACCAAGCATCTGGACTTCCTTGCCAGCGTCAAGGCGAACACCTATGTCTACAGCCCCAAGGACGATCCCTATGCCCGCGATCGCTGGCGCGAGCCCTATCCCGCCGAGACGCTGTCGGCGCTGGGCACGCTGGCCGCGGCGGCGCGGCGCAACCATGTCGACTTCGTTTATGCGATCTCGCCGGGGCCGACGGTGTGTTTTTCCGATGCGGCCGACCTGAGCGCGCTGGAGCGCAAGTTCGATGCGCTGCGCGGGATCGGCGTCCACAGCTTCTATGTGGCGCTGGATGATATCGAATATACCAAGTGGAATTGCGAGCAGGACAAGGCGGCCTTTGGCCCATCGGGTGCGGAGGCGGCGGGGATTGCGCAGTCGAAGCTGTTGAACGCAGTGCAGGCCGATCTCCTTGCCAAGGACCGGGCGTCGCGACCGCTGATCATGGTGCCGACCGAATATTTCGACGCCAAGGAAAGCCCGTACAAGGCGGCACTGCGCAAGCATCTCGACCCGCGCATCGTGGTGCAATGGACCGGCACGGACGTGGTGCCGCCGGCGATCTCGGTGCCCGACGCCAAGGCGGCGACCAAGGCGTTCGGGCGCAAGACGCTGCTGTGGGACAATTATCCGGTCAACGACTATGCGCAGACGACCGGGCGGTTGCTGATGGCGCCCTATGCGCGGCGTGAGGCGGGGCTGGCCAGCGAGTTGACCGGCATCCTGTCCAACCCGATGAACCAGGAGGCGCCGAGCCGGGTCGCGGTGACGGGCGTTGCGGCCTTTGCCTGGAACGACAAGGGCTATGATGCGGAGCGGACCTGGCATGCCGCGGCGCGCGAACTGGCGGGGGGCGATGCCCGCGCGACCGAGGCGTTGCTGGTGTTCTTCGATACGCAGCACATGGCGCCGACCTTTGGCAGCCAGCCCTGGCAGGAGCAGGCACCGCGGCTGAAGGCGGTGCTGGACCGGGTGCGCGAGGCGATCGCGGACGGCGATGCGGCGGCGCGGGCCGAGGCGATCGCCGAACTGCGCGAAACGGCGGATGCGATGGCGGGGGCGCCCGACATCATCCGCTCGGGCACCGTCGATCCGGGCTTTGCGGCCCAGTCGGCCCCGTGGCTGGATGCGATGCAGCGCTGGGGCCGTGCGTTGCGACTGACCGCGGCCGGGCTGGATGCCGCCGACCGGGGCAATGGTGCGGCGGTGCGCTACTTCGCCGATGCCAAACGCATCGCGGGCGAGGCGGCGGCCGTCCAGAGCATTCCCGGCGCGACGCGCTTCGACGGACCGATCAGAATCGCGGACGGCGTGCTGGACGTCTTCGTCGCGGATGCGCCGACGCTGATCGCGCTGCCGCCGGCCGCTCCCGCACGGTAAAGCGGCCGACTGCGGCGATGCTCAAAGGGTGAGCATCGCCGTGGCGGCGGAGGCGGCGTCGGCGCGCTCCGCCAGCGATGCCTGAATGGCGGCGGCGGTGCGCGGCACCTTGCCCTTGTAGGCGATGCGGCCGTTCACCGTCACGGTGACGGGGCGGTCGAGGTTTAGCAGGTGATCCGACAGGCGCAGGGACGTGCCGGCCGGCACGTCTCCGGTCAGGGTGATCGACTGGCCATCTGCGGTCGCGACGATCTTGTCGCCCGCCTTGGCGGCGGCGGCGTCGGGGATCTGCAGCCAGTAGAAGCGGTCGCTGGTCACGTCGTCCTGCACCCAGACGACACGCTTCGGCCAGGGATTGCGGGTGAACTGCGCCATCCAGGGCAGCGCCTCTGCATCCTTGCGGTTCATCCAGTGGGGCAGGCCGGGATAGATGCGCGCCATGTGGACATAGCCGCCCGGGTCTGCGGCGTGCAGGCGGTCCATCTCGGCGGCCTTTTGCGCGGCGATCTTGTTGCGGTCATAGGCACTGTCCGCGCCGCCCATGAAGATGGCGAAGGGCAGGTTGCGCAAGGGTAGCAGCGTCGATTCATTGGGGTGGCCCGCCATCGTCGCGGCGGCGGCGAAGCGGTCCGCCATGCGCGGCGCCAATTGCCAGACGCCGTCGCCGCCGGCGGAATAGCCCATCAGATAGATCTTGTTCGGGTCAACGCCGTTCAGCGCGACCTGCGCGTCGATCAGCCGCTGGAACAGGGGATCGATATGCCCCTCGTGCCACAGGTTCCAGGTGTCGGTGGGCGCGCGGGGGGCGAGATAGATGCCCTCGGCCGGTTCGTAGAGGCGGATCTGGTTGCGCCATTGCTGGTCGTTCACCGCCGGCTCGGCATTGCCGCCGCCGTGCATGGAAATCCAGAGACTGCGACCGCCCTTCGGCGCGGTGCCGAAGACCTTGCTTTCCCATTTCAGCGTCTTGTCGCCGATAGTGATCGACTTTGCCGCAAGCTGGGTCCGATATTCGTCGGCCACCGCCTGAAGGCGGGCGGCCGCCATCTGGTCGAGCATCCGGGCAGCGGCATCGCGGGACAGGCCCCTGGCGGCATGGACGGTCTCCGGTCGTGGCGCAGGGGTCTGGGGAAGCGTCGCAGCGATGGCGGCGGCAAGGACGGGGGTAAGCCAGAAGTGCATGGCGGGGCTTTTAGCGGGCATGGTGGCGGTGTCGATGGTGCGGGCATGGTGGCAGTTCATTTCCCATTCGGCCGGCATCCGCCTAAGGTGCAGCCATACTGACCTTTGGAGTTGCCATGCCTGCCACCGTTCTGGCGCTTGCCCCCATTCTCGCCCTTGCAGCACAGACGGCGCCTGTGCTCGCCACGCCAGAAGCGCGCGACGTGCACAGCCATGCCCGGCCGCTGGAGGCGCGGGTTTCCCATGTCTCGCTGAACCTGTTCGCCGATTTCGACAGCCATGTGCTGCGCGGGGTGGCGACATTGTCGATCGATGCCCGGCCGGGGGCGGGGCAGGTGGTGCTGGACGACAACAACTTGCGCATCGTCTCGGTCACCGATGCGGGTGGCAAGGCGTTGCCCTATACGGTGGGCAAGGGTGACGCGGTGCACGGCGCGCCGCTGACCGTGACGCTGAACGGGGCCAAGACGATCCGCATCGCCTATGCCTCCGCGCCCGAGGCGAAGGCGCTGCAATGGCTGAGCCCGGCGCAGACCGCGGGCAAGACGCAGCCCTTCCTGTTCAGCCAGGGCGAGGCGATCCTGAATCGCAGCTGGATCCCGACACAGGATTCGCCGGGCATTCGCCAGAGCTGGGACGCGACGATCGACGTGCCGGCCAAGCTGACGGCGGTGATGAGCGGCGAGGCGAAGGGCAAGGCGGTGTGCAAGGCGGATCGCTGTACCTATCGTTATGCGATGGACAAGCCGGTGGCGCCCTATCTGATCGCGCTGGCGGTGGGGGATGTTGCGTTTCGGGCGACGGGGGAGCGGACGGGGATCTGGGCGGAGCCGGTGACGCTGGACAAGGCGGCGTATGAGTTCGGGGAGCTGGACAAGTTCGTGGCAGCGGCCGAGGGGCTGTACGGACCCTATCGCTGGGGACGGTACGATGTGCTTGTGTTGCCGCCCTCTTTTCCGTTCGGGGGCATGGAGAACCCGACCCTGACCTTTGCCACGCCGACCGCGATTGCGGGCGACCGCAGCCTGGTCAGCCTGATCGCGCACGAACTGGCGCATAGCTGGTCGGGGAATCTGGTGACGAACGCGACGTGGAACGATTTCTGGCTGAACGAGGGCTTCACCAGCTATTTCGAGAACCGGATCATGGAGTCGCTGTACGGCCAGCGCCGCGCGGCCATGGAGGCCGATCTGGCGTGGACCGACATGCAGGCGGCGGTGAAGGATGCGGGCGGCCCGCAATCGCCCGATACGCGGCTGCACCTGGAACTGGACGCGTCGCGCGATCCCGACGACGGCATGACCCAGATCGCCTATGACAAGGGCGCGACCTTCCTGCGCACGATCGAGGCAACGGTGGGGCGGGCGCGGTGGGATGCGTATCTGCGCCGCTATTTCGACGTGCATGCCTTCCAGCCGCAGACCAGCGCGGGGTTCCTGGCCGATCTGAAGGCCAATCTGTTGAAGCCGGGCGAGGCGGAGCGGATCGGGGTGGACGCGTGGGTGTACCAGCCCGGCGTGCCCGCCAACGCGGTGCATGTGAAATCCGACGCGTTCCCGGCGATCGATGCAGCGGCCAAGGCGTTCGCGGCGGGCGGCCCGGTGTCGGCCGTTCCCGGCGAGGTGACGACGCAGGAATATGTCCGCTTCCTGACGCAGTTGCCGCGCAGCATGCCGGCGGAGCGGCTGCGCGCGCTGGACGAGCGGTTCCACTGGAACGAGACGGGAAACAGCGAGATCCGCTTTGCCTGGCTGCAACTGGCGCTGGCCAATCGCTATCCCCCGGCCAAGGCGTCGGCGGAGGCGTTCCTGACCGGTCAGGGACGGCGCAAGTTCGTCGCGCCGCTGTTTGCGCAGCTATGGGGGCAAGGCGACTGGGGCCGCGCCCTGGCGACGCGCATCTATGCCAAGGCGCGGCCGGGCTATCACGCAGTGACGGCGACCACCGTCGATCGCCTGATGAAGGCGGCGAATTAACCATTCGGTAAGCTTTTGGAAGAGCGCGCGACGATCGGTACATGCCAGGCATGCAGGTCGGCGACGATGAAACACAGTTCGTCGGATAAGGTTCCCGGCGCTCTTCCAAAAAATATCGGCACCCCGTAGCCAAAATTCATCACCTAGATTGGACCGGGGGGTCGCACGTGAGTGGAAAGTCGTTGGCAGCGCGTTTTGCGCTGGTGGTTTCGTGCGGCCTGATGATGGCCACGCCCGCAGCCGCACAATTCTGGCAGTGCGCACCCTATGCCCGCGAAATCTCGGGCATCGACATTCATGGCAATGCGAATACCTGGTGGGGCCAGGCCGAGGGCCGGTACGAGCGCGGCCATACCCCGCAGGCCGGATCGGTGCTGGCATTCGAGGCGACGCGGCGCATGCGGGTCGGCCATGTCGCGATGGTATCGCGCGTGGTGAGCGAGCGCGAAGTGCTGCTGACCCATGCCAACTGGTCGCGCCGCGGTGGCATCGAGCGTGACGTGCGCGCCATCGACATCTCGCCGAACAACGACTGGTCGCAGGTCAAGGTATGGTACGGCCCCAATGGCGGGCTGGGCACCTCCAGCTACCCGACCAAGGGCTTCATCTATGCGGGCCATGCCCCGAAGGCGCCGATGGTCGACGCACTGCCGCCGGTGCAGATCGCCAGCCAGGGCCCCGATCCGATGACGGGGATCTATACCTTTGCGGGTGAGGTTAAGTAACGTTTGAGCCCTCTCCCCAAAGGGGAGAGGAGGGCCCCGTCGCGAAGCGATGGGAGGGTGAGGGGCTGCCAAGCAGCGCTCCGCTTGTGGCAGCCCCTCACCCTTCCCACTGCCTTGCGGCAGCGGGCCCCTTCCCTCTCCCCGGAGGGGAGAGGGCGTAGGATCAGTCTTCCATGATCAGGCTGTTCTTCCGCGTGTCGCGCATGCGCAGGTAGATGACCAGCGAGATCGCGATCATGGCCGTCACATACCAGTAGAAGCCGCGCTCGAACCCGGCATCCTTGAACTTCAGCGCGACGAACTCGGCGGTGCCGCCGAAGATGGTGTTGGCGAGTGCATAGGGCAGCGCGACGCCGAGCGCGCGGATATGCGCGGGGAACAGCTCCGCCTTCACCACGGCGTTGATCGAGGTGTAGCCGGTGACGATGATCAGCGCGGCCATGACGAGCGCCCCGGCGACCCAGGGGTCGCGGGTCGTCTCCAGCGTGGAGAAGATCGGATAGGTGAAGCAGACGCCGGCGATGCCGAACGCGACCATCAGCGGCTTTCGCCCGATCCTGTCCGACAGGCCGCCGGCGAGCGGCTGGAGCAGCATGAAGACGAACAGGGTGGCGGCGTTGATCTGGCTGGCGACCGGGCGGCTGAAGCCTGACGTGTTGACCAGGAACTTCTGCATGTAGATCGAATAGGCGTAGAAGGCGAGCGTGCCGCCCGCGGTTAACAGCATCACCGTCAGCGTTTCGCGCGGATGATGCTTGATGAGCTGCAGGAAGCCGGACTTGGGCGCGCCTTCCTTCTTGGCGTTCTGATAGCTTTCCGTCTCGGCCAGGCCGCGGCGGATGTAGAAGACGACGACCGCCAGCACCGCGCCGATCGCGAACGGGATGCGCCAGCCCCAGGCGTCGAGATCCGCCTCGGGCAGTACCGTCTGGAGGATCAGCAGCACGCAGATGGCGAGCAACTGGCCGGAGATCAGCGTGACATATTGGAAGGACGAGAAGAAGCCGCGCCGGTCCTTGCCCGCCATTTCGGACAGGTAGGTGGCGCTGGCACCATATTCGCCGCCGACCGACAGGCCCTGCATCAGGCGCGCGATGACGAGCGCGGCGGGGGCGAACAGGCCGATCGTCGCATAGCCCGGCGTGACCGCGATGATGAGCGAGCCCGCGCACATCAGGGTGACCGACAGGGTCAGCCCCGCCTTGCGCCCCTTGCGATCGGCATAGATGCCCATGATCCAGGCACCGATCGGGCGCATGATGAAGCCGACCGCGAACACCGCCGCGGCGGACAGCAACTGGGCGGTGCGGTCTTCCGATGGGAAGAAATGCGGCGCGAAATAGAGCGTAAAGGCGGAATAGACATACCAGTCGAACCATTCGACCAGATTGCCGGTCGATCCGCCGATGATCGATTTCAGCCGGTGGTTGCGGGTGTCCGCACCCATTGCGGTTGATGCCATGTCTATTCCTCTTCGTAGGATATCAGAACCGGAAGCTAAACCACCCCGCGGCGAAAAACGAATTGTTCAAGCCGGCCCGGTCGAGCACGGTTTTCGCCTGGAGATGTTCCAGTCGGCCGGTGAAGGACAGGCGGGGCGTGATGCTCCACACCGCCTGAAGCCGGGCGACCTCGGCGATGGCGCGGCCGTCGACGGTTTGCGTGCCCGGCAGCGCGGCACCACTGGCGCGGTACACCGCGTCGTTTTCATCCGGGCGCCAGGCAAAGCCGTATTCGGCCGCGAGGCGCACGCCCTTGATCGGGGTAAAGGTGAAATTCGGTGCGGTGTAGAGCAAGTTCGTCGGCGTCAGGAACAGGCCGTAGCTGTAATAGATGTTGTTGCCGAACAGGCCGCTGGTCGTGTTCAGCGTGCCGCCGTCATAGCTGCCGCCGCCCGAGCCGTAATCGACATGGACGCCGACGCGCGGGGCATCGGCCGTCTTGCCCAGCTTGTAGGTCTGCGCGACGAACGCCTGCCAGCCGGAGATATTCTGGTTGCCGAAGGTGCCGCCCTGATGGTTGACGGTCCAGTCGATGGTGACCGGGCCGATGTCGCCATAGGTGTGCAGGCCGATGAAATAGCGTTCTTCACGCGCGATGCGGCCGCCCCAGGTCGCCGCGCGGTTGCGCAGGCGCCAGACGAACGGATCGGCATACAGCTTCGATCCGCCGAACAGGTCGGTGGGGATCTTGAAGCCGAAGGTCGCGCCGGAGAACCGGACATTGTCGTTCTTGCGGTCGTCGCTCAAGCCTTCATAGCCATAGGCAACGTAGTTCAGGTCGAAGACGTCGAGCCGGGTGGTGGCATTCCGCGCATAGGCGCGGACGCCGTCGAGCACGAAGAACAGCGTGTTGTTGTCGCGCGGCACGGTCAACAGTTGCGGGCCATCGGCAAAGGTCTGGCGACCGGCGCGGATGCCGCTGTCG